>NZ_BTTW01000003.1:600000-900000 GCF_036245865.1 Corallococcus caeni | reverse complement strand
CTCCAAGCCGGGCCTCAGCAACGACGCGCAGAACCTGGCCGTCGCGGCGCTGCTCAACCGCATGTCGGTGAACCCGACGGAGACCACCGCCGCCGGCATCAAGGCGCTGGTGCAGACGGAAGCCGCGGCCCTCGCGCAGAAGCAGCAGGGCTGAAGCCTCCCGCCAATCGCAATCCCTTTCCGGTGAACATCCATGGCAACTGACAGCTCCAAGACCCCGGGTACCCAGGTGCCCGGGGGCGAGGCGACGCTGGAGGGCGGCAGCTACGAGGTCATCCGTGCGCGCCTCCACTCCCAGGCGGACGCGCTGGCGACCCAGGCGAACGACCTCAACGCCCGGCGCAAGGCGCTGTTCGGCGGCACGGAACTCACCGTCATCGGCAACGAGCGGGTGCGCACGGAGAACAACTGCGTCCCCCGCGACATCGTCAGCGTCGGGAAGTACCTCCTCTTCGGCTACAACGTCTTCATCGGCCTGAAGAAGGAGACGAACGTCTCGGACGTCTTCTCGCTGCACCGCTTCGAGAAGACGGCCGAGGGCTTCGACCTGTCCGCCGTGCCTCCCACGGAGGCCGGCGGCTTCCTCGCGGACCCCCGGTTCGTGAAGGACTTTGGCGAGCTGTACAAGTACTACAAGGACGCGAAGCTGCTGCAGCTGCGGCGGCGGGACTCGCGCCTGCTCGCGGTGTTCCAGACGGGCCAGTCCGCGCGCGACCTCAAGGTCTTCCGCTTCAACGTGGACGTGGAGGGCCGCGCCACCTACGTGGACAACCAGGGCGAGCGCGACCACGTCTACCCGCCGTCACACGACTTCGAGTGGACGGTGGCCTCGCGCGAGCAGTACGTGCTGGGCCAGCACCCGCACGTCAACGTGCTGGATCAGGTCTTCGTGGAGACGGTGAAGGGCGACCTCACCGTCAAGGTGGAGAACAACACCGCCACCGGCCGGGGCATCTACAGCGAGCCGGTGGACGACCCGGACCAGTCGCTGGACGACGCGGAGTTCGCCTGGACGCAGGTGGGGGGCCTCATCCTCCTGCGCATCCTGCCGTTCCGGGAGAAGGCGTACCGCTACCTCGTCTTCAACTCGCGCACCCAGCACGTGGTGCGCATCGACGCCATCGGCCAGTCCTGCGTGCGGCTGCCGGAGGACCAGGGCATCGTCTTCCCGGGCGGCTACTACCTGCAGACGGGCGACTACAAGGTCTTCGACGGCGCGTCCGAAGGCATGGAGTTCCACCAGGCCGTGCGCTCGCCCAACGGGGAGGACGTGCTCTACGTCTTCCACCGCCGTGACGACGGCGCCTACATGCTCTTCCCGTACAACCTGGTGCGCAAGGAGGTGCAGACGCCGCTGCAGGCGAACGGCATGAGCCTCTTCGCGGACGGCGGGCTGGTGGTGTTCCGCGCCACGTCGCAGGAGCCCACCCGCGTGCACCCCATGCAGGTGTGGCAGACGCCGTTCGTCTCCGACGAGCACGCGGCGAAGCTGCCCCCGGCGCCGGGCTACCTGGGAAAGGTGGGCAACGCGGAGCTGGTGCGCGGCATCAGCGACGCGCTGACGCTGCCGCGCGTGGCGAAGACGGACAAGCCCACGCGCCGCACCTACGAGGACTTGGTCTCCGCGGCCACGCGCGCGCTGGACGCGTACTACTGGCTCTCCCACGCGGAGGTGGGGCTCCAGGAGCCCATCGAGCTGCTGCGCCGCACCTCCGAGCTCATCATCGACGAGTTCGAGAAGGTCCTCGCGATGCGCAAGCGCGCCGAGGAGTCGCTCGCGCAGGCCTCGCAGGCGCAGGAGACGCTGCTACTCAACGCGCAGCCGGAGGGGCTCACCGACGCGGAGGGCTTCATGCGCGCGCTGGCGGACCTGCGTCGGCACCGCGGGCACCTCATCACGCTGAAGGACGTGCGCTACATGGACCTGGGGCGCGTGGACGCCCTGGAGCAGGCGGTGGTGGCCGCGTCCGACGCGGTGAGCACCGCGTGCGTGGACTTCCTCCAGAAGGGTGAGGCGCTCCAGCCCCTGGCCACCCGGCTGGACGGGCTGATGGAGCGGCTGGAGCCGCTGACGACGACGGCGGAGCTGGCTCCGCTGGCCGAGGACGTGGAGCGCACCGGCCAGGGCCTGGAGGTCCTGGGTGAGGTGGTGGGCGGGCTCCAGGTGGGCGACCCGCTGGCGCGGGCCCGCATCCTCGAAGGCATCTCCGAGTTGTTCAGCCGCCTGAACCGCGTGCGCGCGGGGCTCCAGGCGAAGCGCAAGGAGCTGTCCGGCAAGGAGAAGCGCGCGGAGTTCGGCGCGCAGTTCAAGCTGCTGGGCCAGAGCATCGAGAACGCGCTGTCGCAGGCGGACTCGCCGGAGAAGTGCGACGAGGCGCTCTCCAAGCTCACCGTGCTGCTGGAGGAGCTGGAGGGCCGCTTCGGCGAGTTCGACGAGTTCCTGGGGCAAATTACCCAGAAGCGCGAGGAGCTGCTGGAGGCCTTCGGCGCGCGCAAGCAGGCGCTGGTGGACGAGCGGCAGCGCCGGGCCTCGGGCCTCTTCGGCGCGGCGGAGCGCATCCTCCAGGGCGTGCAGCGCCGGGCGAAGTCGTTCAAGGCGGACGACGAGCTCAACGCCTACTTCGCGTCCGACGCGATGATCCTCAAGCTGCGGCAGCTGGCGGAGCAGCTACTGGCGCTCCAGGACAGCGTCCGCGCGGATGAGGTGCTGTCGCGGGTGAAGTCCGCGAAGCAGGACGCCCTGCGCGCGCTGCGCGACAAGCAGGACCTGTTCGAGGGCGGCGAGGGGCTCATCAAGCTGGGGCCCTACCGCTTCCACGTGAACACCCAGCCGCTGGAGCTGACGCTGGTGCCGCGCGACGGCGCGCTGTACCTCCAGCTCACCGGCTCCGACTACACGCAGAAGCTGGAGGACCCGGAGCTCTTGAAGTACCGCGAGCTCTGGGATCAGCACCTGGTCTCCGAGACGCGCGACGTGTACCGCGCGGAGTACCTGGCCGCCGGGCTGCTGATGGACGCGGAGGAGGGGAAGGGTGGCCTCACGCCCACGGCGCTGTACGAGGCCGGCGCGCAGGGGCAGCTCCTGGAGCGCGTGCGCGCGTACGCGGCGGACCGCTTCGACGAGGGCTACGAGCGCGGCGTGCACGACGCGGACGCGGCGGCCATTCTCGAGAAGCTGCTCGCGCTGCACCAGGGCGCGGGCCTGCTGCGCTTCGCCCCGGTGCCTCGCGCCTGGGCCGCGCTGTACTGGGCGTTCGACGGGGACGACACGCTGCGCGGCGTGTTCCACCGGCGCGCCCGGAGCCTGGCGCGGCTGCGGCAGGCGTTCGACACCGGCGCGGACCTGGTGGCGTTGGGGGATGAGCTGGGCGAGCGCGTGCTCGCGTTCCTCCAGGGGCATGGCCTCACGGCTTCGCCCGCGGAGGGCCGGCAGGCGGGCCGCTACCTCGTGGAGGAGCTGGCGGTGGACCGGCCGCGCTTCACCACCAGCCGTGAGGCCCTGGCGCTGAAGGACACCTTCCTCGCGCACCTGGACCGGCACGGGTCGCGCACCGCGTTCGACGAAGATTTGCGCGGCCTGGAGAAGAACCTGCCGGAGCGCCTGCGCATCGCGCGCGCCTGGGTGGACGCGTTCCTCGCGAAGCGCGAGGGCGGCCCGGGCGAGGCGGCCCACGTCGCGCTGGAGACGGCGGTGGTGCTCCTCACGGAGCGCAAGCTGGACCGCGACGCGGCGGGCGCCATCACCGCCACGGAGGCCACGGGCCTCTTGGGCAGCCACCCGCGCATCCAGGACCGCAAGCTGTCCCTGCGCCTGGACGAGTTCCTGGCGCGGCTGGGCGAGTTCCGCCAGGTGCGCGTGCCCGCGTACGTGGCCTACCGCGCGTACCTGCGCGACCTGCTGGACCGCGAGCGGCGCAAGCTGCGGCTGGAGGAGCTGACGCCCAAGGTGCTCACGAGCTTCGTGCGCAACCGGCTCATCGACGAGGTGTACCTGCCGCTCATCGGCGCGAACCTGGCCAAGCAGCTGGGCGCGGCGGGCGAGGGCAAGCGCACGGACCGCATGGGCATGCTGCTGCTCATGTCGCCGCCGGGCTACGGCAAGACGACGCTGATGGAGTACGTGGCCAGCCGCCTGGGCCTCACCTTCGTGAAGGTGAACGGGCCGGCGCTGGGCCACGCCGTGAAGTCGCTGGACCCCGCGGAGGCGCCCAACGCCACCGCGCGGCAGGAGGTGGAGCGCATCAACCTGTCCTTCGAGATGGGCAACAACGTGATGCTCTACCTCGACGACATCCAGCACACGGACCCGGAGCTGCTCCAGAAGTTCATCTCCCTGTGCGATGGCCAGCGCCGCGTGGAGGGTGTCTGGAATGGCCAGACGCGCACGTACGACCTGCGCGGCAAGAAGTTCTGCGTGGTGATGGCGGGCAACCCGTACACGGAGACGGGCGAGCGCTTCCGCATCCCGGACATGCTCGCCAACCGCGCGGACACGTACAACCTGGGTGACATCCTGGACGGCAAGGAGGAGCTGTTCGCCCTCAGCTACCTGGAGAACGCGCTCACCTCCAACCCGGTGCTGGCGCCGCTGGCCACGCGCGATCCGCAGGACGTGCACCGCCTCATCCGGATGGCCAAGGGCGAGGACGTCCCCTCCGGCGAGCTGAAGCACGGCTACGCGGCCGCGGAGCTCCAGGAGATCATCGCCGTCTTCCAGCGGCTGTTCCGCGTGCAGCAGGTGCTGCTCAAGGTGAACCTCCAGTACATCGCGTCCGCCGCGCAGGACGAGCGCTTCCGGACGGAGCCGCCGTTCAAGCTGCAGGGCAGCTACCGCAACATGGGCAAGCTGGCTGAGAAGGTCGTCTCCGCGATGACGGACGACGAGCTGGAGCGCCGCATCGACGACCACTACCAGGGCGAATCCCAGACGCTCACCACGGCGGCGGAGCAGAACCTGCTCAAGCTCCAGGAGATGCGCGGGCGCCTGACGCCGGAGAAGGCGAAGCGCTGGGAGGAGATCAAGCAGGGCTTCGCCCGCGTGAAGCGCATGGGGGGCAAGGAGGACGACCCCGTGGCGCGCGTCACCGGACAGCTGGGCGCCATCGAGGAACAGCTGGGCTCCGTGCGCGACGCGGTGGTGCAGGCCGCCGCGCAGGCGAACGCCCCCAGCGAGGACACGCCCGTGGCCCCGCACCTGGAGGCCCTGCGCGAGGCCGTGCTGGAGGTGGCCCGCGTGGGCCGCGAGGCCGCCCAGAAGCCGCCCGCCCCGGTGCAGGTGTCCCTCCCGGCCGCGCCCCAGGCCCCCCAGGCTCCGGCCACGGACCTGGCCCCGTACCTCAAGCACCTGGCGCAGCTGCTCAAGGCCCTCACGGAGCGCGTGGCCGCGCAGGCGGAGGCGCCCACGCTGCGCAACGCGCCCATGCCCCAGGCGCCCGCGCCGGACTTCGGCCCGTACATGGCGCAGCTCTCCAAGGCCATCACGGCGCTGGCGGACCGGCCGGTGTCGGTGTCCCTGCCCACCCCCGCGGAGTCGCTCCAGCGCGCCGCGAACGGCCCGTCCCCGGCGGAGCTCAGCCGGCAGATTGAACTGGTGGAGGGCGCGCTGCTGCCACTGGAGCGCGCCGCCCGCCGCAACGTGCAGGGCGAGGGCGAGGGCATCAAGGCGCTCCAGGTCTGGCAGGGCGTCACCGAGGCCCTGGAGCTCCTGCGCGGCATGCTGCGGCGGTAGGTGCACTGCACAAACGTCGCGGGTGGCTTCGCACCCCCGCGACGTCCGGACGGTAGGGATTGAGAATCCGTTTTCCGCGTCTGGCATTTGCCTTTAGATGGGGCGGGGCTGTTCCCCCAAAACCCCTGGAGTGCAATGCCATGCAGCTCTTCAAGTCCGTTGTTTCCCTGGGCGCGGTCGTCGCGGTCACGGCGTGTGGTGGAGTGGAAGGGCAGGGCGGGCTCGCCACCCGGGAATCCGCGCTGGTGACGGGAACCTCCCAGGGCTGCACCTTCACGGTGTCCTCCGCGCCGCGGCAGCCCGGTCCGTTCCCCTACATCTTCGACGTGACGGTCACCCGTCTGGCGAGCAGCACCTGCGCCTGGGGCGCAGGCAGCGTGCTCGTGGGCTCCTCCAACGCCGTTGAGCCCACGGTGTCCCTGACAGCCAATGAGCTGGGCGTGGCCGTGGCCTACACGTACGGCAAATACGCCCGGTCGCTGGATCTCAAGCACCTGGCGCCGGACACGCTGACCGTCGTCCGCTCCTCCACCCTGTACCCCACGGGCGTCCAGTACTCCGTCAGCTCCGGAGACCTGGCCATCGGACCGGATGGGACGACGCTGACCGTCTCCGGCACCAAGAACGGACCCATCGTCGGGGAGACGGGCTCCGGCGGCAACTACGTGGCTAGCTACCCGGACTTCTTCACCAGCACCACGGCCCCGTCCATCGTCGCGTTCTGATGGGCGGCAGGCATTGCCAGTGAAATGTTTTCAGTGTCTGGCATTGGGCTTTATAGGGGCGGCGCAGCACACACCCCAACCCTGGAGTCCAATGCCATGCTGAACCTCAAGTCCGTTGTCTCGCTTTGCGCCGTCGCCGGCCTCACGGCGTGCGGTGGTGGAGTGGAGGGCGAGGACGGCCTCGCCACCCAGGAGTCGGCCCTGGTGACTTCGCAGGGCTGCACCTTCACCGCGTCGTACGCCGCGCAGCCGGGCACGCTTCCTCCCATCTACGACGTCACCGTCACGCGCGCGGCGGACGCCACCTGCCCGTACGGCGCGGGCAGCGTCGTGGTGGGCACGTCCACGGGCACGGCGCCCACGCTGTCGCTGGTGGCCAACGACCTGGGCGTGGCCGTGAGCTACACGTACAAGAGCAGCGTCAGCGGCAGCGCGCCCCAGTCCCTGGGCATCAAGCACGTGGCGCCGGACACGCTGGACATCGTCCGGTCCACGGGGCTGTCCGTCTACCTGGGCCGGGGCTCCATCTACTCGGGCAGCCTGTCCATCGCTTCCAACGGGACGACGCTGACCGTGTACGGGACCAAGAGCGGCACCATCTACGGCCAGACGGGCACGGGCAACACGTACCTGGCCAGCTACCCGGACTTCTTCACCAGCACCACGGCCCCGTCCATCATGACGTTCTGAGGCTTTGACGCAGTGACGGACGGGGCGGCGGGGCGTGCCTACTTCTGGGGCGCGAACTGATCCGCCCCGTCCACGGAGCCGTCGTCCAGCACCTTCTCCACGCTGTCCACGAGCTGCTGGCCGTCGCTGGCGGTGACGCGCAGCTGGAAGCGGCCCTCGCCGATGCCCTCGAAGACGAAGTAGTTGTAGCTCTGGCGCTCCAGGGCCTTCCAGTCGCCGTCGCGCCGCCACTCCAGCTTCTTGATGGGCAGCCGGTGGTTGCGCACCTGGATGGCCGTCCACCAGGGATTGCTGCCGTCCTTGAAGTGGTACTCCACCGGGCCGGCCACGTCGCAGGACACCGGCGTCCAGGTGATGTCCACGCGGCCGTCCTTGGCCTCCGCCACCTTGTCGAAGGCCTCGCGCGACAGGTCCAGGTGGCCCTTATCGCAATCAGGGCACTGGTCCACGATGCGCACGCGCACGGTGCCCTTGGGGCCGACGATGTCCACGCACTCGCCGCAGACGGCGCTGTTGTCGTACTGCGCCTGGTTCATCGCGGCCACCATCTGATCGCCGCCGGGCTCGAAGGAGCAGTTGCCGCCCCCGTTGGCGTCGTAGAAGGTCGCAATCCCTTTCTGCTCGGAACCCAGGCTCACGCCTCCACCGGAGGCGGAATCCCCGCATGCCCCACAGGCAAGCGTGGCCAGGGTCAAAACCAGCGAGGACTTCCACGAAGCGGGTCGGTTCATACCGCGCACTATACACGCGTCGCTCCGCGTCAACGGCAGCCAGGACTCCCCGTCTTGGTTCCGTTGGACGCGCTTGTTAGCGTCCGGGCCTTCCCCCTCCCGAAAATCGGAAAGGAATTCCCATGATGAACAAGCTGACGTCCGTGGTGTGTCTGGGTTCTGCCCTCGTGCTCTCCGCCTGTGGCGGTCCGGAGCAGGAGGACGGCGTGGAGCTGGCGCAGCAGGGCGCGCGGCTGACGACGGCGTCCTCGCAGGGCTGTGACTACGAGGCGACCACGGTGCAGATCACCACCTCGCCGCCGCAGTACAACGTCGTCATCACCCGCACGGGTGGCGCCAGCTGCACGCTGACGACGGGCGCATCGGTGGTCGTCCAGACCGTGCCGCTGAGCCCGCCGGGCACCGTGTCGCTCTCCGGCTCCAGCCTGGGGCTCGCGGTGGGCTTCACGATGCGCAACGGCTGGAGCGGCTCGTCCGCCACCGTCATGGCCGTGCGCGGCGTGGACCCCACGACGCTCTCCACCACGCGCAACGCGGACATCTACTGCGACTACATGACGGGCAGCATCAGCACGGGCAGCCTCAGCATCGCCAGCAACGGGACCACCGTGAACGCCTCCGGCACCAAGGCGTGCAAGATCAACAACCAGTCGGGGACCTACTGGTACGCGAGCTTCGCCAACTTCTTCACCACCACCACGCCCCCCAACATCACCGTCATCTGACGCACCCTCCGAAAAAAGCCCTGCCCGCCACCGGCTCATTCCGGTGGCGGGCAGGGCCCCCCTTGCTGCGCTTCTCCCCGGTGCTGCGGACTGCCTAGCGGCCGCTGGCGGACGCGGTCGTCAGCGCGCGCGCCTGGCCGATGAGGCGGACGAACTCGGTGCGGTCCGCGTCACCGGCCACGGCGCCCTCCGCCAGCTTCTGCGTGGTGGCCAGGCTCCAGCCCTCCGCGGCGGGCGCGGCGCGGAGGATGTCCGCGGTGGCGGCCACCGCGACGGCGAAGCGGAAGTCGGTGGAGGCGGCCTCCATGGACGGCTTCAGGTTCGCGCGGGTGAGCGGGAAGGCCTGCTCCTTGGCCTCCGTGCCGTTGGGCGCCTTGGCGCGGATGCGCACCGTGGCCAGCTCCTGCGGCGCGTCGCCCGTGAGCTCCACCTCGTAGAGCGCCGTCACGGTGTGGCCCGCGCCAATCTCGCCCGCGTCCACCTTGTCGTCGCGGAAGTCCTTGTCCGCGATGTCGCGGTTCTCGTAGCCCATCAGGCGGTAGCGGCTGACGGCCTTCGGGTTGAACTCCACCTGGAACTTCACGTCCTTCGCGATGACCTCCAGCGTGCCGGTGAGCTGGGTCTCGAAGACCTTGCGCGCCTCCTTCATGCTGTCCACGTAGAAGCTGTTGCCGTTGCCCTTGTCCGCCAGCTGCTCCATCAGCGAGTCGTGGTAGTTGCCCATGCCGAAGCCCACGGTGGTGAGGGTGACGCCCTCGGCCACGTACTTCTCGATGCTGGCCAGCATGGCCTTGGGGCTCAGGTTGGGGCCGATGTTGGCGTCACCGTCGGTGAGCACCACCACGCGGGACACCACGCCGCCCGCGGCCTTCTTCACCGCGTGCTTGTAGGCCGCCTCCATGCCGGAGCCCATGGCCGTGCCGCCGCCCGCGACCAGCGTGTCCAGCGCCGCGTGGATCTTCTTCACGTCCGTGGCGGGCGTGGGGGGCAGCACGTCCCGCGTGGAGCCCGCGTAGGTGACGAGCGCCACGGTGTCGTTCTCGTTGAGGTTCTTCACCGCGACCTTGATGGACTCGATGGCCAGCGGCAGCTTGTCCGACGACGCCATGGAGCCGCTGGTGTCCACCAGGAACACTAGGTGCGCGGGCTTGCGCTGCGAGCGGGAGACGACCTTGCCCTGCACGCCCACGCGCACGAACTGGCGGCGCGCGTTGAAGGGCGACGGCGCGCCCTCCAGGTGCACCGTGAAGGCGCCGTCCTCCGGCGGGGTGTAGCGGTACTTGAAGTAGTTGACGAACTCCTCCACGCGCACCGCCTGGGTGGGCGGCAGCTGGCCCTGCTGCAGGTAGCGCCGCGCCATGGAGTAGGAGGCCGTGTCCACGTCCGCCGCGAAGGTGGACAGGTTGTCCTTCGCCGTCTCCGTGAAGGCGTTGGCCTTGTAGGCCTCGAAGGTGTTGCCGCCCTCGGCGACGTTCTTGTCGTCGCCCAGCTCCAGCTTGGACTTCTCCTTCGGCTGCTGGACCGGCATCGGGGCGACTTCGCCCATCGCGAGCGCGCCGCCCGAGGCCGCGCCCAGGGCGGCCATGGACTTCTTCCCGGGCGCCGCGCGGCGCATCTCCGGCTCCGGCGCCATGCGCGCGGTAGGAGCCGCGGCCGGGGTGGAGGGCGGCGGGGGCGGGAGCTCGGCCCTGTCGACCTTGGCTTCGTCAGCGGGGGCGTTCTGGGTGGTCGCGACGGCCTGGGGGCGGAGCTCGCCGCGCGTCACGCCCTGCGCCGGCTCCATGGAGGAGCAGGCGCTCACGAGGCTGGCGCAGAGGAGGGCACCACTGACGAAGGACACGCGGCGCTTCGAGAAGAACGGGGACATGGGGCGGCTCCGGGACGACGGGAGTAGGTCAGCGTGCCCCTGGAAACGGCCGACCTCCGGAATGGGTTTATCCAGTGAATTTTTCCCGGGCCCGCCCGTGGCCCGCGCTTGCGTGGGGGGACCCCTTTTGCGACGGTCCCCGCCCATGGAGACGACACGACCGTTCCGGATTCTGGGCATCCAGCAGATCGCCATCGGAGGGCTGGACAAGGGCGCCCTGCGCAAGCTGTGGGTGGACACGCTGGGCCTGACGGCCCATGGCACCTACCGCAGCGAGAAGGAGAACGTGGACGAGGACATCGTCGTGGCGGGCGCGGGCCCCTTCAAGGTGGAGGTGGACTTGATGCAGCCCGTCAACCCCGACGGCCGTCCGAAGGTGCACGACCCCGCGCTCAACCACGTGGGGCTGTGGGTGGATGACCTGGCGGTGGCCGTCAAGTGGCTGGAGGGGCAGGGCATGCGCTTCACGCCCGGCGGCATCCGCAAGGGCGCGGCGGGCTTCGACGTCTGCTTCATCCACCCGAAGGCGAGTGATCAGTTCCCGCTGAGCGGCGAGGGCGTGCTGATTGAGCTGGTCCAGGCCCCGCCGGAGATCATCCGCGCCTTCGAACAGGCCGCAGCCAGCGCGGCGCACTGAGCAGCCATTGGCCCGCGCGCGTGAAGGCCTTCTTCACCGCGCGCTCCACCGGATCCCACGCGAGGCACAGCACGAACGTGCACGCGATGAGCAGCGCGAGCAGGCCCGCGTACTTCAGCCACCCGCTGGAGTCGCCCCACACCTTCTGGAACGAGAAGACGCCAAAGACGCGGTAGTACAGCAGCATCTCGTGGAAGAAGTACGCGGACAGCGACGCGGTGCCGAACACCTCCAGGAAGCGGCGCGCGCGCGAGGGCTTCGCGTCCGGTGCCATCCGGGCCTCCACCCAGAGCATCACCCGCAGCACCGCGCAGACCCACATGAAGCGGGTGGCGGAGTTGGACGGGTTGGTGACGAAGAAGCGGTGCGGCGGGTAGAGGTCGTTGAGCGTGCCCGGCATCAGCGTGCCCACGAGCCCCAACGCGATGAGGAAGCCCAGGGCCCGCGCCAGCCCCTTGCGGCCCCACGCGCCCGCGATGCAGCCCGCGAAGGCGCCCAGCCACGCGAAGCCGATCCACGGCACCAGCGGGAAGGGGGCCCAGGAGGACTTGCGCAGGAACGACGCCCAGGGCTCGCCCGCGGAGTCGCTGAAGGGCGCCAGCGCGAACGCCACCATCGCCAGCGCGAACGCGGTGCCCGCGAGCACGCGCGGGCGTGAGGCCAGCAGCGCGGCCAGGGGCAGCGTGATGATCAGGCACAGGCCCACGCAGTGGAGGATGTCCAGGCGCAGCAGCCACACGGGCTCGGTGCGGATGGGGAACCAGACGGCGTTGACGAGCGCCGCGACCGCGAACACCTCCGCGATGCGGCGCAGGTTGCGGGGCACGCGCTCGTGCAGCACGCCCGCGGCGGCGCTGCGCACCATCAGCAGCGCCAGCGCGAACCCGGCGGAGAAGATGAACGCGGGGGCCACCAGCCCGTCGACCTTGAGCAGCCGGCCGGTCCACTCGCTCTTGCGCAGCTCGGGGGTGAGCAGCACGAGCGAGTGGGTCTGGATCATCACGAGGACGGAGAGGCCGCGCAGCCAGTCGATGGCGCGCACGCGCTCGCGGGAGACGGGGGCGGCGGAGGGCAGGGTGCTCACGGGGGGCGCTACCCTACGTCGGTCCCGCGGGCGGTTGCACGCGCCCGCGGGACCGGAAACTGCTTGGACTACCAGATGACGGCGTCGAGGTACGCCGTCCCCTTCCACGTGCCCGTCGTCTGGAACTCCACGCCCAGCTGGTACAGCGGGGAGGTGGAGCCGGCGGGCAGCTTCACGGTGATGTTGTTCCAGGCGCCTGCCTGGAGGCTGCCGACGGCGATCCAGTTGCCCGTCCAGCGCCAGTTCGCGGCCGCGCCCTCCAGGGCGTAGGGCTGGACGCCGGTGATCTTGCTGCCGGTGGGCAGCCAGAACCGGAACGTCACCGTCTTGCCGGAGTAGACGGCCGCGTTGGCCACGGCCACCGTGCCCTTGCCGGACGTGCCGTTGAAGGGCACGGCCAGCGAACGGGTGCCCGCGTAGGCCTTGGCCGTGGTGGTGCTCACGGACGACAGGGCCGCGCCGCTCGCGCTCCAGCCCTGCGTGCTGGACTCGAAGCCGTACTTCGAGGTGTCCGCCGGGGTGCC
Source organism: Corallococcus caeni (assembly GCF_036245865.1). Taxonomy (NCBI): domain Bacteria; kingdom Pseudomonadati; phylum Myxococcota; class Myxococcia; order Myxococcales; family Myxococcaceae; genus Corallococcus; species Corallococcus caeni. Next base: position 887,289 of record NZ_BTTW01000003.1, on the reverse strand, counting down.
CGCGTCGGAGGTGCCGGTGCCCGCATCCGTGCCGGCATCCGGACGCGTTCCGCCGTCCACGCCGCCATCGGTGCCACCATCCGGACGGGTGCCACCGTCGGTGCCCGCGTCGACCGGCGGGGTGCCGGCGTCCACGGTGCCGCCATCGGTGGAGCCACCGCCGCCCGGGGGCGGGAGCGTGGTGCCGGCCGCGGGCAGGAGGAGGCCGCCCGCGTTGAGGAACGTGCCCGCGCGCTGCTTCAGGTAGGGCTGTCCGTCGGTGCCCTGGTCGTTCTGGTAGGAACTCTGGCCGCCCGCGCCCGCGCCGAACATCAGCGCGACGACGCCCACGTTGGCGAACTTGCGCCGGTGCGCGTCACCGCTCGCGCCGAAGAAGTACTCGGTGCGGTTGTCCTTGTAGCCCTGGCGCGCGCCACCGCTGTTGTTGATGTTGAGGTGGTTGAAGTTGCCCAGCGGGATCTGCCACAGCACCCAGCGCTTGCCGGTGGTCTGGTTCCAGAGGCGCAGCCACTCCGCGTAGCGGTTGTACGAGCGCGACGTGAGGGACGCCGTGTCGCTCATGTCCCAGGTGTGGTCCGCGCCCTGCGTGAGCCGGTAGAAGTCCGCGTCGCGGTCCAGCGGGTCGCCCACGAGCACGTCATAGGTGGCGCCGGTGACGTTGGTGCCAAGCCCCAGCGGCTTGAGGAAGTTGACGACCGTGTCCACCTCCGGCTGGAGCGGATCCGTCAGCGAGTTGAACGCGATGTCCTTGCCGCTGGCCCACGCGGAGATGTGCAGGCCCAGCACGACGTTGTTCGCGCCCACGGCCTTGCGCAGCTGGAGGAACGCCAGGCTCCACCCCGCGACGGTGTTGGGCAGGCCCGCGAGCTCCGGCATCCCCGAGGCCGCGATGGCCGCGTACGCGTTGGGGTTGGAGGCCGTCTGGGACTGGAGGATGCCGACCGCGTCCGGCTCCACGTGGACGATGACCGGACCGCCGAAAGTCTTCGCGCGCTGCAGGAGCAGCTTCACGTCCTCGAAGTAGGAGCGCATGGTGCTGGCGTTCTTCAGCTTCGCCAGCGTCTCCCCCTCGCCGCCGCCCGCCTCACCGAAGAGCTGGTAGTACGTGACGACGGGGACGTAGCCCTGCGCCTTCGTCTCCGTGAAGAAGCTGGCCGCCCAGCTGCCGTCGTGGGCGCCGTAGCCCCAGTTGTCCGCCCAGCCCTTGGTGAAGTAGCGGTAGCGCGCGTCCCACGGCACGTTGCTGTCCCGCATCCAGTTCTGGCCGGCCTCCTCGAAGAGGCCCACCATCAAGCGGTTCTGGAAGGCCGGGGGCACGGGCCCCTGCACACCCGTGGCGGCCTGGGCGGACAGCGCCCCGAGACACGTCAGCGTCAGCAGCGCCGCGAAGGCGCGTCGAATGGTGTTGGTCATGGAGGCGCTAGTACGCTCCAGCGCTCCCAGTCCTTCCGGTTCGACGTGTGTCGCCCCCCGGCCGTCCGCTCATCGGACATGCCGCCGGGGGCTCTCCGGGCCGCTATGCGACCGAGCTTCGGGGCGCTGAGTCCTCGACGCGCCGCAGGCACTCGGTGAGGTGCCGCGCCATGGTCTCCACGTGCGGCGGTTCGATCATCGTCTGGTGGTTGCCGGGCACCGGCAGCACCTCCAGCCCGTGCCGCACGAGCTCCTGCCACGGCTGCTCCGGATGCAGCGGATGCGGCGGCACGTGCACCTGGGCCTTGAGGTACGTGGCCAGTCCCTCGTAGGGCACGGGCTCGTAGCTGAAGAGCGCGCGCATGTGGGCCTTCCAGACGTCCAGGAAGATCTCCAGGTCGCGCAGCGAATACGAGTCCGGCACGGTCGCGCCCTCGCGGGCCTGGCGCAGCACCTCCTTCATCTGCTCGTGCGGAGGCAGCGAACGCAGCCGCTGGGCGAGCGTGGGCGTGTCGTCCCCGAACATCGCCGCGAGCAGCGCGGCGTCGTCCTCGAAGCGCGTGGGCATCTGGCCGGGGCCGGGCGTGTCGAGGAAGACGAGCAGCGCGGGGGGAATGCCCAGCGTGAGCATGCGCTGGGCCATCTCGTAGACGATGGTGCCGCCCATGGAGAGGCCGACGAGGTAGTGGGGCCCGCGGGGCTGCCACTGGAGCATGGCGCTCAGGTGGTGTGACGCGAGCAGCTCGATGCTCCCCAGGGGCGGGCACTCGCCGTTCACGCCCGGCGCCTGGAAGCCATACACCGTGCGGTCCGGGCCGAGCGCCCGCACCAGGTCCTGGTAGCAGAACACCGTGCCGCCCACCGGGTGCATGCACCACAGCGGCGGAAGGTCCGTCCGTCCCTCCTGGAGCCGCACGATGCCTTCGGGGAGCGTGGGCCCCTGCGCGGCCACCGGTGCATCGGGCGTGAGCTTCGCCTGGATCCACTGCGCGAGCGCCGCGACCGTCGGGCTCTGGAAGAGGACCTGGAGCGGGACCTTGAACGGGAAGTGCTCCGACAGCTTCGACACGAGCTGCGCCGCGAGCAGCGAGTGGCCGCCCAGGTCGAAGAAGCTCGCGGTGACGCTGATGGCCGTGCGTCCCAGGACCTCCGCCCACAGGTCCGCGATCCGCTGCTCCAGCGGCGTGCGGGGCAACACGCCGGCCTCCTCCGTGTCCGTGGCGTCCGAAGGACGGGGCAGGGCGCGGCGATCCACCTTGCCGTTCGCGTTGAGTGGCAGTGCGTCCATCAGCACGAACGCGGAGGGGACCATGTGGCTGGGGAGCGCGGCCTGGACGTGGGCGCGCAGGTTGCTGGCGGTCACGGCAACGCGGAAGGTGACGTAGGCGACCAGCCGCTTGTCGCCCGGCGAGTCCTCACGCACGAGGACCAGGGCTTCACGCACGGACGCGTGCTGGCGCAGGACGGCTTCGATTTCTCCCGGCTCGATGCGGAAGCCGCGCACCTTCACCTGGTGGTCGCGGCGGCCCACGAAGTCGAAGGCGCCGTCGTGGCGCTGCCGGACGAGGTCTCCCGTGCGGTAGAGGCGTGCGCCCGGGGTGGAGGCGAAGGGGTGGGGGATGAAGGTGGTCGCGGTGAGGTCGGGCCGCTCCCAGTAGCCCCAGGCGAGGCCGTCACCGCCGACGAACAGCTCGCCGACGATGCCCGCCGCCACCGGGTGCAGGTGCGCATCCAGCACGTAGGCCGTGCTGTTGGAGAGGGGCTTGCCGATGGGCACCGTGCCGGTGACGGGCTCCGTGACGGGGTGCCACGTGCTGAACGTGGTGTTCTCCGTGGGGCCGTAGACGTGCAACAGCCTGCGAGGGCCACCATGGGCCAGCAGCCGGTTCACGCAGGCCGGGTCCACGGCCTCGCCGCCGAAGAGGAGCGTGGACAGGCCATTGAAGGCCGTGGGCTCCATCCGGGTGACGTGGTTGAACAGAGCCGTGGTGAGGAACAGCGCGGTGATGCGCTCGTCGCGCAGACCCCGGGCCAGCGTCGCGGGGTCGATGATCTCCTCCTTGGAGAACAGGACCAGCGTGGCGCCGTTGAGCAGCGCGCCCCACACCTCGAAGGTCGAGGCGTCGAAGGACACCGTCGCCGCCTGGGCCACCCGGTCCTCCGGGCCGAACGGGATGTAGTCCGGATCCATCACCAGCCGCATCACGGCCTGATGCGGAACGCAGACGCCCTTGGGCCGGCCGGTGGAGCCGGACGTGTAGATGAGGTAGGCGGGCTCCAAGGGATGGAAGCGCGTCGCGTCGTACGGTGAGCCGGAATGCGCGGTGGCCTCCAGCGCATCCACGCGGATGCACCCGACGCTGTCCGAAGAGAACCGGGCAGAGGTCGCCGTCCCCGTGATGATCCGATGCACCTTCGCATCGGAGATCATGAGGGCCAGGCGATCCGCCGGGTAGTCCGGATCCAACGGCACGTAGGCGCCACCCGCCTTGAGCACGGCGACCAGCGACACGATGAGGTCGATGGAGCGCGTCAGGCATACGCCCACGCGTGGCGCCTCCGGTCCGACGCCCTGGGCCTTGAGCGTCCACGCGAGCTGGTTTGCGCGAGCGTCCAGCTCCGCGTACGTGATCGTCTGGGCCCCGTGGCGTATGGCGATGGCCTCCGGCCGCGTGGCCACCTGGGCTTCGAAGGCCTGCACGAGGGAGGCATCCCTCGGATAGGGCCGGCCGGTGTCGTTCCATTCCGTGATGACCTGCTGGCGCTCCGCTTCGGAGAGCCAGGGCAGGGCGTGGATGCCCGCGTCGGGCTGACGGAGCGCGCCTTCGAGGAGGCGGCGGAAGTGGTCGGCCATCCGCTCGATGGTGCGGGGCTCGAACAGCGAGGTCGCGTACTCGAACGTGCCGCTGAGACCTTCCGAAACTTCGGTCAGGGCCAGGGTGAGGTCGAACTTGGAGGTCGGGGTCTGGAGCTCCAACGCCTGGACCTGGAGGCCTGGAAGCTGGGGCGGAGTCCCGGGCGCGTTCTGGAGGGCGAACATCACCTGCACCAGCGGTCCATGGCTCAGCGCGCGTTCGACGTGCAGCTCCTCCACGAGCTTTTCGAACGGCAACTCCTGATGCGCATACGCGCCCAGGGCCCGGTCGCGCACCTGCCGCAACACTTCGCGGAAGGACGCCCCGTCACGCAGGTGGGCCCGCAGCGGCAGTGTGTTGACGAAGAAGCCGATGAGGCCTTCCAGTTCCTCGCGCGTGCGGTTGGCGATGGGCGTGCCGACGATGAAGTCCCTCTGGCCGCTGTAGCGCGACAGCAGCAACTGGAAGCCCGCCATCAACGTCATGAACAGCGTGGCCCCTTCCTGGCGGCCCAGTCCTTCAAGCGCTTCGAGCACGGTTCGCGGAAGGGTGAAGACGTGGATGGCACCCGCGAACTGCTGCACGGAGGGACGGGGATGGTCGGTCGGCAGCTCCAGGACGTGTGGCGCATCCGCGAGCTGCTGCTTCCAGAAGTCGAGCTGTCGCTGGAGCACGTCTCCCTGGAGCCACTGGCGCTGCCACGCCGCGTAGTCCGCGTACTGCACCGGCAGGGGCGCCAGGTCGGAGGCCCGTCCCGCTTTACGCGCCTGGTATTCAGCGGACAGCTCCCGGTACAGCACGCCCAGCGACCATCCGTCGGACACGATGTGATGCAGGTTGAGCAGCAGCACGTGGTGTCGCGCGTCCTCGCGGACCAGGAGGGCACGGAACATCGGGCCTTCGGAGAGCTCGAAGGGCGTCTCCGCGTCCTCGCGCAGCAGGGCTTCGGCTTCGGCCCGGGAGGATGCCTCGGCCCGGCGGAGGGACACCGGCAGCCGGGGCAGGATGCGCTGCACGGGGACGCCTTCACCCGGGAACACCGTGCGCAGGGATTCGTGCCGGTCCACGAGCGCTTGGAGGGCGTGCTCCAGTACGTCCACGTCCAGCGTGCCTTCAAGCCGCAGCGCCATGGGCATGTTGTACGCGGCCCGGTCCGCGTGGAACTGGTTGAGGAACCAGAGGCGCTCCTGCGCGAAGGACAGGGGCGGCGGTCCTTCACGGTGCTGCGCCTCGAGCGCGGGAACAGGATGGGACGGGTCCTGCGTCCGTGCCTCCAGTGCTCCGGCCAGGGCTTCGAGGGTGGGGAACTCGAAGAGGGTCCGCACGGGGACGTGCACGCCCATGACCTGCGAGATCCGGGAGACGATCTGCGTGGCCAGCAGCGAGTGCCCGCCCAGATCGAAGAAGTTCGCATCGACGGGGATGTGCGCCCGTTGCAGCACCGCGCACCAGATGGCGCTCAACGTCTGCTCCAGCGCGCTCAGCGTCCGTGTGCCCGTCGATGGCGGATCCTCGCCCTCGGGGACCGGCAGTGCGCGGCGGTCCACCTTCCCGTTCGGTGTCATGGGCAGCGCGTCGAGCAACACGAACGCGGAGGGGACCATGTGGCTGGGAAGCAGCCCCTGGACGTGGGCGCGCAGGTCGCTGGCGCTCACGGCGTCACGGAAGGTGACGTAGGCCACGAGCCGCTTGTCACCCGGTGAGTCCTCACGCACGAGGACCAGGGCTTCACGCACGGACGCGTGCTGGCGCAGCACGGCTTCGATTTCGCCCGGCTCGATGCGGAAGCCGCGCACCTTCACTTGGTGGTCGCGGCGGCCCACGAAGTCGAAGGCGCCGTCATGACGCTGCCGGACGAGGTCTCCCGTGCGGTAGAGGCGTGCGCCCGGGGTGGAGGCGAAGGGGTGGGGGATGAAGGCGGTCGCGGTGAGGTCGGGCCGCTCCCAGTAGCCCCAGGCGAGGCCGTCACCGCCGACGAACAGCTCGCCGACGATGCCCGGCATCACCGGGTACAGGTGCGCGTCCAGCACGTAGGCAGTGCTGTTGGAGACCGGGCGCCCGATGGGCACCGTCACCGCATCGGGTTCGACGCGCGTCGGAGAGAACCACGTGCTGTACGCCGAGTTCTCCGTGGGGCCGTAGGCGTGAATGAGATGGTCGGGCGCGCTGTGGGAGAGGAGCGCGCGGATGCAGGCCGGGTCCGCGGCCTCGCCACCGAACAGCAGCCAGCGCAGGCCTTTGAGGAGCGCCGGGTCGGTGCGTGCGACGTGGTTGAGGAGCGCCGTGGTCAGGAACAGGACCGTGATGCCTTCTTCGCGGACTCGCTGCGCGAGCACCCTGGGCTCGATGACCTCTTCCTTCGACAGCAGGACCAGCGTCGCGCCATTGAGCAGGGCGCTCCACAGCTCGAACGTCGAGGCATCGAAGGCGACCGTGGACGTCTGGGCGACACGGTCCTCGGGACGGAGCTGGATGAAGTCCGGGTTGAGGACCAGGCGGGCGACGCCCCGGTGCGGGATGCACACGCCCTTGGGGCGGCCCGTGGAGCCGGAGGTGTAGATGATGTGCGCCAGGTCATCACCCGTGCCCGCATCCGGAGGGGCGTGGCGTGCCAGCCCCACCGGCAGCGCGTCCAGCCGCAGGACCGTCCAGGGACCTTCGGGGACCTGCGCAGCGAGCGCCGATTCGGTGACGACCGCGACGAGCCGCGCATCGTTGGCCATGAAGGCGAGGCGGTCCGCCGGATAGTCCGGGTCCAACGGCACGTAGGCGCCGCCTGCCTTGAGGATGGCGACGAGCGACACGACGAGGTCGATGGAGCGGGGCAGGCACACGCCCACGCGCGGCGCATCCCGCCCCACGCCCTGGGCCTTGAGCGCCCACGCGAGCTGATTGGCTTGGGTGTCCAGCTCCGCGTAGGTGAGGGCTCGGGTGCCGTGGCGCAGGGCGATGGCCTCTGGCCGCGCGGCCACCTGCGCGTCGAAGGCACGCACCAGGGAGGCTTCGCGCGGGTAGGGACGCGCGGTGTCGTTCCAGGTGAAGAGGACCTGCTGCCGCTCCCTCTCCAGGAACCACGGCAGGGTGTGGACGGCGACATCCGGCTGGCGGACCGCGCCTTCGAGCAGACGATGGAGGTGCGCGGCCATCCGCTCGATGGTGCGGGGCTCGAAGAGTGCGCTCGCGTATTCGAGGACGCCCGAGAGCCCGTCTCCGGTCTCCTCCAGCATCAGGCTGAGATCGAACTTGGAGGTCTGGAGCGGCAGCTCCAGCGCCTGGACCTGGAGGCCCGGAAGCTGGGGCAACGTGCCGGGCGCGTTCTGCAAGGCGAACATCACCTGCACCAGCGGTCCATGGCTCAGCGCGCGTTCGACGTGCAGCTCCTCCACGAGCTTTTCGAACGGCAACTCCTGATGCGCATACGCGCCCAGGGCCCGGTCGCGCACCTGCCGCAACACTTCGCGGAAGGACGCACCGTCACGCAGGTGGGCCCGCAGCGGCAGCGTGTTGACGAAGAAGCCGATGAGGCCTTCCAGCTCCTCACGCGTGCGGTTGGCGATGGGCGTACCGACGATGAAGTCCCGCTGGCCGCTGTAGTGCGAGAGCAGCACCTGGAAGCCCGCCATCAGCGTCATGAACAGCGTGGCCCCTTCCTCGCGGCCCAGGGCCGCCAGGAGGTGCTGGAGCGAGTCGGGCAACGTGAAGCGGTACGTGGCGCCTTCGAACCGCTGTACCGCGGGACGCGGACGATCCGTGGGCAGCTCCAGGACATGTGGCGCGTCCGCGAGCTGCTCCTTCCAGAAGTCGAGCTGCCGCTGGAGCACGTCTCCCTGGAGCCAGTGGCGCTGCCACGCGGCGTAGTCCGCGTACTGCAAGGGCAGTGGGGACAGGTTCGGCGCGTGACCCTGGAGACGAGCGTGGTACTCGGAGGACAGCTCGCGGTAGAGCACGCCCAGCGACCAACCATCGGACACGATGTGGTGCAGGTTGAGCACCAGCACCGAACACGTGCCTTCGAGCTCGAGCAGGAGCGCCCGGAACAGGGGCCCCTTCGCAAGGTCGAAGGACCGCTCCGCCTCCTGCTGCAAGCGCGCCTGGACTCGCACGTCCTCCGGTCCCGAGGCCTCGAACCGCTGCACCTCCAGCGTGAGGATGGACTCCTCGACGATATGCTGCGTGGGGAGGTCGCCTTCGGGGAACATGGTGCGAAGGGACTCGTGCCTCAGCACGAGGGCTTCCAGGCTGGCGCGCAACACCGCGACGTCCAGTGGACCGTCCAGGCGCAGGGCCATGGGCATGTTGTAGACGCCCGGTGCGTCGTGGAGCCGGCCCAGGAACCACAGCCGCTCCTGCGCGAAGGACAGCGGAAGCAGCCCGGCGCCACGCGGCGTCACCGGGATGCGCGAGGAATCCCAACGCCCTTCCGCGAGCAGCCCTTCCACGACCCGGACGAACGCCTCCAGGCGCGGTGCTTCAAAGAGGGCGCGCACGGGCAGGGACACGCCCAGTGCCTCTCGCACGCGTGACACCACCTGCGTGGCCAGCAGCGAGTGGCCTCCCAGGTCGAAGAAGTGGGAGTGCGTTCCCACCTCGCGCGCGCCGAGCACGGAGGCCCAGATCCCGGCGACCCGCGCTTCGAGCGGGCTCCGGGGCGCGATGAAGCCCTCGGGGCTGGAGGCTTCGGGGACGGGCAGTGCGCGCCGGTCGATCTTCCCGTTGGGCGTGAGGGGCAGCGATTCCAGCACCACGAACGCGGAGGGCACCATGTGGCCCGGGAGCCGGGCCTGGAGGAACTCGCGGAACACCGCCTCCGCGACGCCCGAGGCCGCGACGTAGGCCACGAGTCTGCGGTCGCCCGGCGTGTCCTCGCGCAGCAGCACGAGTGCCTCCCTTGCGGCGGGGTGCTGCCGCAGCGCTGCTTCCACTTCGCCCAGTTCGATGCGGAAGCCGCGCAGCTTCACCTGGTGGTCGCGGCGGCCGACGTACTCCAGGACGCCATCCCTGCGCTGCCGCACCAGGTCCCCCGTGCGATAGAGCCGCGCGCCGGGCGTGTCGCTGAACGGATGGGGGATGAACTTCTCCGCGGTGAGGCCGGACCGGTCCCAGTACCCGAGCGCCAATCCGTCGCCACCCACGAACAGCTCGCCCACGACGCCGGGAGGAACCGGGTGAAGCCGGGCATCGAGCACGTACGCCGTGCTGTTGGCGAGCGGTCCACCGATGGGCACGGAATCAACGCCCGCGTGCGGCACCCGGTGCCACGTGCTGAACGACGTGTTCTCCGTGGGGCCATAGCCGTTGATCAACGCCGTGGGTCCACCGTGCGAGAGCACCGCGTTGACGCTGGCGACATCCGCGGCCTCGCCGCCGAAGATCATCCAGGACAGGTGGCGGAAGGCCTCGGGCCGCGTGCGGGCAACGTGGTTGAACAGCGCCGTGGCGAGCACCATGTGCGTGACGCGCTCTTCCTGGAGCCTGCGTGTCAGGACGTCCGGGTCGATGATCTCGTCCTTGGTGAACAGGACCAGCGTGGCCCCGTTGAGCAGCGCACCCCAGATCTCCAGCGTGGACAGGTCGAACGCGATGGTCGTGGACTGCGCCATCCGGTCGCCGGGCCCCAGGTGCACGTAGTCGGGGTTGAGCACCAGGCGCACCACGCCCTGATGCGGGATGCACACGCCCTTGGGGCGGCCCGTGGACCCAGAGGTGTAGATGATGTGCGCCAGATCTACCGGCATCACGGACTCAGCCGCGTGCGCTTCCAACACGGCGTCCCAGGGCACATCCAGGCACACGGGCGTCCATGAACCCGGAGGCAGCCCGGAGGCCAGGGCCTCATGCGTGACGATGGCGACCAGCCGCGCGTCGGTGGCCATGAAGGCGAGCCGCTCGGCGGGATGCTCCGGATCCAGCGGGACGTAGGCGCCGCCCGCCTTGAGGATGGCGACGAGCGACACGATGAGGTCCACCGAGCGAGGCAGGCACACGCCGACCTGCGGCGTGCGCCGGCCCACCCCGAGCGTCCGCAGCCGCCGGGCCAGGTGCTCCGCTCGCGCATCCAGGTCCGCGTAGGTGAGCGTCACGGCGCCATGGCTTACGGCGATGGCGTCGGGCCGCCGCGCGACCTGCGACGCGAAGGCGTCCACGATGGACAGCTCCGAAGGGTAGGGACGTGCTGACGCGTTCCAGTCCCGGAGCACCCGCCGCTGCTCCACCTCCGACAGGAAGACCGCGTCCCCCGTGGCCCGATCCGGCGCTTCCACGAAGCAGCGCAGCACCTGGAGGTAGTGCCCCGTCAGGCGCTCGATGGTGGCGGCATCGAACAGCGCGGTGGCGTATTCGAGCGTGCCCACCAGTTCGTCACCGGCCTCCTCCAGCGCGAGGAACAGGTCGAACTTGGACGTGCGCGTGTCCAGCGTCAGCGGGGTGACGGTGACGTCCGGGAACTGGAGCCGTGACGTGGGCGCGTTCTGGAGCGCGAACAGCACCTGGATGAGGGGCGTGCGGCTCGACTCACGTTCGACCTGGAGCGCTTCGACCAGCTTCTCGAACGGCAGGTGTTGATGGGCATAGGCCCCCAGCGCGCGGTCGCGCACCTGTCCGAGGAGCTGAAGGAACGAGGGTTCCCCCTGGAAGCGCGCACGGATGGGCAGCGTGTTGACGAAGAAGCCGATGAGCCCCTCCAGCTCCTTTCGCGTGCGGTTCGCGATGGGCGTGCCCACCACGAAGTCCCGCTGGCCGCTGTAACGCGACAGCAGCACCTGGAACCCGGTGAGCAGGGCCATGAACAGCGTGGCCCCTTCCCGGCGGGCCAGTTCCTCCAGCGCACCGTGAAGTCCGGCGGGAACCGTGAAGCGATGGACGGTGCCCTCGAACCGCTGCACGGCGGCGCGCGGCCGGTCGGTGGGCAGCTCCAGCACATGCGGCACGTCCGCGAGCTGCTCCTTCCAGAAGCCCAGCTCCCGCTGGAGCACGTCTCCCTGGAGCCACTGGCGCTGCCACGCCGCGTAGTCGGGATACTGGATGGGCAGGGATGACAGGTCGGTGACGGCTCCGCGCGCGCGGTATGCGGTGGACAGCTCGTGGTACAGCACGCCGAAGGACCAGCCGTCGGAGACGATGTGGTGCAGGTTGAGCACCAGCACGTGCCGTTGCTCCGCCTCACGGATGAGCAGCGCGCGGAACAACGGACCCCGGGCCAGATCGAACGGACGCTCCCCTTCACGCTGCATGCACGCGAGCGTGTCTGCCTCCGAGCCGCTCTCCGCGCGCTCCAGCGTCACGGGCACGTGCGCGGCGACATGCTGGATGGCGGCGCCCTCACCGGGGAAGGAAGTGCGCAGGGACTCATGCCGGTCCACCACGGCCTGGAGCGCCTGCTCCAGGACGGCCGACTCCAGGGGGCCTTCCAGTCGGAACGCGAACGGCAGGGAGTACAGCGCGGAGCCCGGCATCCACTGGTCCAGGAACCACAGCCGCTGCTGCGCGAACGACAGCTGCTCCCGCTCCGCATCCGCGCACGGAGGGATGGGCGCTTCGGCACGCTCCGCCGCGGGAGCGGCTGCCTCCAGCGCGGCGGCGAAGTCCCTCAGCACGGGCAGGGCGAACAGCGAGCGCAGCGGGACGGGACGCCCGAGCACGTCGCACAGGCGGCCGATGGCCTGCGTGGCCAGGAGGGATTGCCCACCCAGCTCGAAGAAGTCCGCCGTGGCGCTGACCGCGTCCACGCGCAGCACGTCCGCCCAGACCTTCGCGACGGTCCGCTCCAGCGCGGTCTCCGGCGCGACGAAGTCCTCCTCGGCCCCGGGGCAGTCGCGCGGATCCGGCAGGGCCTTGCGCTCCACCTTGCCGTTCGCGGTGAGCGGCATCGCGTCCAGGACGACGATGGCCGAGGGCAGCATGTGCACGGGCAGGTGGGCCTTCAGGTGGGCTCGCAGCGCTGGCGCCGTGAGGGGCTCGGAGGCCGTCACGTACGCCACGAGCCGCCGGTCTCCCGGCACGTCCTCGCGCACCATCACCACGGCCTCCTGAACGGAGGCATGCAGGCGCAGCGCAGCTTCAACCTCTCCCGGCTCGATGCGGAAGCCGCGCACCTTGACCTGGTGGTCCACGCGTCCCACGAAGTCCACCGCGCCGTCCTCGAGCCTGCGCGCGAGGTCCCCCGAGCGATACATGCGCGCGCCCGGTTCAGGGCTGAAGGGATCCGGCAGGAACCGCTCGGCGGTGAGCTCGGGTCGCTCCCAGTAGCCCCACGCGACGCCGGTGCCTCCCGTGTACAGCTCGCCCACGGCGCCCACGGGCAGCTCGCGCCCGTCCGCGTCCAGCACGTACATCCGCGTGCCGGAGATGGCGTGGCCGATGGGCGCGGGCTCGGAGCCGAGCGGCGCGCGCAGGAGCTGGCAGCTCGTGAAGGTGGTGTTCTCCGTGGGGCCGTAGCAGTTGAAGATGCGCGTGCGCGGCAGGGCCTCCAGCGCCCGGCGCGCGTGGGGCAGGGACATCACCTCGCCGCCCGTGTAGAGCTGCCGCAGCGTCTCCGTCCCCGGCAGGCCCCGGTCCACCAGCGTGTTGAACAGACCGGTGGTGAGGAACGCCGTCGTCACCCGCTCCGCGCGCAGGAAGTCGCCCAGCTCGTCCAGCGCGGCGGCCCCGCGCGAGAACACCGCCACGCGGCCGCCGTTGAGCAGCGCGCCCCAGAGCTCGAACGTGGACGCGTCGAAGGCCACGGGCGCCAGCTGCAACAGCACCTCGTCCGGCCCCAGGTGCACGTAGTCCGCGCCCAGCACCAGCCGCAGCACGCCCCGGTGGGGCACGCACACGCCCTTGGGCCGGCCCGTGGAGCCGGACGTGAAGACGACGTAGGCCAGGTCGTCCTCCACCACGTCCCGCGCGATGGGCCCTTCACCGAAGCCCGCGAGCGCCTCCGCCTGCGTGTCCAGGCAGAGCGTGCGCCAGTCCCCCGAGGGCAGCCGCGACTCAAGCCCGGCGTGCGTGACGATGATCCGCACGCGCGAGTCCGTGGCCATGAACGCGAGCCGCTCTGAGGGGTACTCCGGATCCAACGGGACGTACGCGCCCCCCGCCTTGAGGATGCCAACCAGTGTGACAACGAGGTCCACCGAGCGTGGCAGGCACACGCCCACCTGGGGCCGCTCACGGCCCACGCCCTGTGCCTTCAACCAGCCCGCGAGCCGGTTCGCGCGGGCCTCCAGCTCCGCGTACGTGAGCTGCTGTCCGTCACAGCGGATGGCGACCGCGTGGGGACGAAGCGAGGCCTGCGCCTCGAAGGCATCAGCGATGTTTCGAGGAGCCGGCCCCTTCGGGGACACGGGGGCGTCGACGGTCTCGGTCATGGCGACGCGCCGCCCCCGCGAAAGGGGTGTCAGTGCCGCCGCGCGGGACACGGAAGCGGATGAAACAGGGGCTGGCGCGTGCGTCGAATTAAGAGACGTTGCCCGAGCGAGCGCAAGGTTGGCTGGCCAGTCACACTCCCGGTGGAGTGGATTCCTCTCGCGCCAGCACTACCTGTCGCGTGCTCACCGTTGTTTCACGGAGGGCAGACCAGGCCCGGCTCATTCGCGTCCACGTCCTGCAACGCGAGCAGACACGTGAGCGCGTCCGGGTCCACGGAGTCCATCAGGTACGTGCGGCGCCACAGCAGCGCGGCGAAGCGCTTGGGCAGCTGCGAGTCCGGCGCGACGAGCGCGCGGCGCACGCCGTTGCTGCCCACCGCGGCCTTCGCCATCGCGGCCTCCAGCTTCGCGACGTCGTCGGCGCAGCCCTCCGGGCAGTTGTAGAGGAACACCGCGTGGCCGTGCTCCAGGTTGTGGATCCACGAACAGCGCGGCTGCTCCGTGTCGAAGCTGCGGCACGACAGCCACGTGGAGCAGTGCATGCCGGAGTTGGGCGGGTTCTCTCCGTTGCCGCACGCGGTGCTGCCGCACGAGCTCACGTGACTGGCCGTCGACGTGTCCGACAGCGGGAAGGTGTACCGCTCGCAGGCTTCGCCACCGGGAGTGGGCGGATCATCGTTCGTCGAGCCGCAGGCGACGAGGCACAGCGAGGAGAGGAGGGCGAAGAGGGCGCGAGGCATCCACCCCGTCATATCGCAACGGGCTTGCGCTGCTCATCGCCCCCGCGTCCCAGCGTCCTGTCAGGGCGCGACGCCGCGCCGCTCCACGTCCCGGTCGCTCAGCCCCCGGAAGCCCAGCGCCTCCATCAGGCGCAGGAAGTCCGAGGGGGCGAGGCTGCCGCCCGTGGCCCGTGCATGGCCGTGCGCGTAGGAGCCCCCCAGCGGCGGCAGGTCCAGCCCCCGCAGCAGCGCGAGCAGGTCCACTGGTGCGCGGCTTCGCAGCACGAAGTTCACGCGGCCGGGCAGGTAGCCCGTGTTGGCGGCGACGACGATGTGGTCCGGCAACCGCTGCACCCAGCGCATGGCCACCAGCGGATGCACCTGCGCCTCGGAGCTGAACATCAGGAGCGCCAGGTTCCCCGAGAAGCGCGGCGGCGTCTTCGCGCACCGGGCCACCTCGCGCTGCACCTCCAGGCGGCAGTCGCGCAGCGCGTCCACGCCGGGCACGCGCCCCTCCGCGATGTCCGTCGCGCTGCCCGCGCGCAGCAGCACCTGCATGGCCAGCGGCGCCGCGAACCGGCTGGAGCGGCGCGCCGCGTTGAGCAGCGCCACCGCCTCCGTGACGGACGAACGCTTCGCCCGCCGCAGCGCGTCCTTGAGGAACGGCATCGGCGCGTCCACACCCAGGTCCGCCACCGTCCCCAGCACCGCCACCCACTCCAGCGGACCGGGGACGACGAACGACGACGTCAGCACGTACGTGAGCAGGCTGGTGTTCGCCACGGGCTCATGGCCGTGGGCGGTGAGCACCTGCGCGCCGGGAGGAAAGGACTCCGACGCATGGTGATCCACCACCAGCGTGGGCACGCCGGGCAGCAGCGGCTCCGCGCGGCTGCCCATGTCCAGCACCACCAGTGCCTCCGTGGACGAGGCGCCCAGCCGCTCCAGGAACCCCGGATGGTGGACGTCCTCTCCCTTGCCCGGCAGGCGCGCCGTCGGCCGGGCTCCCAGGGACTGGAGGGCCCGGACCATCAGCACCCCGGACGTGAGCCCGTCCACGTCCGTGTGCGGCGCGACGAGCACGTGCCTGTCCCGGCAGGCCTCCAGGAACTCGCGCGCCTGGTCCATCGCGGCCTCTGGCGCGGGCCAGTGCGCATCCTTCGTGTGTCCCAGGAGCATGAAGCAAAGCTGTCACTGCCTGTAGCGGCACGGCAGGGCGCGCCCGTCACGGCTGGCTGCCCTCCGGACGACCCCCGTCCGGGCCTCCGTTCGTCGCCGCATTGCGTCTGGTCCGCGCGCGGTGAACAGGGCGCGCGGGCGCCTTGACTTCGCGGGTGCGAGGGCAGGGCACTTCCCATAGTGTCCGCGCCCATGACCCGCTCCCCCCAGTCCTTGATTCGCGCGGCCCTGGCCGCCCTGTCGCTCGCGGCGCCCGCCGCCAGCGCGCAGACGACGCCCGCTCCGGCCGCGAAGGCCACGCCCGCTCCGGCCGCGAAGGCCACGCCCGCGGAGGCGAAGCAGTTCGCCGAGAAGCTCAACGCGGACCTGAAGCAGCTCTGGACCCGCCAGGCCACCGCTGAGTGGATCAAGAGCACGTACATCACCGACGACACGGAGCGGAACGCCGCGTCCGTCAACGAAGAGGTGATGGCCTACGTCAACAACGCCATCAAGGAGTCGCGCCGCTTCGACGGGCTGAAGCTGGACGCAGACACCGCGCGCATGCTGCACCTCCTGCGCGTGTCCCAGACGCTGCCCGCCCCGGCGAACCCCAAGCAGCGCGCGGAGCTGGCCGCCACCGCCGCGAAGCTGGAGGGCCTCTACGGCAAGGGCAAGTACTGCGGCAAGGACGGCAAGGGGAAGTGCCGCGACCTGGAGGAGCTGTCCGACGTGATGGCGGAGAGCCGCAACGCGGATGAGCTGCTGGACGCGTGGACCGGCTGGCACGCCATCAGCCGCCCCATGCGCCCGCTCTACACGCAGCTGGTGGACCTCTCCAACGCGGGCGCGAAGGACATCGGCTTCAACGACCTGGGCACGCTGTGGCGGTCGTCCTACGACATGACCCCCGCCGAGTTCGAGACGGAGGCGCAGCGGCTCTGGGGCCAGGTGAAGCCCATGTACGACGAGCTGCACTGCTACGTGCGCGGCCGGCTCGCCAAGCAGTACGGCGAGGCGAAGGTGCCCGCCGGCAAGCCCATCCCCGCGCACCTGCTGGGCAACATGTGGGCGCAGGAGTGGAACAACATCTACCCGCTGGTGGAGCCGTTCCCCGGCCAGGCCAGCCTGGACGTCGGCAGCGCCCTGGTGAAGCAGGGCTACGACCCGCAGAAGATGGTGAAGCTGGGTGAGAAGTTCTTCACCTCGCTGGGCATGAAGCCGCTGCCGCAGACCTTCTGGGAGCGCTCGCAGTTCACCAAGCCCAAGGACCGCGACGTCGTCTGCCACGCGTCCGCGTGGGACGTGACGTACGACAACGACCTGCGCATCAAGATGTGCATCAAGCCCACCGAGGAGGACCTGGTCACCATCCACCACGAGCTGGGCCACGACTACTACTACACGTACTACTACAAGCTCCCCGTCCTCTTTCAGGCGGGCGCCAACGACGGCTTCCACGAGGCCATTGGCGACGCGCTCACGCTCTCCATCACCCCGGCCTACCTCCAGCAGGCGGGCCTGCTGAACGCGGTGGAGAAGAACGACAAGAACGTCATCAACCTCCAGCTGAAGGACGCGCTGGAGAAGGTGGCCTTCCTGCCCTTCGGCCTGCTGGTGGACCAGTGGCGCTGGGACGTGTTCAGCGGGAAGGTGAAGCCGGCGGACTACAACAAGAGCTGGTGGGCGCTGCGCACGAAGTACCAGGGCGTGGCCGCGCCGGTGGCGCGCACGGAGCAGGACTTCGACGCGGGCGCCAAGTACCACGTGCCGGCCAACGTGCCGTACACGCGCTACTTCCTCGCGCGGATCCTCCAGTTCCAGTTCCACAAGGCGCTGTGCGAGGCCGCGGGCTACAAGGGCGCGCTCAACGAGTGCTCCATCTACGGCAACAAGGCCGCGGGCCAGCGCCTGCAGGCCATGCTGGAGATGGGCGCGAGCAAGCCGTGGCCGGACGCGCTCGCCGCGATGACGGGCTCCCGCCAGATGGATGCCACGCCGATGCTGGAGTACTTCGCCCCGCTGCGTCGCTGGCTCCAGGAGCAGAACAAGGGCCAGAAGTGCGGCTGGTGACGTTTCACGGCTGACGTATCCAGGGAGTGGACTTCTCCCGGGACGGGCGCTTAGGCTTGCGCCCGTCTTGTAGGGTTGAACTCTGTAGGACCGGACGGCGACTCTTCCTGTCCGCGATGAAAGAAGAACAGCAAATGGCGACTGGTACCGTGAAGTGGTTCAACGACGCGAAGGGCTTCGGCTTCATCACGCAGGACGGCGGTGGTGAGGACGTGTTCTGCCACCACACCGCCATCAACATGGATGGCTTCCGCACCCTGGCCGAGGGCCAGAAGGTGGAGTTCGAAGTGACCAAGGGCCCCAAGGGCCTGCAGGCGCAGAACGTTCGCGCCGCCTGAGCCTGACCGTTTCCTGATTCACCCAAGAAGGTCCGGCTCTCACGGGTCGGGCCTTCTGTATTTTCCGGAGCCCGCATGTCCGCCCCCACCTTCCGCCTGCGCTTCCTCCCCCTCGTCGCCGCCCTCGGCTGCGCCACGTCCTCCCCCTCCACGGTCCCCACGCCGCCCGCCGCCGCGTCCACCTCCGCGTCCGCGCCGGCCGCCCCCGTGACGAAGGAGGCGCTGACCGCGCTCAAGCAGGAGCTGGTGAAGCAGCACGGCGAGGCCCAGCGCGCGCGCATCGAGCGCGGCGTGGATCAGGTGGCCACGCTGTGGCGGCCGGAGGACGGGGACCTGGCGGCCTTCGCGCGCGAGCAGTTCCTGCCCACCGGCCCCCAGCTGGACGCGACGTTCACGCGCTTTGAAGGGCTGTTCGAACAGTTCGACGGCCACATGAACGAGCTGGGGCGGGAGCTCCAGTGGTTCACGGACCTGGACCTGGGGCCGCTGTTGCCGGTGGAGCCGCTGCTCGCGGCGTATGATCCGTCCTCCAACGTCACGTCGGACCTGTTCCAGGCGAAGCCGGGCTTCGTCGTGCTGCTCAACTTCCCGCTCACCACGCTGGCCGAGCGCGTGAAAGAGGGCCCGTCCTGGACGCGCCGGCAGTGGGCGGAGGCGAAGCTCGCGTCGCGCTTCAACCGGCGCGTGCCCGCGGCGGTGGAGCAGAAGGTGTCGCAGGCCATCGCGGACGCGAACCTCTACATCGCCGAGTACAACGTCTGGATGCACCACCTGGTGGACGCGAAGGGCCAGCGCCTCTTCCCCCAGGGCCTGCGGCTCATCAGCCACTGGAACCTGCGCGACGAGCTGAAGGCGGACTACACGGACCCGAAGGGCCTGGCGAAGCAGCGGATGATCGTCCAGGTGATGGAGCGCATCGTCACGCAGACCATTCCCGCCGCCGTCATCGACAACCCGCGCGTGGACTGGGACCCCTTCACCAACAAGGTCAGCGTGGCGCCGCCGGAGTCGGTGGAGGCGAACGCGCCCCAGCGTGCCGCGAAGGCGGACCCCGCGCCGGAGCCGGACACGCGCTACGCGCGGCTGCTGGCCACGTTCCAGGCGTCGCGGAAGGTGGATCCATACTCGCCGGTGGCGCCCACGCGCATCGCGCGCGCCTTCGAGCTGGACCGCGGCCTGCCGGAGGAGCGCGTGCGCGCGCTGCTCACGCAGCTGCTGGAGTCCCCGCTGGTGCCGCGCGTGGCGAAGCTGATCCAGACCCGCCTGGGCCGCCCGCTGGAGCCTCAGGACCTCTGGTATCCGGGCTTCCGTCCGGGCTCGAAGGTGCCGGAGGCGCAGCTGGACGCGCTGACGCGCCAGCGCTACCCCACGGCGGACGCCTTCGCGCGCGACATCCCGCGCATCCTCCAGGGGCTGGGCTTCACGCGGGAGAAGGCGGACGTGCTCGCGTCGTACATCCGCGTGGACGCGTCCCGCGGCGCGGGCCATGCCCAGCAGGCGCTGCGCCGGGGCGACTTCCCCCGGCTGCGCACGCGCGTGGAGAAGGGGGGCATGGACTACAAGGGCTACAACATCGCGGTGCACGAGCTGGGGCACAACGTGGAGCAGGTCTTCAGCCTGTACCAGGTGGACCACACGCTCTTGTCCGGCGTCCCCAACAACGCCTTCACGGAGGCCCTGGCCTTCGTCTTCCAGGCGCGCGACCTGGAGCTCCTGGGCCTGGGCCAGCCGGACGCGGCCAGCGAGCGCGAGCGCGTGCTCAACGACTTCTGGCAGGCGTGGGAGATCGCCGGCGTGGCGCTGGTGGACATGGCCACGTGGCACTGGATGTACGAGCACCCGGACGCCACGCCCGCCCAGCTGCGCGACGCGGTGGCCGGCCTGTCGCGCGACGTGTGGAACCGCTACTACGCGCCGGTGCTGGGGCGGAAGGACAGCCCGGTGCTGGGCATCTACAGCCACATGATCAGCTACCCGCTGTACCTGCCGGACTACCCGCTGGGGCACCTCATCGCCTTCCAGATTGAAGAGCACCTGAAGCAGCACGGCCCGCTGGGCGCGGAGTTCGAGCGCATGGCCACCTTCGGCTCCGTCACCCCCGACGAATGGATGCGGCACGCCACCGGCGCCCCCGTCAGCGCGGAAGCATTGTTGCGGGCCACCGAAGCGGCGCTGTGATATCCGGCCATTCCCCATTTCACTTATCTGGAGGATTGACCGTGAATTTCATCTCTCGTGCGCTGGTGCTGGGCTCCCTGTCGACCGTGGTGGGCTGTGCGTCGATGAAGGGCGGCACGAAGCCCCCGGAGACGACGCCTCCCCCCGCGGCTTCGCTGGTGGACAACTGCGACGACACGCAGAAG
This sequence comes from Corallococcus caeni, assembly GCF_036245865.1. NCBI lineage: Bacteria > Pseudomonadati > Myxococcota > Myxococcia > Myxococcales > Myxococcaceae > Corallococcus > Corallococcus caeni. The sequence continues at coordinate 867,023 of NZ_BTTW01000003.1, read as the reverse complement.
GCCATCTCCAAGGAAGCGGACGCGATGGCGGCTCCCTACGGGATTGATCAGCACATCGACAAGAACTTCCCGGACCGCAAGGTGTCGTGGCTGATGACGGACAGCGCGTACCAGAAGTTCGTGGTGCAGACGGGCGCGAAGAACTTCGGCCGCTGCAACGACGTGGGCTGCTACCTGTTCGCGGCGCCGTCGGCGTCCATCCATGGCGCGGTGGAGAAGGCGAAGACGGCGGACGGCAAGCACGACCCCGCGGTGCTGGGCCAGGCGCTGGGCCTGCCGGCGAAGAACTTCGAGGGGCCCCTGCGGATGATGACGCTGGACCTGGCGGCGCAGAAGGTCTGCACGCGCCTGCCGGTGGACGCGGATCCCGGCGTGTGGAAGTGCCAGACGCCCGAGGACACCGACTGCTTCAAGTTCGGCGGCTACACGTCCGGCGGCGCGCCGGAGGTGATGGTCATCAACGCGCCGGTGGCGGACACGCAGGTGGCGGAGATCCCGTGAGCGACGAGGAGGTGCTCCTCCAGAGCCCGCTCCTGTACCGCGTGCTGCGCGGGAGGGACGGGGCGCTGTCCATCGAGGTCGTGGTGGGCGGCATCGTCCAGTTCGAGGTGCGCGTGCGCCTGAACGCGGAGGAGACCGAGTCCTTCCAGCGGGAGGGACGCGCCTTCTCGGACCGGCTGGCCCAGGCCATCATGGCCAACCCGCCGTTCGGCGGCCGGTCCGTGAAGTCGCCCGTGCAGTGAGGCCTTCGCGGGGGCCCGTCAGCGTGCGGGCCCCCGTTGGAGCGGACTACGGCGTGGCGGCGGTGTTGCCCGGGATGTCCACCAGCTCCACCTCGAAGGTGAGCACGGCGTTGGGCGGGATGCGCGAGCCCGTGGGCGGGCGCTCTCCGTAGGCGGTGCTCCCGGGGCAGGTGAGCTTCGCCTTGCCGCCGACCTTCATCTTCTGCACGCCCTGCGTCCAGCAGGGGATGACGCCGTTGAGCGGGAACTCCACCGCCATGCCGCGCTTGTAGGAGCTGTCGAACTCCGTACCGTCCACCAGCGTGCCCTGGTAGTGCACCTTCACGGTGTCGATGGCGCGCGGCGACTTGCCGGTGCCGGCCTTGAGCTCCCGGTAGATGACGCCGGAGGGCAGCCGCGTGGCCCCGGGCTCCTTGGAGGCGCGGTCCAGCGTGGCGATGTTGACCTGCGACTGCCGGGCCTTGGCGAGCGACTGGATCTTCGGGGTGAACTCCTTCGGATCCACGGCGGGCGCGGTGCCGCTGAGCGAATCCTGGAGGCCGCGCTGGAGCACCTGCACCTCCTCCGGGGTGAGCGCGAGCGCCGTCACGCTCTGGCCCAGCGAGATGCCGAGCGCATAGATGGTCTTCTGCTCATCCGTCTTGAGCTCCAGGGGCGCCTGGGCAGGGGCGGCCTTCGCGGCGGCCTCCGGCGCGGCGGCCGGCTTGGAGGTCTTCGTCGGGGCCTGGGCCAGGGCGAGGCCCGGAGCACCGAGCATCAGGACCAGGGCCGCCTTCCACTGCATACGCATGCTTCCGCCTTTCACGAGAACAGGGGGGACTATAGGGCCGCGCATGCGCTGGCGGTCATCCGCGCGCACAGGCCAATGCGAAGAATCCAGCGAGCGGAAAAACACGGCGCACGGTGGCCAGGCGGGTGGGCTGGAAGGGCGCCGTTTTCTTGCGCGCATGACGTCTGAACGTACTGTGCCTTCAGGTCGCTGCACCCCCGCAGCAGCCTGTTGCACCAGCCGGAGGTCATGAGCCAATGAGCGAGAAGCGGAAGGCCAATCGGGCGCCCCTGGACATCTACCTCAACAAGTACATGGGCGGCGTGCCGTACATGACCCGCGCCGCGGACATCAGCCAGGAAGGCGTCAGCCTCTCGCGTCTCATCGAGCCCCAGCACGACGCGCGCCGCGTGGGCCTCCAGTTCCAGCTCCCCGGCTCCGAGGAGATCATCTACGCCGAGGGTGAAGTCGTACGCGAGTGGAAGGAACTGGGCCGCAAGGAGCAGTCCGGCGTGCGCTTCACGCTGCTCACCGAGCGGCACCGCAAGATGATCGACGCCTACGTGGACCGTCACAGCAACGGCAACTGACGCAGGGTATTCCCCTCCAGGTGTGCCACCGCGATTGCGCGGTGCCACCGGCGGTTCGCGGTACGAAGCGCGGAGGTCGTCCGGTGGATCCGACCGTCCCCCGGGTCGCCTTGACTTCGCGCGAAGTGACCCCCTTGAATGACCGGAGAGGTTCCCTGTGCGCTCGCCGACCTTTCGCGGCGACAACGGGAGGAGTGCTCCGTGAGGCGTTCGCTGTGGGGATTGTTGCTGGTCGTGCCGCTGACGGCGCTGGGCCAGGGCAAGGACGCGAAGGTCGCCGCACCCGCCGCTGGAACCGTGCGCGGCGTGGGCACTCCGGGCATCAACTGGGAGGGCCAGGTCCTGCGCGCCACGGGCGCCGGTGCCCCGGACCTCAAGGCCGCCAACCCCGGGCAGGCCCGGCTGGGCGCCGAGCGCGCCGCGAAGCAGGACGCGTTCCGCAACCTGCTGGAGCAGGCCAAGGCCATCCAGGTGAGCTCGGGCCGCACCGTGGGCGACGAGCTGGCGCGCGACGAGGTGAAGGGCCGCGTCGAGGGCGCCATCCGCGGCTACAAGGTCCTGGCCACGCGCTACTTCTCCGACAGCGGCGTGGAGATGGACGTGGAGGTGCCGCTCGCGGCGCTCGCCGCGGCGCTGACGCCTTCGCAGGAGCCGGCCATCGTGCTCAACGACGGCGCCGCGAAGTACACGGGCCTCGTGGTGGACGCGCGCGGGCTGGGCGTGACGCCGGTGCTCGCGCCCCGACTGGTGGACGCGACGGGCAAGGCGCTCTACGGCGCGACGGTGCTCACGGAGGAGGCGCGCGGCACGGCGGGCGTCGCGGCCTGGTTCGACAGCCTGGACGCCGCGCGGAAGGCCTCGCGCGTGGGTGACAAGCCCCTGGTGGTGAAGGCCGCGCAGCTCCAGGGCTCCGACCTGGTGCTGAGCGCGGAGGGCGCCCGCGCGCTCGCCGAGGCGAACACGCGCTTCCTGGCCGAGGGCCGGGTCGCCATCGTCACGCAGTAGCGCTCATGGCTCGCGTGTGGAACGACGCGGTGTTCGCGGTGCTCGCGGTGGCGCTGACGGGCGGCTGCGCGACCCCTTCGGAGCAGCCCGCGACGGTGGCCCGCGCGGAGGCGCTGATGGCCTCCAACGCGTCCAAGCGCGGCGACCTGGTGCTCCGCTGTGAGCCCGCGGACGCCCAGGTGCTGCTGGACGGCGTGGAGCAGGGCACCTGCACCGACTTCGCCGGGGTGTCCCGAAGCCTGCGGCTGGGGGACCCGGGCTTCCACCAGGTGGAGGTCAAGAAGCGCGGGTTCTACCCGTACACGACCTACTACCAGCCCAGCGGGGCGCGGGTGACGTTGAAGGTCAAGCTCCGGCCGCTGGCGCCCGAGGGCGGCACCGGTTCCCCCTGATGCGCCCCGCGCCAGGGCTGGCGCCCTGGACCGCAAGGTGGCGGGCGAGGCCCCTGGCAGGTTCGTTGGACCGCAATCCGGGGGCGAAGACGCCGTAGGATGGGAGGGGACAGGAGGCGGTCATCGGACGTCGCAAGAGAGGCAGTGAGCGCGCGGTGAAGGTTCCCCAGCCCGCGGCGACCCTGGAAGTCTCCCCGGTGCTGCACGTCGTGCACCCGGAGCCCGTGCCCCCGGCCGGCGACCCCTCGGCCCTGGACGAGGCGGAGGCCCGCCGGGTCGACTTCGTCTGGTCCGGCGTGATGGTGGGCTCGCTGGCGCTGGTGTTCGCGCTCCTGTCCGTGTTCGGCGGGGTGGCGGTGCCGGTGCTGCTGGCGCTGACGGGCGCGTACGCGTTCAACCCGCTCGTCACGCTCCTGGAGAAGCGCGGCGTGGACCGCACCTGGGGCACGTCCATCCTCTTCTTCGCGGGCACGCTCCTGCTGGTGGGCGCGGGCCTGTACCTGGTGCCGGTGTTCCGCGACGAGGCGGCGAAGCTGCCCGGCTTCTTCCAGCGCGCCAGCACCCAGGTGGTGCCGCAGGTGGAGTCGCTGCTGGGCGTGTCGCTGCCGGACCTGGTGAGCCAGCGCACCGCGGAGCTGGGGGAGAAGGCCTCCGAGCTGATTCAGAGCGCGGGCCCCACGGCGGCGCGGCTGGTGGCGAGCTTCGCCGGCAACACCGCGCGCTTCGCGGCCACGCTGCTGGGACTGTCGGTGGTGCCGGTGCTGGCGTTCTTCTTCCTCCAGGACTACCCGCGCCTCATGGGCCGCATCCAGGACCTGCTGCCGCGCCGCTCCGTGGCGCTGGTGAGCCAGCGCTTCCGCGAGGTGGACGAGGTGCTCTCCGCCTTCGTGCAGGGCCAGCTCACCGTGGGCGCCATCCTGTCGGTGCTCTACGCGGTGGGGCTGTCCGTGGCGCGCATCGACCTGGCCATCGCCATTGGCCTCATCGCGGGCTTCGGCAACATGGTGCCCTACCTGGGCACGGGTATCGGCGTGGTGCTGGCCGTGCTGGGCGTGCTCCTGTCGTGGCAGGGGCCTTGGCAGCTGGCCGTGGTGGCCGCGACCTTCATCATCGGGCAGCTGGCCGAGGGCTTCGTCATCACCCCGCGCGTCGTGGGGGAGAAGGTGGGCCTGGCCCCCGTGGCGGTCATCATCGCCGTGCTCGCCTTCGGGGAGCTGTTCGGCTTCGTGGGCATCCTGCTGGCCGTGCCCGCCAGCGCCATCCTCAAGGTCGTCCTCAGCGTCGTCATCCAGCGCTACCGCCGCACGCAGCTCTACAAGGGGAGCGTACAGGGGCCGTGACGAAGCTGGAGAAGCTGCACCAGGAGATTGTCGCGTGCCGGGCCTGCCCCCGGCTGGTGGCCTGGCGGGAGGAGGTGGCCCGCGTGAAGCGGCGCGCCTACCGCGACTGGGACTACTGGGGGAGGCCCGTCCCCGGCTTCGGAGACCCCAGGGCCCGGCTGATCATCGTGGGTCTGGCGCCCGCCGCGCACGGGGCCAACCGGACGGGGCGGATGTTCACCGGGGACCGCTCCGGCGACTTCCTCTTCGCGGGCCTGCACCGGGCGGGCTTCGCGAACCAGGCCCACAGCGAGCGCCGGGACGACGGGCTGAAGCTGACGGACGCCTTCATCGTCGCCGCCGGCCGGTGCGCGCCGCCGGACAACAAGCCCCTGCCGGAGGAGCTGGCCCGCTGCGCGCCGTTCCTGGACCGGGAGATGGCGCTGTTGCCCGGCCGGGTGCTGCTCGCCCTGGGGGCCATCGGGTGGAACGCCGCGCTGGCCTCGGTGGCCCGCACCGGGGGGGCCCTGCCCACGCCCCGTCCCGCCTTCGGGCATGGCGCCGAGTTCCGGCTGCCGGACGGCCGGTGGCTCGTGGGCAGCTACCACGTCAGCCAGCAGAACACCCAGACGGGGAGGCTCACCCCCGCCATGTTCGACGCGGTGTTGAAACGCGTCCGCGCGTTGTTGGAGACGTGAACGCGGGGAAGAGAAGGGCCCGCGCTCATGTTCCTTGACAGGTGTGGGAGCCCGCTGTTATTCCCCGCGCCCATCCGCACGACGGGTCGTTAGCTCAGCGGTAGAGCACTACCTTGACACGGTAGGGGTCAGTGGTTCGATCCCACTACGACCCATCATCAGTAAGTGTTCCATCTCGCGGGCGGCCGGCTTTCTCAAAAGCCTGCCGCCCGTACTTTTTTCCAGCGCAGGGGTTTTCCGCCATGTCCGAATCCATCACGGTGACGCTCCCCGACGGCAGCCAGAAGCAGACCGCCCGGGGCACGACCATCGCGGACTTCGTGAAGGGCAGCATCGGTGTGGGGCTCGCGAAGGCGGCCCTGTTCGCCCGGGTCAACGGTCAGGACATGGACCTGGCCCGCACGCTCGACGAGGACGCGAAGCTGCAGATCTTCACGTCCAAGAGCCCGGAAGGCCTGGACCTCATCCGCCACGACGCCGCGCACGTGGTGGCCAGCGCCGTGCAGCGCCTGTTCCCCGGCACGCAGGTGACCATCGGTCCCGCGACGGAGGAGGGCTTCTACTACGACTTCTTCCGCGAGAAGCCCTTCACCCCGGAGGAGCTGGAGAAGATCGAAGCGGCCGCCAACGCGGAGCTCAAGCAGGACATGCCGTTCGTCCGCACGGAAATCTCCATGGAGGACGCCATCAAGCTCTTCGAGGAGAAGGGCGAGAAGTTCAAGGTGGAGATCGTCAAGGACATCGCCGCCAAGGGCGCCAAGACGCTCACGCTCTACACCCACGGCGACTGGGTGGACTTCTGCCTGGGGCCCCACGCGCCCAGCACCGGGAAGATCGGCGTCATCAAGATCCTCTCCTCCAGCGGCGCGTACTGGCGCGGCGACCACCGCAACCCCATGCTCCAGCGCGTGTACGGCACCGCCTTCTTCGACAAGAAGGCGCTGGACGCGTACCTCACGCGCATCGAGGAGGCGAGGAAGCGCGACCACCGCAAGCTGGGCAAGGAGCTGGACCTCTTCCACTTCCACCCGTACTCGCCGGGCGCCGCCTTCTGGACGCCGAAGGGCACCACGCTCTACCAGACGCTGTCCAACTGGATGCGCTCGCTCACGGCCGGTGACGGCTACGTGGAGATCAAGACGCCCCTGATGTTCAACAAGGGCCTCTGGGAGACGAGCGGCCACTGGGGCAAGTACAAGGAGAACATGTTCCTGGTGCTCGACAGCGAGTCCGGCGAGCACGACTTCTCCCTCAAGCCGATGAACTGCCCGTCGCACCACCTGTTCTACGGCTTCAAGAAGCACAGCTACCGCGACCTGCCCCTGCGCCTGCACACCCAGGACGTGCTCCACCGCAACGAGGCCGCGGGCTCGCTGGGCGGCCTCACCCGCGTGCGCCAGTTCGCGCAGGACGACGCGCACATCTACTGCATGGAGAGCCAGATCACCGACGAGGTGCGGCGCTTCGTGCAGCTGCTGGACCGCGTCTACAAGGCGGTGGGCCTCACCTACGCGGTGAAGCTGTCCACGCGCCCCGAGCAGCGCCTGGGCGACGACTCGCTCTGGGACCGCGCGGAAGGCGGCCTCAAGGCGGCGCTGGAGTCGCTGGGCCTGCCGTACGAGCTGGCCCCCGGCGACGGCGCCTTCTACGGCCCGAAGATCGACTTCGCCGTCTCCGACAGCATCGGCCGCAAGTGGCAGCTGGGCACCATGCAGCTGGACTACCTGGCCCCGGAGCGCTTCGACCTCACCTACGTGGGCGAGGACAACGCCGAGCACCGCCCGGTGGTCCTCCACCGCGCCATCTTCGGCTCCTTCGAGCGCTTCACCGCCATCCTCATCGAGCACTTCGCCGGCGCGTTCCCCGCGTGGCTCGCCCCGGTGCAGGCCACCCTGGTCACCGTGGCGGACCGGCAGCTGGACTACGCCCGCAAGGTGCGCGACGACCTGCGCGCCAAGGGCTTCCGGGTGGAGCTGGACGAGCGCGGCATGACGCTCAACGCGAAGATCCGCGAAGCCCAGATGCAGAAGGTCCCCTTCACCCTGGTGGTGGGCGACAACGAGGTGGAGGCCGGCGCCGTGGCCCCCCGCCGCTACGGCGGTGAGGACCTGAAGACGATGAAGTACGCCGACTTCGAGGCCCTCCTGGCCAGGGAAGCCGCGCTGCCCTGAACGGCAGTGCGGGGGGCTTGACTCCCCGTCTGGGCTGGACTACTTGCGCGACTTCCGGGGATTGAGGCATGCCCTCAGTCCCCGAGCCGTCGGAGGGTCCTCCCATCGTCCGCGATCAGAGAACCAATCGCCGTATCCGAGCCCGGGAGGTCCGCGTCGTCGGACCGAACGCCGAGCAGCTCGGGGTCATGTCCCTGGAATCAGCCCTGACGCGCGCCCAGGCGGACGGTCTCGACCTCGTCGAGATCTCCCCCATGGCGAAGCCGCCGGTCTGCAAGATCATGGACTACGGCAAGTTCAAGTACGAGGAGAAGAAGAAGGCCTCGGACGCGAAGAAGAAGCAGGTCGTGGTCCACCTGAAAGAGGTGAAGCTCCGCCCCAAGACGGAGGAGCACGACTACGAGTTCAAGGTCCGCAACGTCCGCCGGTTCCTGGAGGAGGGGAACAAGGCGAAGATCACCATCCAGTTCCGGGGTCGTGAAATCACCCACAAGGAGCTGGGGAGCGCGATCCTGGACGACGTGACGAAGGACCTGAAGGAAATCGCGGTGGTGGAGCAGAACCCCCGGATGGAGGGGCGCCAGATGTTCATGATCCTGGCTCCCAACCCGAAGGTGGCCCAGCGCGCCCGGGAGCTCGCCCGCCAGGCGGTGGAGGCGGCCGCCAGGAAGCAGGAAGGCAGGCCGGCGGTCGCCGCGGCGGTCGTTTCCGCGTCGGCTGTAGGAAATCCTGCCCCCGTCGCGGCAAAAGAGTGATAGAGGCTTCCGCCCAAAGCGTCCGGGGACCGTGTGCCCCGGTCCGCCGTCAGTCACGAAGACTGCCGGCCGACAGGCAGAAGGAAGGTTTGGGATCATGCCCAAGTTGAAGACCCGCAGCGCCGCGAAGAAGCGCTTCCACGTGAAGAAGAGCGGCCAGGTGAAGTTCGGCAAGGCGTTCAGCAAGCACCTGTTCACCTTCTCCAAGACGCCCAAGCAGAAGCGCGGCAACCGTGGCACGGGCCACCTGCGCGACATGGACGCCAAGAAGGTCATCAAGGAGCTGTTCCCCTACGGCGCCTGAGTCGTTCCTCGGGTTTGAACCAATCGTGAGTCCTGGCGGAGCGGCGTGAAGCCAGCGCCCCGGGGCCCCCTTCCAGAAGTCAGGAGTGTGTCATGCGCGTCAAAAAGGGATTCAAGGCTCGTCGTCGTCGTAATCGCATTCTCAAGCTTGCCAAGGGCTTCCGCGGCCGTCGCAAGAACTGCTACCGCCGTGCGAACCAGGCCGTCGAGCGCGCCCTGGACTACGCCACCCGCGACCGCGCGGTGCGCAAGCGCAACTTCCGCTCGCTGTGGATCGTCCGCATCAACGCGGCCGCCCGCACCGTGGGCCTGTCCTACTCCAAGCTGATCGCCGGCTTGGCGAAGGCGAAGATCAACCTGGACCGCAAGGTCCTGTCCGATCTGGCCATCGCGGACCCCGCGGGCTTTGCCGCCATCGCCAACATCGCGAAGGCAGCCTGAGACACGGCCGGCGGTGACGCCGGCCCCCGAAGCTGAAACGGGCTGCCTCCACCAGGGGGCGGCCCTTTTTCTTGCCCGGCGCTTGAGGCGTCCGGGGCGTGAATGGAAGGCGGGAAGAGGACCATGCGAGACCGGTTGCAGGCGTTGGCGGACGCGGCGCGCCAGGAGATCTCCGGCGTGTCGGAGCCCTCGCAGGTGGAGGCTTTGCGCATCCGCTACCTGGGCAAGAAGGGTGAGCTGTCCGCGGTGCTGGGGGGCATGGGCAAGCTGCCCCCGGACGAGCGGCGCGCCCTGGGAGAGATCGCCAACATCGTCAAGGCGGAGCTGGAGCAGCTCCTGGCGGACGCCACGCGGCGCGCCGAGGAGGCCGCGCTGGAGGCCCAGCTGAAGGGCCCGAAGCTGGACGTGACGCTGCCCGGGCGCGCGGTGCCGCCGGGTGGACGGCACCCGGTGTCGCGCACGCTGGAGGACATCGTCCGCACGTTCGCGCGGCTCGGGTTCGAGGTCGCGGTCGGGCCGGAGATTGAACTCGACTACTTCAACTTCGAGGCGCTGAACCTGCCCAAGGACCACCCCGCGCGGGACATGCAGGACACGTTCTACGTGGACGAGCCCAGCCTGGGCCACGCGAAGAAGGCGGACAGCCCGTCGCTGCTGCGCACGCACACGTCGCCGGTGCAGGTGCGGCACATGCTGTCGCGCAAGCCGCCCATCCGCGCGGTGATGCCGGGCCGGGTGTACCGGCGCGACTCGGACATCACGCACACGCCCATGTTCCACCAGGTGGAAGGCCTGCTGGTGGACAAGGACGTGAGCTTCGCGGAGCTGAAGGGGACGCTGGACGCGTTCGTGAAGGCGTTCTTCGGCTCGGAGACGCGCACGCGCTTCCGCCCATCCTTCTTCCCCTTCACGGAGCCCTCCGCGGAGGTGGACGTCACCTGTGCGTCGTGCGGCGGCAAGGGCTGCCGCGTGTGCAAGCAGACCGGGTGGCTGGAGGTGCTGGGCAGCGGCATGGTGCACCCGAACGTCTTCACCGCCGCAGGCTACGACCCGAAGGAGGTGACGGGCTACGCGTTCGGCATGGGCGTGGAGCGCCTGGCCATGCTGCGCTACGGCATCGACGACCTGCGGATGATGTTCGAGAACGACGCGCGCTTCCTCGCGCAGTTCTGATTCCGGCCCACCACTCAAGAGGACAACCCTGTGAAGATTTCAGTGAAGTGGCTGGGTGATTACGTGGCGCTGCCGCCGTCCGTGGACGAGCTGGCGCGCAAGCTGACCGCGGCGGGCCTGGAGATTGAAGGGGTGGAGCGCCCCGGCGAGGGCCTGCGCGGCGTGGTGGTGGCGCAGATCCGCGAGTCGGTGCAGCACCCCAACGCGGACAAGCTGTCCGTCACGCAGGTGGACATCGGCGGCTCCGCGCTGTTCCAGGTGGTGTGCGGCGCGAAGAACTTCAAGGTCGGCGACAAGGTGCCGCTGGCCACCGTGGGCGCGAAGCTGCCCAACGGCATGGAGATCAAGCAGGCCGCGCTGAGGGGCGTGGACAGCTTCGGCATGCTCTGCTCCGCGAAGGAGCTGGGCATCACGGAGGACTCGTCCGGCCTGCTCATCCTGCCCGCGGACACGAAGCTGGGCGTCCCCATCGCGGAGGCCCTGGGGCTGGATGACTCCGTGCTGGAGGTGAACGTCACGCCGAACCGGCCGGACGCGCTCAGCCACCTGGGCATCGCGCGCGAGGTGGGCGTGGTGACGGGCGCGCAGCTGAAGGTGCCGCAGCCGAAGCCCGCCGAGTCCGGCAAGCCGGTGGCGGAGCTGGTGAAGGTGCGCATCGACGCGAAGGAGCGCTGCTCGCGCTACGCGGCGCGCGTGGTGGAGGGCGTCACCATCCAGCCGTCGCCGCAGTGGATGCAGGACCGGCTGAAGGCGTGCGGCGTGCGCGCCATCAACAACGTGGTGGACGTCACCAACTACGTCCTCCTGGAGTATGGCCAGCCGCTGCACGCGTTCGACCTGGACAAGGTGGCGGGCCAGGAGATCGTCGTCCGCACCGCGAAGCCGGGCGAGAAGCTGCGCACGCTGGACGACAAGGAGCGCACGCTGGACCCGGACGACCTCGTCATCGCGGACCGGGACCGCGCGCAGGCGCTGGCGGGCGTGATGGGCGGCGGTGACAGTGAAGTCACGCAGGGCACGAAGCGCATCGTCATCGAGTCCGCGCACTTCCACGGCTCCGGCGTGCGCCGGTCCGCGAAGCGCTACGCGCTGCACACGGAGGCGTCGCACCGCTTCGAGCGCGGGGCGGACCTGGACGCGGTGCTGCCGGCGCTGGACCGGGCCGCGCAGCTCATCGCGGAGCTGTCGGGCGGCACGGTGGTGCCGGGCCGGGTGGACGTGCAGCCGGAGCCCCTGGCGCCGCGCCGGGCGACGCTGCGCTACGCGCGGGTGGAGAAGGTGCTGGGCGTGGCGGTGCCGGAGGCGGAGGTCCGGCGCATCCTGACGGCGCTGGGCTTCAAGTCCGTGGAGGAGGCGCAGGGCCAGACGACGTTCGAGGTCCCGCGGGCGCGCGTGGACGTGGAGCGCGAGGAGGACCTGATGGAGGAGGTCGCCCGCGTGTACGGCTACGACAACATCCCGGCGCGGCTGCCGCGCGGCCTGGAGACGCTGGCGCCGGAGCCCCTGTCCATGGAGGCGGAGCGCCGGCTGCGCCACGCGCTGGGCGGCGTGGGCCTGTCCGAGGTGGTGAACTACTCGTTCGTGGCGCCGAAGTCGCTGGAGGTGCTGGGCGGGAAGGAAGCGCCCATCGCGCTGATGAACCCGCTGAGCGTCGAGCAGTCGGTGATGCGCACGAGCCTCCTGCCGGGCCTCCTGGAGAACCTGTCGCGCAGCGTGCGCCACCAGGTGGAGTCGGTGGGCCTCTACGAGACGGGCCGGGCGTACTTCCGGGACGCGCAGGGCGGGCAGGGGATGCGCCCGGCCGCGCGCGAGGTGCCCCGCGTGGCGGGCCTGGTGTGGGGCCTGCGCGGCGGCGGCCGGAGCTGGACGCAGAAGGACTCGCGCGTGGACTTCTACGACGCGAAGGGCGCGGTGGAGGCGCTGTTGCACGCGCTGCACGTGGAGGGCGTGGCCTTCACCCCGGCGGAAGCCCCGGCGTACCACCCGCGCAGCTGCGCCCAGGTGGCGCTGAAGGACGGGACGGTGCTGGGCCTGCTGGGCGAGGTGCACCCGCGCGTGACGAAGGCGCTGGGCCTGCCGGAGGGCGTGTTCGTGTTCGAGTTGGACACGGAGCCGCTGTACGCGGCGGCGCGGCTGGTGCCGCAGGCGGCGGGGCTGCCCAAGTACCCGGCGGTGCTGCGAGACCTGGCGGTGGTGGTGCCGCTGGAGCTGCGCAACGAGGAGGTGCGCCGGGTCATCCTGGAGGTCGGGGCGCCCCTGGTGGAGGACGCGCTGGTGTTCGACGTCTACACGGGCAAGCCCATCCCCGAGGGGAAGAAGAACCTGGCGTACGCCTTGAGGTACCGCTCGCCCGAGCGGACGCTGACCGACGCGGAGGTCACGGCGGCCCACCAGCGCATCATCACGGAGGTGAACCAGCGCCTGGGGGCGGCCCTGCGCGCCTGAATTCCTGAATGAAGTCAGGACGTTGACACGGTTCGGGGAAGGCTGACACCATGCCCCGCGTTCACCGGCCATTCACGGGTGCCAGAGGACTCGCATGACGAAAGCGGACATCATCGAGGGGGTCTACGAGAAGGTCGGCTTCTCCAAGAAGGAGTCGGCGGAGATCGTCGAGCTCGTCTTCGACACCGTGAAGGAGACGTTGGAGCGCGGGGACAAGATCAAGATCTCCGGGTTCGGGAACTTCCAGGTGCGCCAGAAGAAGGCGCGCGTGGGGCGCAACCCGCAGACGGGCAAGGAGATCGAGATCAGCGCCCGCCGGGTGCTGACCTTCCGGCCGAGCCAGGTGTTGAAGAGCGCCCTGAACGGCGAGGCGCCGCCGGAGAACCATGCCGAAATCGACGCGCAGGAAGAGGCGGCGGCGGACGCAGCGGAGGCCCGGGGCGAGGACTTCGACGAGGGAATGGAAGAGGGCGACGAGTAGGTTTTTTTCACCAGCGCCCGTCACCTCGCGCTTGACCCAGGAAAGCGGCGAGGGCATAAGGGCGCACCGTTTCACGACGGCGGTTTTCGGGGCGTAGCGCAGCCTGGTAGCGCACTTGCTTGGGGTGCAAGTGGTCGCAGGTTCAAATCCTGTCGCCCCGACCAAATAGAGGCCCTGGAGTTCCCGGTGCAAGCCGGTGACTCCAGGGCCTTTGTTTTTTCCGCGCCCGGACGGGACGGGGGCCCTCGGATGTTCGGAAGTCGAATTTCCTTCTTTCCGCGAACTCTCCGAGAACAAGCTCCTACGCTGGGACGGCACCGGCTCGAAGTCCTGAGCCCGCCGTAGCCCCCGCGCGCTCGGAAGACTCGTCCATGAAACTCATCGCCTTCCTGCTGAGCCGCTCGCGAGGTCTGCTGCTGCTGGCGACGTTCGTTGGCATCGTCAGCGGCGCGAGCAGCAGCGCGCTCGTGTCCGTCATCAACACCGCGCTGCGCCAGGACACCTTCCGGGCCGGGAAGACCCTTGCCACGTTCAGCGGGATCCTGCTGCTCTGCGTGCTGTCGCGCCTGGCGTCGCAGTACATGCTCAACCACCTCAACCAGGGGGTGCTCCTCGAGCTGCGGATGCGGCTGAGCCGCCGGATCCTCACCTCCACGCTGCGCCAGCTGGAGGAGAAGGGCATGCACCGCCTCCAGACGCTGCTCTCGGACGACATCCCCGCCGTCAGCAACAGCCTGTCGCTGCTGCCCACCATCGCCATCAGCGCCGCCACGCTGCTCGGGTGCCTCGCCTACCTGGCCTCGCTGTCGCCCACCATCTGCTTGTTCATGCTCGGCTTCATCCTGCTGGGCGGACTCATCTACCGGCTGCCGGTCCGGCTGAGCCTGAAGTACTTCCAGCAATCCCGGGCCCAGAGCGACGTCCTCAACAAGGCGTTCCGCTCCCTGATGGAGGGCATCAAGGAGCTGAAGCTGCACGCTCCCCGGCGCGCGGCGTTCCTCGCCCAGGGCGTGGAGGCTCCCGCGCAGGAATTGGGCCGGCTGATGCGCGTCAGCTCCAACATCCTCAGCACCAACGCGAGCTGGACCACGTTCCTCTTCTTCGCCTTCCTCGGGCTGCTGCTCTTCAGCGTGACCCGCGTCACCGACGTGAGCGCCGCCACGCTGACCAGCTGCACGTTGATCATCCTCTACCTCCAGCAGCCGCTGGACATCCTGCTGGGCAGCCTCAACGTCCTGGGCCGCGGCAACATCGCGCTGGAGAGGCTCCAGCAGCTGGATCCCCAGGGCTGGAGCGCGAAGGAGGACGACAGCCCGCCCTACGCGGGGCCACCGCCCCACTTCGAGCGGCTGGAGTTCAGGGGCGTCACCCATAGCTACTTCCGGGAGAATGACGACACCCGCTTCGTGCTGGGCCCGCTCGACCTGAGCTTCCAGCGCGGGGAGCTGGTATTCCTCGTCGGAGGCAACGGCAGCGGAAAGACGACCTTCGCCAAGTTGCTCACCGGCCTCTACGTGCCGGATGCCGGAGAGGTCTGGCTCAACGGCGAGCGCGTCACGGACGCCAACCGCGAGCAGTACCGCCAGCTCTTCACGGCGGTGTTCTCCGACTTCCACCTCTTCGACAACCTCTTCGGAATGGACCCCTCCGGCCGGGGCGACCGCGTGCGGGAGTACCTGTCCCGCCTCCAGCTCGGCCACAAGGTCCGCATCAGCGAGGAGGGCAGCCTGTCCACCACGAGCCTGTCGCAGGGACAGCGCAAGCGGCTGGCGCTCTTGACGGCCTACCTGGAGGAGCGGCCCTTCTATCTCTTCGACGAGTGGGCCGCGGATCAGGACCCTGCCTTCAAGGAGATCTTCTACAACCAGCTCCTGCCGGACCTGAAGGCGCAGGGGAAGACGGTGCTGGTCATCAGCCACGACAACCGTTTCTTCCACGTGGCGGACCGGCTGCTCGTGCTCGAGTCCGGGCGGCTGGTGAACTCGTCACCGTCGATTGGCCACGAGCTCCCGGAGCGTCAGCGGCCCGCGTCGTGAGCACGCACGCGCCGCGCCTCCTCGAGGAGCCGCTCGAGGGTGCGCGCCACCTGCAGGGGTGACTCCGCCTCGCGGAAGCGCGCGCTCATGGCCTGGACCGCCTGCCGGTACCGGGGCTGGGTGATGACCTCATCCAGCAGCGCCACCAGCCCTTCCGCTGTCACGTCGAACGGAGAGCCCCGCACGCCAAGGCCGTGATGGGTCACGTGCCGGGCCACCCGGGGTTGATCATTCTGGAAGGGCAACGCCACCATCGGAACGCCGAAGTAGATGGCTTCCTTGGTGCTGTTGAAGCCGCAGTGGGTGACCATGGCGGTCGCGCGCTGCAACAGCTTGAGCTGCGGCACCTCGCTGGCGGCGATGATGTTGGGTGCCGCGCGCTCCAGCAGCTTCAGGTCGGCCAGCGGTCCCGCCGAGACGACGAACTGCCAGTCCGGCCGGCGGGCGGCCGCGGCGCCCAGGACGCGGAGGAAGTCCTGCTGCCGGTTCAGGACGTAGGGCACGGAGCCCAGCGCGACGAGGATGAGCGGCCGGCCCTCCTGGAGCCGTGCCCAGTCGAAGTCCGGCTCCTGGCGGTCCAGCGCGATGCAGGGCCCCAGGAAATGAAGGGTCTCCGGGAGCACCTGCTCCCCCGTCTCCAAGAGCTCCCTGGGGCAGAGCACCACCCTGGGCGTGCTCGAAGGAAGGGTCCGCCCGAGCCCGTCTGCTTCGTCCCCGGGAAGACCGTACTTGCGCGCCAGCTTCGTGAGGAACTCCGCCGTAGGGGGGAGGATGCCGAGCGCCGCCCCCGCCTGCACCAGCTTCCGCCGCAGGCCCGCACGCACCGCGCCCCAGGCCCCCGGGGGCCGCGAGGAAGGCCCGGGCTGGCGCGGCGGCCCCGCTGGCACCGTGGTGTTCACGAGCACCGTGGGCACCCCGTTGCCATGGGCAATCAGCGGCAGGTCCCGCTCAATCACATCACACAAGAAGAGGTCGGGACGCAGCCGCTGGAAGACCCCATTGAGCTCTCCCGCGAGCATGGCTTCCATCATCCGTCGGAGCCTGCCCACGTGCCTGTGCATGTGGCGCAGCTGCCCCCAGCGGTCGCGGCGCATGCGCAGCGAAGAGGCCTCCCTCAGGTCGCCCTCGGGAAAGAGGTCTGGGAAGAGCGGTACGAAGTCGAAGCCCTCCGCGCAGACGTGAGCCTGGGCATCCAGGAAGCCCCAGAAGTGGATGCGATGTCCCGCCGACTGCAGGGCCCGGGCGATCTTCAGCGCCGGGTTGATGTGTCCGGGGGTGGAGCCCGCGGCGATGAGGATGGTGGCCATGCCGGTGTGCCTATGAGAACCAGCGGCGGAAGAGCCGGCCCAGGCCTCTCGAGCCGGGAGCCGCCACGGGGTAGCGCGCGCGAAGGTCGGCCGGGAGTGTGTCGAAGGCGTACGCCTCGCCTCCGCCGAGGGACGTGAGCTTCAAGCCCCGCTCGTCGGTGAGGTAGTCGTAGCCGAGGCGCTGGTAGCGTGAGCCGGGATCGAGCTGCTCGTAGCGCTCCCGCCGTGCCTGGCGGTCCTCCGGCTTCACCATGCGCAGGTGATAGAGGTTGTGCGGCAGCAGCAGGTGCCTGGCCCCCTCGAGCTGCTGGGGGTACCACACGCCGTGGAACTTGGTGTGGCGCGTGCCCTGGAAGGTCATCGTGTCCGGCAGGGGGAAGGCGCAGCAGCGCGTCTTCTTTCCCCAGAGGCCATCGGACCGGTACTGCGCCACGCCGTCCCACAGCTCGCGGTAGCGCACCGTGACCAGCGGCCGGTCGCGCTTCTCCGCCTTGCGCAGGAGGTCCGGCAGCCGGACGAGGAAGTCCTGCTCGAAGCGCTCGTCGGCGTCGCAGCACAGCACCCAGCGGGCGCCCAGCGCCTTGGCGCGCTCCAGCAGGCGGGTGCGGTTGCCCAGTTCGTCCCACCCCTCCATCTCCGCGCGGGGCGGGTTGGTGAGGACGTCCGCCACCTTCGGCTCGGCGGCGAGCACGGCGCGCGTGCCGTCGGTGGACCCGTCATCCAGCGCGACGATGGCGTCCACGTGGTCGCGCAGGTGCGCCAGGCAGCCCGCCAGGTGGTACTCCTCGTTTCGAAGCTGCATCACGGCGACGAGCACGGGCGGTTGTCCTTTGCGCGAAGGGTTCCGGGGCTCACTGTCGGCGCCAGTCGAAGGCCACTCGCTGGAAGCTCTCGCCCCAGCCGTCGGGGTTGGCCTGGGGGGAGGCGGGGTTGAAGATGCGCTCCGCGTACTCGGGCGTGGGGGGCTCCGCCGCCTGCCGCACCTTCCGCGCCTCGAAGGACAGGTGGACGATGCGCATGTCGTCCAACGGGTGCTGGTAGGTCTCCGTCTGCATCAGCCGGATGCGGAGGTTGTCGTCGTCCCCGCCCCAGCGATCAAAGCCCTCGTCGTACCCGTTGATGAGGAACAGGCGCTCCCGTGGCACGCAGATGGAGCCGTAGAAGTGCCAGGGCGGCGCGCTGGCCTTCTCCAGCGAGCCTTCGTGGGCCTCCAGGGCGTCGAACGTCGCGAAGCACACGCGGCCCAGCGCGGCGGTCCCAGGGTTCGCCGCGATGTGTTCAAGCCCCAGCGCCGGCACGTCCGTGATGAAGGCGGACTCGGGAGAGACGACGAGCACGTTCTCACCCAGCGCGTGCCGCACGCCCACGTTGATGGCTCGGCACGGCGGGCGCCACGGATGGTCGAAGTCGTTCACCAGCACGCGCCACCGGATGGAGGGGAAGTCCCGGATGACGCGCCGCAACTCTGCCTCTTCACTCGGCTCATCCAGCGAGAGGACGACTTCATACTCCGGCCGGCTGAAGTAGCGCGCGTTCAGCGGCAGCACCCGTTGGAACTCCCGGATGCGCTTGTAGTAGGGCATGACGACGCTGAGCTTGATCTCGTTCACCCGGGGGGGCCTCTTCGTTCCGGGGGACTCCCGGCTTCGTGAAATCTATGCTTTCCGGACCTCTCTTGGCTAGCATGCCAAGCACGGAAGGCCGTTGGATCCGGTGTTTGTTACCAAGGTCTGAAGGTCTGTGCACGGGCCATGAAGGCATACAGATGATACGCATTGTGTGGAATGGTGCAGCGCGCATCGTTGGCTGGGTCTTGAAGATCCAGCTCATGCGCTACCTGAAGAAGAATCCCCAGGTGATGATCGTGGGAGTCACCGGGAGCGTGGGCAAGACCACCACGAAGCTTGCCATCGCGAAAGTCCTGGAGCAGCGGTTCAAGGTGCTGGCCCATCCAGGGAACTACAACAGCGAGACGGGCGTTCCACTGGCCATCTTCGAGCTGGAGTCGCCCGGTAGTTTCTTCAATCTGAAGGGCTGGATGGGTGTGGTGTGGGAGATGAATCGCCGTCTCAAGAAACCGCTTCGGTATGACGTGATCGTCCAGGAGCTGGGGGCGGGCCGCAGAGGGGATATCGGCTATTTTTCATTTCTCAAGCCCAGGATTGGCGTGGTCACCGCCGCCAAGCCCGCGCACCTCAAGGGCTTTGGGAGCATCGAGGCAATCGTAGACGAGAAGTTTTCGTTGGGGGAGCTCAGCCAGATCGCGCTGGTGAACGCCGAGGAGGAGCGGTTTGCCTCCAAGTTGGCCACGATGGCTGCGAGCAAGCTGCACACCTATGGCACCTCGAAAGGAGACTATCGCTACAGCATCCGGAGTTACTCCGCCGCGGACGGCTTTGAAGGGACCCTGGTCCTGGGAAAAAGGGAGGTGGACGCGTCCGTTCGAATGGTGGGGAGACACCTGGCTGAAGCGGTCGCCGCGGCCGCCGCCGTTGGCGAGCTGCTGGGCATGACGCCAGACGAGATCAAGGCCGGAGTCGAGCGAATCCAGCCAGTGCCTGGCCGGATGAATTCGCTGGAAGGCCAGAACGGCAGCCTGATTCTCGATGATTCTTACAATGCGAGCCCGGAGGCCATGATTGCGGCCCTCGACACCCTTCATGAGCTGCCCGGTCGGAAGATCGCCATTCTGGGCGGGATGAATGACTTGGGCTCGGACGGGGAGAAGTACTACAGGCAGCTCGGTGGCCACTGCGCTCGGCTCGATCTGCTGGTCACGGTCGCGAAGCTGGCCAGGCAGTACGTGGAACCCGCCAGGGCCGCAGGCCTTGGCGATGATAAAATCAAATGTTTCGACACTCCCCATGAGGCTGGCGAGTTCGTCGCGGGGCTCCTGAAGAATGGAGACACGGTGCTCGTGAAGGGGTCCCAGGAGGGAATCTTCTGCGAGGAGGCCACCGCGAAGTTGCTGGCGAACCCGGCGGACACGGTTCGCCTGGTCCGCCAGTCTCCAGAGTGGAAGAGCCGCAAGGCCCATGCCTTCAACACCCGACGGCAAGGCACATAGGTTGGACATCGCCTCCGCGAGGCGATGTCCAGCCCGTCATCCCCGGGCTTGTCAGGGGAGCAGCGCGGAGAGTCGCCGGTTCGGATCCGCGCAGCCCGCCGCCAACAGTCTCTGGAAGTCCTCGACGATGCGGTCCACCGTCCGCGCGTCATAGAGGTCGCCGTTTGCCTGGGCCATCAACGAGACGCGCTGGTCCTCCGATTCGGAGACGAAGAAGAACATGTTGACCATGAGGCTTCCTCCCTGGGGAACGTTCACGCGGTCGAGCTGAATCCCATCGGCCGAGGGCCGGGGACCCCCGGACTTCTGGAAGTTCTGCATGTTCAGTCCAGGGAAGGTGCGCGCGCTCTTGCTGTCCGGATTCATCCCAATCATGTCCAGCACCCGCTGATAGGGCAGGGCGGAGTGGGCGAGTGCGCCGAGCACCGCGTCACGCACGCGCGTGAGCAGCTCCTGGAAGGTGGGATCTCCTTCCAGGTTGGTGCGGATCAGGATGACGTTGGTGAAGCACCCGACGAGGTTCTCGACCTCGAGGTGGTCGCGGCTCCCGATGTTGCTGAACACGGTGACATCCCGAGCGCCGCTGCGCAGCGCGAGCAGGGCCTGGTAGGCGGCCATCGCCATCATGTACAGCGTGACGCCTTCGCGGTGGCAGAGCACCTTGATGGCGGCGGACAGGTCCACCGGGAAGGAGGCGGTCGTTGTCAGCGCGTTGTACGTGCGAGTGGTCGGGCGAGGTCTGTCCAAGGGGAAGTCGACCATCGTGACCCCCTCGGCCAGGTGCCTGCGCCAGTAGGACTCGAGCGACTCGAGGTGCTCGCCCTGCATCTGCTCGTGCTGCCACCACGCGAAGTCTGAGTATTGGATGCGCAGCTCGGGCAGCCGGGGGTGCTCGCCCCGGACGTAGGCCTGGTAGGCCCGGGTGACTTCCTGGAGGACGATGGCCTCGGACCAGCCGTCCCAGGCGATGTGGTGCGTCAGCACCAGGAGCATGTGCTCCTCCGGGCCCAGCTGGTAGAGCCACGCCCGGAACATGGGCGGGGCCATGAGGTCGAACGGCGTCTGCGCGTCCTGGTACACGCGCTGGCGCACCGCTTCCTCGCACTGCTCCCGAGGCAGCCCCGTGAAGTCCAGTTGCTCCAGCCGAACCGGAGCCAGCGGGGGCACCTGGAAGGCAAACCCGTCATCGCTCCGGGCGTAATGGGTCCGCAGGATTTCGTGGCGCTCGACGAGCGTGGTCAGGGCCCGCTCCAGCGCCTCGACGTCGAGCCTCCCCTTGATGCGGACGCACCGCGGGACGTTGCCGGCGCTCTTCGGCCGGTTCGGGTTCGAACCCGCGTAGCTGAGCCATCGTCTCTGTGCCATGGAGGCCGGGCCCGTGACGCGACCGACCGGGGTGGGACGCCGCGGGACGGACCTTGCGGGCGCCTCCTCCCGGGTGTCCTCGCCGCGCGAAACGCCCGCGAGGGCGTCTCCTCCAAGCTGCTCCAGTGCCCGAGCGAGTGCCTCGACGTTGGGGTGCTCGAAGAGGGCGCGCAGGGGCAGGTCGACGCCGAAGGTGACGCGGATGCGCGACATGACCTGGACGGCGAGCAGCGAGTGTCCACCCAGCTCGAAGAAGCTGTCGGTCACGCCCACGCGCTCCACTCCCAGCACGTCCCTCCAGAGCTCCGCCAGCCGTTGCTCGACGGGCGTGCGTGGGGCTTCGTACCTGGAGGCCGGAGTGGCGGACGCATCCGGTGCCGGCAGGGCCTTGCGGTCCACCTTTCCGTTGGACGTCAGGGGCAGGGCCTCCAGTGTGACGAAGGCCGAGGGCACCATGTATTCGGGCAGCTTCGCCTTGAGCTCCTGTCGCAGCGTGGCGGTGTCCACCCCGTGTCCCGCCGCCGGTACCACGTACGCCACCAGGCGCTTGTCTCCCGCGCGGTCCTCGCGCGCGAGCACCAGCGCCTGCCGGAGGCCGGGCTGCTGCTCGAGCACGGCCTCGATTTCGCCCAGCTCGATGCGGAAGCCGCGCAGCTTCACCTGGAAGTCGGTGCGGCCCAGGTACTCAATCTGCCCGTCCGCGCGGAAGCGGGCCCTGTCGCCTGTCTTGTAGAGGCGAGCTCCCGGCGTGGTGCTGAAGGGATGGGGGATGAAGCGCTCGGCCGTCAGGCCCGGACGGCCGAGGTAGCCGCGGGCCAGGCCCCGGCCTCCGATGTAGAGCTCCCCGGGAATTCCCACGGGCACCGGTTCCAGCGAGGGGTCGAGGATGAAGGCTTGCAGGTCCGGAATGGGCACGCCCACCACGCTGGCGGTGCCGCTGGCATCCTCCTGGCTCAGCGGGCGGTAGGTGACATGGACGGTGGTCTCGGTGATGCCGTACATGTTGATCAGCCGCGGCTGGCTGTCGCCATGCAGGGCGAACCAGGGTTGCAGGCCGCGGAAGTCCAGCGCCTCGCCTCCGAAGATGACGTAGCGGAGCGCCAGGGGCGGGGGCCTCTCCAGGGACTGCTCATGCTGGATGAGCTGACGGAAGGCGGAGGGGGTCTGGTTGAGGACGGTGACCGCTTCGCGCCGAAGCAGCGCATGGAAGTCCGCGGGCGAGCGGCTCACCCAGTAGGGCACGACGACGAGCCGGCCGCCGTATAGCAGCGCGCCCCACAGCTCCCAGACGGAGAAGTCGAAGGCGCTGGAGTGGAAGAGGGTCCAGACATCCCGCTCGCCAAAGTCGTACCAGGGCCGCGTCGCGGAGAAGAGGCGCAGGACGTTGGCGTGCGTGACGAGCGAGCCCTTGGGCCGCCCCGTGGATCCGGACGTGTAGATGACGTAGGCGAGGTGCTCCTCGTGCGTCCCCGCGTCCACGTTCCGCACCGGGAGGGTGGCGAGGGTGGGCCCTTCCGCGTCCAGGCACAGGACGTGCGCGCCGTGGGGCGGCAGGTTGGGGGCGAGCGACGTCTGCGTGAGCAGCAGCGGAACGCCCGCGTCCTCCAGCATGAAGGCCAGCCGGTCGCGCGGGGACGCCGGATCCATGGGCACGTAGGCCGCGCCCGCCTTGAGGATGGCCAGCAGCCCCACCACCAGCTCCGCGGAGCGCTCCAGGTAGAGGCCGATGCGCGACTCGGGCCCCGCGCCCCGCGCCCGCAGCCACGCGGCGAGCTGGTTCGCGCGCGCATTGAGCTCGCCGTACGTGAGGTGGGTGTCCTCGAAGGAGAGGGCGCGCGCATGCGGCGTGCGGGCCGCCTGGTCCTCGAAGAGGCCGTGCAGCGTGCCCTGCTGGGCGAAGTGCGTCTGGAGGGTGTTCCACTCCTTGAGGAGCTGGTGGCGTTCGGGGGCGGTGAGCAGCGCGAGCCTTCCCACGCGCGTGTCCGGCGTCTGGAGCGCGGCCTCAAGCAACACCTGGAAGTGCTCCGCGAGGCGCCCCGCGGTGGAGGCGTCGAAGAGGTCGGTGTTGTACTCCAGCGACCCGATGAAGCCGTCCGCTCCTTCCGCGAACTGGAGGGTGAGGTCGAACCGGGCGGTGGCGCTGTCCACCTCCAGGGGGCGCAGGCGCAGCTCGGGCAGGCGCAGCGCGGACACCGGGGCGTTCTGCACCACCAGCATGACCTGGAAGAGCGGCGGGACGCTCATGTCGCGCTCGGGGCGTACCACCTCCACCAACTGCTCGAAGGGCAGGTCCTGGTGGGCGTAGTCCTCCAGCGTGCTGTCACGCACCTGTCGCAGCAGCTCTCGGAAGGTGACCTCCGCGTTCACGCGGGTGCGCAGCACCAGGGTGTTGACGAAGAAGCCGATGAGCCCCTCCAGCTCCGCCAGCCGGCGGCCAGCGATGGGAGACCCCACGCTGATGTCGTCCTGCCCCGCGTAGCGCGCGAGCAGCACCTGGAAGGCCGTCAGCAGCAGCATGAACGGCGTGGCGCCTTCGCGCTGGGCCAGCGCGTGCAGGCGCCGGGCGGTCGCGGGGGCGAGCGTGAAGCCGTGGCGGGCGCCCCGGAAGGACTGCTGGGGCGGCCGGGGCCGGTCCGTGGGCAGCTCCAGCACCGCCGGGGCTCCGGCGAGGCGGCGGCCCCACCAGTCGAGTTGCTCGCGCAGCGCATCGTCCCGCAGCCACTGGCGCTGCCAGACGGTGTAGTCGGCGTACTGCACCGGCAGCTCCGGCAGGGGCGAGGGCTCTCCCCTCACGAAGGCGTCGTAGAGCGCGGCGAGCTCGCGCACCAGCACGCCCACGGACCAGCCGTCGGAGATGATGTGGTGCATCGTCAGCAGCAGCACGTGCTCGGACGGAGTCAGCGTCAGGACAGCCACGCGCAGGAGCGGGCCCGTGGAGAGGTCGAAGGGACGCCGGGCCTCCTCGCGGATGCGCCGCTCGCACTCCTCGCGCCGTTCGGACCCGGGCCAGGAGGAGAGGTCCGCCTCCTCGAAGGTCAGGGCGCCGGGCGCGTGGATGACCTGCCGCGCCTCTCCCGCTTCGGAGCGGAAGGTGGTGCGGAGGGACTCGTGGCGCGCCACGAGCGCGTCGAAGGCTCGCCGCAGCACGGCCCGATCCAGCGCGCCGTCGATTCGCAGGGCCGTGGGCAGGTGGTAGACAGAGCCGCCGGGGTCCAGTTGATCCAGGAACCACAGCCGCTGCTGCGCGAAGGACAGGGGCAGGGCGCCGTCCCTCGGGACGCGCTGGAGTGCGGGCACCCGCGAGGCGTGTCCTCCCTGGAGCAAGGCCTCGGTCCGCGCGGCGAAGGCCGCCAACGTCGGTGCCTCGAAGAGCGTGCGCAAGGGCACCTCCACGCCAAACGCCGAGCGCAGGCGGGAGACGAGCTGCGTGGCCAGCAGCGAGTGGCCGCCCCGGTCGAAGAAGGAGTCCTCGAGGCCCACGCGCTCCACGCCGAGCAGCTCCGCCCAGACGCTGGCCAGGGTCCGCTCCAGGTCGGTGCGGGGCTCCAGGTAGCGAGCGCCCTGCACCGTGTCCTCGCCGCCCGGACGGGGCAGGGCCTTGCGGTCGACCTTGGCGTTGGCGGTGAGGGGCAGGGCGTCCAGGCCGACGAAGGCGGCGGGTACCATGTACTCGGGCAGCCGCTGCTGGAGGAAGGCGCGCAGGGCGGCGATGTCCACCGCCTGGCCCTCCTGGGGCACGACGTAGGCGACGAGCCGCTGATCTCCCGGCGCGTCCTCGCGCACCACCGCCACGGCCTCGCGGAGGTTGGGGTGCTGGGCCAGCACGGCCTCCACCTCGCCCAGCTCGATGCGGTAGCCGCGCAGCTTCACCTGCGAGTCGATGCGGCCCAGGAACTCCAGCACGCCATCCGGACGGCGCCGGACGCGATCTCCCGTGCGATAGAGGCGCGCGCCGGGCACGTCGCTGAAGGGGTGCGGAACGAAGCGCTCCGCGGTCAGCTCCGGCCTGTTCCCGTAACCGCGCGCCAGCGGCACGCCGCCGATGTACAGCTCACCGGGCACACCCACCGGCACCAGCCCCAGGTGCGTGTCCAGCACGTGCAGCTCCACGTTGGCGATGGGACGCCCGATGGGGACCGGACCCGTCGCGAGCGCGGGGGGCGCGTCCTTGCCGTCCACCTCGTACACGCAGCAGCCCACCACCGTCTCGGTGGGGCCGTACTCGTTGAAGAGGCGCGTGGCCGGCGCGTGTGTCCGCCAGAAGGCGAGCAGCTCGTGGGTGAGTGCCTCACCGCCGATGACGAAGGCGCCCGTCGCGCCGGCCGCCTCCCCTGGCGACAGCAGCCGCGACAGCAGCAGCAGGTGCGACGGCGTCAGCTTGACGAGCGCGTAGCCCCGGTGCTCGCGAAGCGCCGCCGCCAGCCCCTCCACGTCGTCCTGTTCGGACACCAGCCGGACGCCCTGGCCCCGTGCCAGGGGCAGCAGCAGGCTGGTCACGGTCAGGTCGAACGCCAGCGGCGAGTGCACCGGGGCTCCGTATCCGCCCTCGCCAGGATAGGTGCGGGCACACCATGCCAGGTAGTTGACCACGCCCCGGTGGTCGATGAGCGCGCCCTTGGGCCGGCCGGTGGAGCCAGAGGTGTAGAGCACATAGGCCAGGTGCTCCGGTCCTGCCGACGGCACAGGCGCGGCGGAGTCCTGGCGGGCGATGAGGTCCCAGTCGCTGTCGAGGCACAGGGTGTTCGCCGCGTGCGGGGGCAGCCGCTCCACCAGCGCCCGCCGGGTGAGGACCACGGCGACCCCGGAGTCGGCGAGCATGAACGCCACCCGTTCCTCCGGATGGGTGGTGTCGAACGGCACGTAGGCGCCGCCCGCCTTCAGCACGCCGAGCAGCGCGACGACCATCTCCGCCGTGCGCTCCAGGAAGAGGCCCACGCGGACCTCGGGGCCCACGCCCAGGGTGCGCAGGTGGTTCGCGAGCTGGTTGGCGCGCGCGTCCAGTTGCGCGTACGTCAGGCGCGCGTCATCCGCCTCCACCGCGACGGCGTCAGGCACCCGGGCGGCCTGGAGGGCGATGAGTTCATTCACCGTGCGCTCGCGCGGGAAGTCCGCACGGGTGTCATTCCAGCCCACGAGCAACTGGCGGCGCTCCACGGCGGTGAGGAGCGCCAGGTCTCCCAGCCGGGTGGTGGGCGCCGACAGCGCGTGCTCCAGCAGCGACCCGAAGTGGCCCACCATGCGTTCGGCGGTCGCTGGCTCGAACAGGTCCGTGGCGTACTCCAGCGTTCCGACGAGCCCCTCGGGCCCGTCCACCAGCAGCAGGGTGAGGTCGAACTTGGAGAGGTGGCTCTCCACCTCCAGCGGCCGCAGGTGCAGGCCGGGCAGCCGCAAGGCCTCCATGGGGGCGTTCTGGAGCACCAGCATGGCCTGGAAGAGCGGCGAGGTGCTCAGGTCGCGCTGGGGGTTGAGGTCCTCCACCAGCTTCTCGAAAGGCACGTCCTGGTGGGCATAGGCCCCGAGCGCGTTGGCGCGGACCTGCTCCAGCAGCTGGAGGAAGGTGGGGTTGCCGCGCAGGTCCGCGCGCAGCACCAGGGTGTTGATGAAGACGCCGATGAGTCCTTCGAGCTCGGTCTGCCCGCGACCCGCGATGGGGGTGCCAACCCGGATGTCGTCCTGGCCCGAGTAGCGGTGCAGGAGCGTGTGGAACACCGCCAACAGCACCATGAACGGCGTGGCGCCCTGCTGTTGACTGAAGTCCTTCAACCGCGCCGACAGGGCGGGCATGCGGAAGGACCGGTGGGCGCCGCGGAAGGAGCGTGTGGCGGGCCGGGGCTTGTCAGTGGGCAGCTCCAGCGCGACCGGGACGTCGGAGAGCTGTTCGCGCCACCAGGCGCGCTGCCGGTCCAGGGCTTCACCCTGGAGCCAGAGTCGCTGCCATGCGCTGTAATCCGCGTACTGAAGGGCCAGCGGGGGAAGGGGCGAGGGTTGGCCCCGGGTGAAGGCGTCGTAGAGCGCGGCCAGCTCACGCACCAGCACGCCCATCGACCAGCCGTCGGAGACGATGTGGTGCATCGTCAGGAGCAGCACGTGCCGCGCCTCCTCCAGATCCAGCAGCGTGGCGCGCAGCAGCGGGCCCCGGGCGAGGTCGAAGGGGCGACGGGCCTCCCCGGTGGCCAGGCGCAGCGCTTCGCGCTGTTGCTCCGACCCGGGCAGCGCGGTGGACACGCTTCCACGCTCCAGGGGCACGGAGACCCGGGGCAGGATGCGCTGCTCGGCTCCCTCCGGGCCGGCGCGGAAGACGGTGCGCAGGGACTCGTGGCGTTCCACCAGGGCGTCCAGGGCGTGCTGGAGTGCGTCCGCGTTCACATGCCCTTCCAACTGGAGGGCGGTGGGGATGTTGTAGCTGGCGTTTCCGGGCTCCAGCTGATCCAGGAACCACAGCCGCTGCTGCGCGAAGGACATGGGCAGCGGGCCCGAGCGGCTCGTGGGGCGAAGGGCCGGCACGTCCGAGGCCGCGAAGGCGCCCAGCCGGGCCGCCAGCTCCAGGAGCGTGGGCGCCTCGAAGAGGGCCCGCAGGGGCAGCTCGACGTTGAACGCCGTGCGGATGCGCGACAGGGCCTGGGTGGCCAGCAGGGAGTGGCCGCCCAGCAGGAAGAAGTTGTCGTGGAGGCCCACGCGCTCCACGCGCAGCACCTCCCGCCAGATGGCCGCGAGCCGCTGCTCCGTCTCGCCACGCGGGGCGACATACTCGACCTCCGGGGCACGCAGGGACTCGGGGGGCGGCAGCGCCTTGCGGTCGACCTTGGCGTTCGCGGTGAGGGGCAAGGCGTCCAGGCCGACGAAGGCAGAGGGCACCATGTACTCGGGCAGGCGCTGCTGAAGGTGGGAGCGCAGGAGGGGGATGTCCACCGTCTGGCCGTCGCGGGGGACGACGTAGGCGACGAGCCGCTGGTCGCCAGGCACGTCCTCGCGCATCACCGCGACGGCGCTCGCCACCGGTGAATGGGTGAGCAGGGCGGCCTCCACCTCCCCCAGCTCGATGCGGTAGCCGCGCAGCTTCACCTGGGCGTCGGCGCGGCCGAGGAACTCCAGCACGCCGTCCTCGCGCCAACGGGCCAGGTCCCCCGTGCGGTAGAGGCGCGCGCCGGGCACGCCGGAGAATGGATCCGGCACGAAGCGCTCGGCGGTGAGCGCCGGCTGTCCCACGTAGCCGCGCGCCACGCCGTCGCCTCCCGCGAACAGCTCGCCGATGAGGCCCGGGGGCACGGGCTGTCCGTTCGCGTCCAGCACGTACACCCGGGTGTTGCCGATGGGGCGGCCAATGGGAACCCCCGTCCCCACGTCCCCGGGCGTCGTCATGCGGTGGCAGGAGGTGAAGAGGGTGCCCTCGGTGGGGCCGTAGCAGGCCGTCACCGGGATGCGCAGGGTCTCCAGCACGCGCTGGACGTGCGGCGCGGACACCACGTCACCGCCCGTCAGCAGTTGCTTCACCGTGCGCAGCGCGCGCGGGTGGCTGTCCACCACCTGGGTGAAGAGGCCCGCGGTGAGGTGCAGCGTGGTGACCCCGTGCTTCACCAGCACCGTCTCCAACTCGTACACGTCAGAGGGGGAGTGGGGCGGGAAGACGACCAGCCGGCCCCCGTGCAGCAGCGGCGCCCACAGCTCCAGGGTGGAGGCGTCGAAGGAGACCGGGGCGATGAGCAGGAACGTCTCGTCCGGCCCCAGGTGGGCGTAGTCGACGCCGAAGACGGTGCGCAGCACGGCCGACTGCTGCGTGCCCACGCCCTTGGGGCGGCCCGTGCTCCCGGACGTGAAGTCGATGTACGCGAGACTCTCCGGATGCGCGGCGCACGGCGGCGTGGACGTGGGCTGGGCGGAGAGGTCCAGCTCCTCCAGCACCACGGTGTGCACGCCGTCCGAGGGCAGCTTCGCGAGCGCCGCGCGCTGGGTGAGGAGCACGCGGGGTCGGGCGTCCTCGAGCATCGCGGCCAGCCGCTCGCGCGGGTAGGACGGATCCAGCGGGACGTAGGCGCCGCCGGCCTTGAGGATGGCCACGAGCGAGATGATCAGCTCCAGCGAGCGCTCCACGGCGAGTGCCACGCGGGAGTCCGTGCCCACGCCCAGGCCGCGCAGGCGCCACGCGAGCCGGTTGGCGCGCGCGTCGAGCTGCGCGTACGTGAGTGCCGTGTCCCCGAACTCGACGGCCACCGCGTCCGGCGCGCGGGTGACCACCTGCGAGAAGACCTCGGACAGGGTGCTGGAGCGCGGGTACTGGGTGGTGGTGGCGTTCCAGTCCAGCAGTACCTGGCGGCGCTCCACCGGGGTGAGCAGCGCGAGGTCATCCAGGCGGCCGCTCGCGGGTAGCGCCTCCAGCACCTGGATCCAGTGCCGCAGCACGCGCCGCAGGGGCCCCGCGGCGAAGCGCGGCGTCGCGAAGACGGCGCGCAGGCGCAGCACGGCGCCGGGCAGCACGGAGACGGTGAGCGGGTAGTTGCTCCGCTCGAAGCCGTGGATGTCGCTGACCCGCATGGACGGGCTTTCGAGGAGCGTCTCGTCGAGCGGGTAGTTCTCGAAGACGAGCAGCGAGTCGAACAGCGGCGTGCCCCGGGGCACGCCGCTCAGCGCCTGGACCTGGACGAGCGGGGAGTGCTCGTACTGGCGCTGCTCCAGCTGCCGCGCCTGGATCGACTGGAGCCAGGGCCCCAGGGGGGCGTCGCCGTCGGGCAGCGGGATGCGCACCGGCAGCGAGTTGATGAAGAGGCCCACCATGCCGTCGGAGCCGGCGAGCTCCGGGGGGCGGCCCGCCACGGTGTTGCCAAAGACGACGTCGGAGACGCGGGCATGGCGCGCGAGCACCACCGCCCAGGACGCGAGCGCCAGGGTGTGAAGGGTGAGCTGGTGCTGGCGCGCGAAGGCCTGCAGCGCGGTGGTGGCCTGTTCGGAGAGGGCGCCCTCCACGGTGTCCTGGCTGGTGGCGGGCTGGTGCGTGTCGGCGGGCAGCGGGGTGGTGGCGTTGAAGTCCTGGAGCGACGCGCGCCAGAAAGACTCGGCCGCGGAGGCGTCCCGACGCTGGAGCCAGGCGATGTAGTCCCGGAACGGCGGCCGGGACACGGTCGGGGGCGTGCCCCCCGCGCGCAGCGTGTCGTAGAGGGAGAAGACGTCCCGCATCAGCAGGCCCAGGCTCCAGCCGTCCACCAGCAGGTGGTGGTGGCTCCAGAGGAAGCGCGTGCGCTGGGCGCCCAGGAGGATGACGGTCAGCCGCAGGAGCGGCGCGTGGCGCAGGTCCACGCCGGCCTTCTGGTCGTCAGCGAGCAGTTGCTCCATGCGGGCGCGCTGCTCTGGCTTCGGCAGCTCGCGCCAGTCGAGCGTGTGGACGGGGAGGACGGGACACGCGTGGACGACCTGGAGGGGCGTGTCCAGGCCCTCCCAGTGGAACGACGAGCGCAGGATGGGGTGCAGCCGGAGGCATTCGCGCCAGGCGGCGAGGAACGCCTCCTGGTCCAGAGGCGAGTCCACGGTCCACGCGAGCTGCTGGAAGTAGACGGACGAGGACGGCGACAGCAAGGCGTGGAAGAGGATGCCCTGCTGCATGGGGGACAGCGGGTAGATGTCCTCCACCCCCGACGGAGCCTGCGCCACCAGCGCGTCGAGCGCGGGGCGGTCGAGGGCGGCGAGGGGGAAGTCGCCCGGTGACAGTCGGTGCGCGTCGTCGGAGTGCCGCTCGGCGATGAGCGCGCGCAGGTGCCGCGCGAAGCCCTGGCCCAGCGCCTCGATGGTGGCCGCGTGGTGCAGCGCGGTGCTGTAGCTCAGGGCGAACTGAAGCCGGCCCTGGGTGACGGAGCCGTTGACCTCCAGGACATGCAGCCGCTCCCCCGAGGGCGCGGACGACGGCCCGATGGCCTCCGTGGCGCGAGCGAAGCGCTCACTCGCCGCGGCGGTGGCATCCAGCTGGCCCAGGTAGTTGAAGGCCACCTGGGGAAGCGGTTGGGCCTTGAGGGCACGGGACACGGCTTCGGGCCCCATCCACTTGAGCAGACCGCCGCCGAGCCCGTGGTTCGGCATGCGGCGGAGCGAATCGCGCACGGCGCGCAGGCACTCGCCCGTGGTGGCCTGCGCTGGCACTGGCAGGAGCACGGGGACCATGGAGGTGAACCACCCCACGGTGCGTGACGTGTCCACGCCCGCGAAGAGGTCCTCGCGGCCATGGCCTTCCAGGTGCACCAGCGCGCGGGGCTGCCCCGTCCACTCCGCCAGCGCGCGTCCCAGCGCGGTGAGCAGGACTTCGTTGATTCGCGCGCGCCAGGCCCCGGGCACCTCCTGGAGCAGCACCCGTGTCTCCTCGGCGTCCATCGCGACGCGGACGCTCTGCTCGCTGTCACGCACGTTGGCGCCCGCGCCGTCGGTGGGCAGCGGCGCCACGTCGTTCCGGGCCGCGTCCAGCCAGAGAGGGGCCTCGGCGGCGAGCGCCTCGGACTGGGCGTGGGCGTGCAGGCGGCGCGTCCAGGCCTGGAACGAGGTGCTCTTGGCGGGAAGGCGGACCGGCTCGCCCCGCTCGTGCTGGGCGCACGCGGACTCCAGGTCCTCCAGCAGCACGCGCCAGGAGACGACGTCCACCACCAGGTGGTGGGCCACGAGCAGCAGTCGCTGCCCCCGGACGCCCAGGTCGAAGAGGGCGGCGCGGAACAAGGGTGGGGTACCCAGCGCGAAGGTGGACTGCAGCCGGGCGGCCTCGGCCTCCAGCGCCGCGGACTGCTCGGCGGCGGGCAGCGCGCCCAGATCCACCGAGAGCAGGCGGAAGGGCGCTTCCTGCACGGAAACGTTCTCCTGGAGCCAGGAGTCCTCGTGCTGGAAGAAGCGCAGGCGCAGGGCGTCGTGGTGCTCGACCAGGTGCCGCAGGGCCGTCTCCAGCCGCGAGGCCTCCTGGCGCACGCGGCACTCCAGGAGCAGCGACTGGTTGAAGTGGTGCGCGTGCGTGGCGTCGTGCGCGAAGAGGTGCTGCTGCAAAGGGGTCAGCGGCACCGGGCCGGTGACCACTCCCTGCTCATCCGTGGACTCGGAGGCGGCCTGGACGTGCTTCGCCAGCAGGGCCACTGTCTGGTGCTGGAAGAGGTCGCGCGTGGAGAGGACCAGTCCCGCCTGCCGCGCCCGCGCCACCACCTGGAGGCTGATGATGGAATCGCCGCCCAGATCGAAGAAGTTGTCGTGGATGCCCACCCGCTCCAGGCCCAGCACCCGGGCCCAGATGTCCGCCAGCTGCTCCTCCACCGGGGTGACCGGAGCGGCGTAGTCCGCCTTGGCCTGCGCGGCGCGGGTCCCGTCCGGCGCGGGCAGGGCCTTGCGGTCCACCTTGCCGCTGCTGTTCGTGGGCAGCGCCTCCAGGCACACGAAGGCCGCGGGCAGCATGTAGTCCGGCAGCCGCTCCTGCAGCGCCAAGCGCAGGACCGCCGGGTCCGGGGCCTCCTCCCCGGTGGGCGGCGCCACATAGGCCACCAGCCGCTTGAGGGCTGGCGGATCCTCGCGCAACACCACCACGGCCTCGCGCACGCCGGGCTGCTGGAGCAGCACGGCTTCAATCTCCCCCAGCTCGATGCGAAAGCCGCGCAGCTTCACCTGGAAGTCGACGCGGCCCAGGTACTCCAGCTCGCCGTCGGGCAGCCAGCGGGCGCGGTCGCCGGTGCGGTAGAGCCGCAGTCCTGGCTCCGTGGCGAAGGGGTCCGGCACGAAGCGCTCGGCGGTGAGGTCCGGCCGGCCCAGGTAGCCGCGCGCCAGGCCCATGCCTCCCAGGTACAGCTCTCCGGGCACGCCTGGGGGCACCGGCGCCAGGTGGGCGTCGAGCACGCAGGCTCGCGCGTTGGCGAAGGGCCGCCCCAGGGTGACGCGGCGCGGATCCACCCGCGTGTTGACCGTGGCGCACACGGTGGCCTCGGTGGGACCGTAGGCGTTGACGAAGCGGCGGCCCGGGGCGAAGCGCTGGGCCAGCTCCGGCGCGCATGCCTCGCCCGCGACGATGAGCGTGCGCACGCCCTGGAGTCCTTCGGGCTCCAGCTGCGAGAGCACCGTGGGGGTGAGCTTCAGCGTGGTGATGGCGTGGTCCGCGACGGTCTTGAGCAGGGGCGCGCCCGGCAGCAGCTCCTCGCGCGGGGCCAGCACCAGCGTCGCGCCGGACAGCAGCGCGGGGAAGATCTCGGAGATGGAGGCGTCGAACGCGCTGGAGAAGAACTGGAGCAGTCGGCTTCCCGGCCCCAGGTCCATGAACTCCACGGTGCGCAGCGCCGTGTTGCACAGGCCCTGGTGCCGCAGCAGGGTGCCCTTGGGCCGGCCGGTGGAGCCCGACGTGTAGATGACGTATGCCAGCTGGTCGCCGTCCACCGGGGTGTCCAGGTCGTCCTCGGACTCGCGTTCGACGCGGCCCCAGTCCGCGTCCAGGCGCAGCACGTAGCCCCGCCGGTCCATCAGGTGCTCGAGCGACGAGTCGGTGAGGAGCACCGGCGCCATCGCGTCCGACGCGATGTAGTCGAGCCGCTCGGAGGGCAGGCCCGGGTCGAGCGGGAGGAAGGCGCCGCCCGCCTTGAGGACGGCGAGCTGGGCGACCACGAGCCCGGCAGAGCGTTCCAGGCAGAGCGCGACGCGGATTTCCGGCCCCACGCCCACGCGGCGCAGGTGTCGCGCGAGCTGGTTGGCCCGCGCGTTGAGCTCACCGTAGGTGAGGGTCTCCTCACCGAAGCGCAGGGCGGGCGCGTCGGGCGCGCGGCGCGCCTGCGCTTCGAAGAGCCGGTGCGCCAGGGCGGGCTCGGGCAGCGCGCGGGTGGCGCCGTTCCAGTCCTCCAACACCTGCTGGCGTTCGGCGGCGGTGAGCAGCGACAGCTGGGACAGGCGCGCCCCGGGCGCGTCCTTCACCTGGTGCAACAGCGTCTCCAGGTGCCCGGCCAGCCGCTCGATGGTGGCCGCGTCGAAGAGGTCGCGGTTGTAGACGAAGTTGCCCAGGAGGCAGCCCTGCTGCTCCATGAAGGCCAGCTCCAGGTCGAACTTGGCGACGACCGTGTCCAGCACCACCGGGCGCATGGACAGGCCCGGCAGGCTCAGCTCGACGGGGGGGGCGTTGAGGAAGGCGAAGACCACCTGGAAGAGCGGGCTGTGGCCCAGGTTGCGCTCCGGCTTGAGCTCCTCGACCAGCTTCTCGAAGGGGACGTCCTGGTGTCCGTAGGCGCCCAGGGTCGTCTGCCGCACGCGCTGGAGCAGCTCGCGGAAGGTGGGGTCGCCGCCCAGGTCCGTGCGCAGCACCAGCATGTTGGCGAAGAAGCCGATGAGACCCTCCAGCTCGCCCAGGCGGCGGCCGGCGATGGAAGAGCCGACGCTCACGTCGTCCTGGCCCGCGTAGCGGCCGAGCACGAGCTGGAAGGCCGTGAGCAGCAGCATGAAGGGGGTCACGCCCTCGCGCGCGGCCAGGGCCTTGAGGGCCTCCGACAGCTCGCGGGAGTAGCGCACCGGCAGGGCCGCGCCGTGGAAGGTCTGCGCCGTGGGCCGTGGACGGTCGGTGGGCAGCTCCAGCCGCGCCGGCGCACCCTCAAGCTGCTGACGCCAGTAGGACAGCTGGCGCTCCAGCTCCTCCCCGCGCAGCCACTGGCGCTGCCAGTGCGCATAGTCCGCGTAACGCACCGGCAGCACCGGCAGCGGCGAGGGCTGGCCCTGGCTGAAGGCAGCGTAGAGCTGGCCCACCTCACGCACCAGCACGCTGGTGGACCACGCATCGGAGACGATGTGGTGGACGTTGAGCACCAGCAGGTGCTCCCGCTCTCCCAGCCGCAAGAGCGTGGTGATGAACAGCGGGCCGCGCTGCAGGTCGAAGGGGCGCTGCGCGGTGGCGTTGGCCTGCCGGAGCACCTCGGCTTGTCGCTCCGCCCCGGCCAGGGACGTCAGGTCCACGACCCGCAGGGCCTGCCGCTGGGGCGGGAGGATGACCTGCTCGGCGGAGTCGGCGTCCTGGCGGAAGAGGGTGCGCAGGCTCTCGTGGCGCCGCGTCAGCTCCGCGAAGGCCTGCTCCAGCACCGCGACGTCCAGCGCGCCCTCCAGCCGCACCGCGGCGGGCACGCTGTAGCGCGAGGTGCCCGGCTCCAGCTGCTCCAGGAACCACAACCGCTGCTGCGCGAAGGACAGGGGCAACCGCGCCCCCTCGGGCAGTCGCTCGAGGGGGGGCAGGGACGTGACGCTCGTGGCCGTGGAGGGCGTCCCCGCGCGCAGCTTCTTGAGCAGTAGAGCCTGCTTTTCGGGGGACAGGTTGGCCAGACGCTTGAGGAGGTCACTCATATCGCGGAGATCCGGAACGGCGGCAGGGGACGGAAGAAATGGGGCGGGCGTCAGGCCACCGGGTGCAGCGTGGCCTTGAGCCCGTTGCGCGGCCGGTAGGTGGAGCCAGACATGGTGACCACGGGCCCGTGGGACGTCGGGCGCGCCTGGAAGCGCGGCAGCAACGTGGCGAAGACCGTGGTCATCAGCAGGAGCGTGAAGTGGTTGCCGATGCACAGCCGTTGCCCGGCGCCGAACGGCATGTACGCGATGCGCTGCAACTTCTGCTCGCGCGGCTCCGACAGGAAGCGCTCGGGCATGAAGCGCTCGGGGTCCTCCCACGCGCTGGGGTGACGGTGGAGGATGTACGGGGAGATCATCACGCGCATGCCGGGGTGGACCTTCCAGCCGCCGATCGTGTCTTCCTCGCGTGCCTGTCGCGCGAACTGCCAGGCGGGTGGGTGCAGGCGCAGGGTCTCCTGTACCACCGCGCGCAGGTAGGCCAGGCCCTGCACGGAGGTGGCGGTGGGCGGCTGCCCCAGGCACACGTCCTTCACCTCCTGGCGGACGCGCTGCTCCACCTCCGGGTGGCGCATGAGCATGTGCCAGACCCAGGTGAGCGCGACCGCGGTGGCTTCCTGTCCTCCGACGAAGAGCGAGACCAGTTCGTCGCGAACCTCCCGGTCCGTCATCCCCTCGCCCTGCGCGTCACGCGCGGACATCAAGACGCCCAGCACGTCGTCCCCCGGTGACGCCGACTGCCTTCGCTCGGTGATGAGGGGATAGAGCACTCCGTTCAACTTCTCGATGGCGGCCATGAACTTCGCGTGGTGGCCGGGGCGCAGCCGCAGGAGCTGGCTGACGACCTTCACCACGGAGTCGCGGGGGCCGTGGCTGTCGCGCGTGAAGAAATCGAGCGCCTCGCGCAGCGCCGGGCTGTCCTCGTACACGTCGCGGGAGAAGATGGACCGCCCCAGCAGGGAGATGGAGAGGCGCCGCATCTCATCCAGCAGCTCCAGGGGTTGGCCGGAGGCGACATGGGGCTCCCAGCGACGGGCCATTGCCTCGGTGCCCGCCACCAGACCGTCCACCATGGGGGGCAGGCGGGGGCGGTGGAAGGCGGGCTGCACCATGCGCCGCTGGCGCATCCAGAAGTCGCCGCGGCTGGCGAACAGGCCCCGGCCCATCAGCGGCCCGTTGAAGCCCTGCTCTGGGCCCGGATGGCGGTAGTTGCGGGCGTTGTCCACCATCACCCGCTGCGCGTACTCGGGGTGGGACAGAAGGAGGGTGGGACCGTCGAACATGCGGAAGTAGACGACGTCGCCGTGGCGGCGCTGCTCGCGCACCAGCATGCCCAGCGCGTCCTTGATCTGATTCACGCCCGTGCCCATCAACCAGTGCCGCCGCCGGCCCGGAGGGAGGGGGGAGAGGGGTGTGCTTGCCATCACGTCACCTTGTTTCCATCAGCGAAAGGGGAACACCACCGGCGCGTCTCAGGTGCCGGTGGGCGGTTCGTCTTCAGCGTCCAGGAGCGCCTGCAGCTCCGACTCGCTCATCGTTTCGAATTGATCCAGCATCCCCGCCAGGTCCTCCTGGGATTGCTGGGCCGTGAGCCGCAGGACGTGGAGGGACAGCCCCGCCACGGTGGGTGCCTCGAAGAGGTCGCGCAGGGGCAGCTCTACCCCCAGGCCCGAACGCAGGCGCGCCACCAGCTGCGTGGCCAGCAGGGAGTGTCCGCCCAGCTCGAAGAAGCTGTCGTGCACGCCCACGCGCTCCACGCGCAGCAGCTCCGCGCAGTAGGTGGCGATCTGCTGCTCCAGCTCCGTGCGGGGCGCTTCGTACGCGCGCCGGGGCGTCAGGGCCTGCTCCGGCGCGGGCAGGGCCTTGCGGTCCACCTTTTCGTTCGCGGTGAGCGGCAGGACGTCCAGGGGGACGAAGCTTGACGGCACCATGAAGTCGGGCAGGCGTTCCAGGAGGAACGTCCGCAGCGCGGCCGGGTCCAGCCGCTGGTCAGGCTGGGCCACGGCATAGGCGACGAGCCGCTTGTCCCCGGGCACGTCCTCTCGCACCAGCGCCACGGCCTGGCGCACCTGCGGGTGCGCGAGCAGGGCGCTCTCCACCTCCGGCAGCTCGATGCGGTAGCCCCGCACCTTCACCTGGGTGTCGGCGCGGCCGAGGAACTCGAGCACGCCGGCCTCCGTCCACCGGGCCAGGTCGCCCGTGCGGTAGACGCGCTGGCCGGGCCGGGTGGCGAACGGGTGGGGCAGGAACCGCTCCGCGGTGAGGTCCGGCCGGGACAGGTAGCCCCGGGCGAGTCCGTCCCCGCCAATGAAGAGCTCCCCGGGCATGCCCACCGGAACGGGCCGGAGGGCGTCGTCCAGCAGGTACACCTGGGTGGCGTGGATGGGGCGGCCGATGGGAACGGCGCCGCCCACGTCCTCGGGGCGGGTCATGCGGTGGCACGAGGTGAAGAGGGTGCCTTCGGTGGGGCCGTAGCAGGCGGTGACCGGGAGACCCAGGGTGCGCAGCACGCGCTCGACGTGCGGCGCGGACACGACGTCGCCGCCCGTGAGCAGCTGGCGCACGCCGCGCAGTGCGTCCGGCTCCAGGTCCACCACCTGGGTGAAGAGGCCCGCGGTGAGGTGGAGCGTGGTGACGCGGTGCTGCTCCAGCACCGTGCGCAGCAGCCGCAGGTCGCCCGGCGATCGCGGCGGGAAGACGACCAGGCGTCCGCCGTGGAGCAGCGGGCCCCAGACCTCCAGCGTGGAGGCGTCGAACGAGATGGGGGCGATGAGCAGGAAGCTCTCCTCCGGGCCGAAGTTCGCGCAGGCGCTGCCGTGGAAGAGGCGCGGCACGGAGCCGTGTTCGACGGCGACGCCCTTGGGACGGCCGGTGGATCCGGAGGTGAAGTCGACGTAGGCGAGGTTGCGCGGAGAGAGCGGCACGCGCGGCGGCGTGGTGGGCTGCTCCTCCAGGCGCAGGTCCTCGATGAGCAGGCTGGGCAGCTCCGCGGGCACGGAGAGCCGTGAGCGCAGCGCCCGCGAGCTGATCAGCAGCCTGGGCGGAGCGTCTTCCAGCATGAGGGCCAGGCGCTGGGCCGGGTAGGCGGCGTCCAGCGGCAGGTACGCGCCACCGGCCTTGAGGATGGCGAGCAGCGAGAGGATCAGCTCCACCGACCGCTCCAGACACAGGGCCACGAGCGAGTCAGGCCCCACGCCCTGGGCGCGAAGCACCCACGCGAGCTGGTTGGCGCGCGCGTCGAGCTCGCGGTAGGTGAGCCGCTGCTCACCGAACTCGACGGCGATGGCGTCCGGGCGCAGCAGGGCCTGCTGTTCGAACAGGTGGTGGATGCAGGCCTCGGGGGCGCGCTCCGCCGTGTCCGCGTTGAAGTCCACGAGCACCTGCCGGCGCTCCTGCTCAGACAGGAGCGACACCTCGTCCAGCCGCGCGTGGGTGGTCAACGAAACCAGCGCCTGGCTCCAGTGGGACATGAGCCGCTGGAGGTCCGCGTCCTCGAAGCGGGCCGCGTCGTAGACGGCCCGCAGGCGCGTGGAGCCTCCGGGCATGACGGACAGCGTGAGCGGATAGTGGGTGGCCTCCACGGCGTGGATGTCGCGCAGGACCACCGAGGCGTCCGGCCCCAGCAGCGAGGCGTCCAGGGGGTAGTTCTCGAAGACGAGCAGGGACTCGAAGAGCGGGGTGCCCCGGGGGACGTCGCTCCAGGTCTGCACCTGGACGAGGGCGGCGTGTTCGTGCTGGCGCAGGTCCAGGTGCTGCGCCTGGAGCTCCCGGAGCCAGGGCAGCACCTGCGAGGTGGAGGACGGCAGCCGCACGCGGACCGGCAACGTGTTGATGAAGACGCCCACCATGGATTCGGCGCCGGGCAGCTCCGGAGGCCGGCCCGCGACGGTGTTGCCGAAGACGACGTCGCGCGAGCCGCTGGCGCGCGCGAGCACGAGCGCCCACGCCGCGAAGGCGAGCGTGGGCAGGGTGAGCTGGTGCTCACGCGCGAATGACTGAAGCGAGGTGGAGACCTCCGCGGGCAGGGACTGCTCCCAGGTGTGCTGGCGAGCTGTTGCCTGGGGGCGGGAGGCCCGCGTGTCCAGGGGCAGGGGCGTGGGCGACGTGAAACCCTTCAGGTACGTGCGCCACCAGGCTTCGTCCGTGGAGTCGTCGCGCTGGGAGAGCCAGGCGATGTACTCGCGGAAGGCGGGACGCGAGGCGTGCTCCGGCTTCGCGCCGGAGCGGAGCAGGTCGTAGAGGGAGAAGACCTCCTTGATCAACAGTCCCAGGCTCCAGCCGTCCACCAGCAAGTGGTGGTGGCTCCAGAGGAAGCGGACGGACGCCTCGCCCAGTTGGACGGCGGTGAGGCGGATGAGCGGCGCGCGGCGCAGGTCCAGGCCTCGGCGCTTGTCCTCGCGGAGGAGCTGTTCGAAGCGGGCCTGCTGCTCGGCGGTGGAGAGGCCGCGCCAGTCCAGCTCCTCGAAAGGAAGCGCTACGTCGGCGTGGACGACCTGGAGAGGGGACTCCAGACCCTCCCAGTGGAACGACGAGCGGAGGATGGGGTGCAGCCGGATGCAGGCGCGCCACGCCTCCAGGAAGGCCGTCAGATCCAGGGGCGAGGCGACGGTCCAGGACAGCTGCTCGAAGTACACGGCGGAGTCGGGCGACAGCCGCGCGTGGAAGAGCATGCCCTGCTGGGTGGGCGACAACGGGTAGACGTCCTCGATGTCCGGGCCGGTGCGACGAAGCAGGGCGTCCAGGGCCGGCTGGGAGAGCGAGGCGAGGGGGAAGTCACCGGGGGAGAAGCGGCGGGCGTCGCTGGAGTGGCGCTGATCGACGAGGGCACGCAGGTGGTGCTGGAAGCGCGAGGCCAGCGTCGCGATGGTGGACTCGTCGTGACGGTGCGCGCTGTAGCTGAAGGTCAGCTGCAACCGGCCGCCCATCACCGAGCCGTTGAGCTCCAGTGCGTGCAGGCGAGTGCCACCAGGAGCGAGGTTGGGTCCGATGGCTTCCGAAGCCAGCGAGAAGAAGCGGCTGGCCGTGACGGAGGCATCCAGCTGGCCCAGGTAGTTGAAAGCCACCTCGGGCACGGGCGTGTCTCGCAGTGACGCGGCGGTGTCGTGCGGTGCCAGCCAGCGCAGCAGGCCGAAGCCGATGCCATGGTGGGGCATGCGGCGGCGCGCGTCGCGCACGGTGCGAAGCGCGTCGCCTGCGGAGCCATGGGCGGGCAGCTCGACTTGCAGGGGCACCAGCGAGGTGAACCAGCCCACGGTGCGGGAGACGTCCACGTCGGCGAAGAGGGCTTCGCGGCCGTGGCCTTCCAGGTGGACGCGGGCGAGGGCCTGGCCCGTCCACTCGCGCAGCGCGAGGTAGAGCGCCGTCAGCAGCACCTCGTCGATGGAGGCACGCCAGGCGGTGGGGACTTCCTGCAACAGCAGGCGCGTCTCCTGTGCGTCGAAGGCCAGGGCAAGGCGGCGCTCGGAGGCGTGTGTATTGGGGCCGGAGGCATCGGTGGGCAGCGGGGCCGGAGCGGTGCCCAGGGCCTCGTGCCAGAGGGAGGCTTCGCGAGCGAAGGCCTGAGAGGCGGCGTGAGCCTCCAGGCGGCGCGCCCACGTCTGGAAGGAGGAGGACTTGGGCGGCAGTTGCGGAGTGCGGCCCTCCAGCAGGGCGGCGTAGCAGGCCTCCAAATCCTCGATGAGGACGCGCCAGGAGACGGCGTCGACGACGAGGTGGTGGGCCACCAGCAACAGGCGCTGAGCGCCCTGGCCCAGGTGGAAGAGGCAGGCGCGCAGCAGGGGCGGCTGGGAGAGGACGAAGGAGGCCTGGAGACGCGAAGCCTCGGCCTCCAGGGCGCGGGCCTGCTCGGAGGCGGGCAGCGAAGAGAGGTCCACCTGGGTGAGGAAGAAGTCGACCTCCTCGGGAGGCACACCGTGCGAGGCCCAGGCGCCAGAGGGGTCGGCCGAGAAGCGCAGGCGCAGGGCGTCGTGGTGGGAGAGCAGCCGGCGCAGGGCGGCTTCCAGGTGCGCTGGCTGCAAGGGCTGACGGCTGGCGAGCAGCAGCGCCTGGTTGAAGTGGTGCGCGTGCGCGGCGTCGTGGTGCAGCAGGTGGTGCTGGATGGGCGTCAGCGCCGTGGGGCCGGTGACGGGGCCTTGCTCGGTGGAGACGGCGTCGGAAGAGGCGCGGGCGACGAGGGCGAGGGCTTCGAGCGTCTGGTGCTGGAAGAGCTCGCGGGTGGCCAGCGAGAGGCCGACGAGGCGAGCGCGGGCGACGACCTGGAGGCTGATGATGG
The DNA here is from genome assembly GCF_036245865.1 of Corallococcus caeni. Classification (NCBI taxonomy): domain Bacteria; kingdom Pseudomonadati; phylum Myxococcota; class Myxococcia; order Myxococcales; family Myxococcaceae; genus Corallococcus; species Corallococcus caeni. The sequence continues at coordinate 825,388 of NZ_BTTW01000003.1, read as the reverse complement.
AGTCGCCGCCCAGCTCGAAGAAGTTGTCGTGGACGCCGACGCGGGGCAGGCCCAGCACCTGGGCCCAGATGTGGGCCAGCTGGGATTCGACGGGCGTGCGCGGCGCGACGAAGGAGGTCTGGGCGGAGGCGGAGGCCTCGGGAGGCGGCAGGGCGCGGCGGTCGAGCTTGCCGTTGGCGTTGAAGGGCAGGGCCTCCAGCACGACGAAGGCGGAGGGCACCATGTACTCGGGCAGCTTCGCCTGAAGGTGCGCGCGCAGGGCGGAGACCTCCACCTCCTGGCCTTCGTGCGGGACGACGTAGGCCACCAGCCGCTTCACTCCTGGCGAGTCCTCGCGCAGCACCACCACTGCGTCACGCACGGATCGCGACTGGGAGAGGACGGACTCCACTTCGCCCAGCTCGATGCGGAAGCCGCGCAGCTTCACCTGGAAGTCGACGCGGCCCAGGGACTCCAGCTCGCCGTCGGGCAGCCACCGCGCTCGGTCGCCCGTGCGATAGAGCCGCGCTCCCGGATCCGTGGCGAAGGGGTGCGGGACGAAGCGCTCGGCGGTGAGCTCCGGACGGCCCAGGTAGCCGCGCGCGAGGCCCACGCCGCCCAGGTACAGCTCGCCGGGAACGCCGACGGGCACCAGCCCGCCCCGGCCGTCCAGCACGTACGCCTCCACGTTGTGGAAGGGTCGGCCCAGGGTGAGGGGTTGCGCCCGCACCGCCGTGTTCACGGTGGCGCAGACGGTGGCCTCGGTGGGGCCGTAGGCGTTCACGAAGCGGCGGCCCGGGGCGAAGCGCTCCACCAGCTCCGGTGTGCACGCCTCTCCCGCGACGACGAGCGTGCGCACGCTCGACAGCCGTTCCGGATCCAGCTGCGCGAGCACCGTGGGCGTGACCTTCAGCGTGGTGACGGCCTGCTGGCGCACCAGCTCCATGAGGGGCGCGCCCGGCATCTTCTCCTCGCGCGAGGCCAGCACCAGCGTCGCGCCCGACAGCAGCGCGGGGAAGATCTCCGACACGGAGGCATCGAACGACGTTGAGAAGAACTGGAGCAGCCGGCGCTCCGGCCCCAGGTCCATGAAATCGCGCGTCTGCAGCGCCGTGTTGCACAGGCCGCCGTGGGTCAGCAGCGTGCCCTTGGGGCGGCCGGTGGAGCCCGACGTGTAGATGACATAGGCGAGGTGGGACGGATCCGAGGTCCCCTCCAGGTTGGCCTCCGCCTCGCGTTCGATGCGGTCCGCGTGCTCGTCCACCAGCAACACGTAGCCGCGCCGGTCGATCAGGTATTCCAGCGACGAGTCGGTGACGAGGACCGGAGCCCACGCATCCGAGGTGATGAAGGCCAGGCGCTCGGAGGGCAGCGTCGGATCCAGAGGCAGCCACGCGCCTCCCGCCTTGAGGACGGCGAGCACCGCGATGATGAACTCGCGTGGCTCCTCCAGGCAGACGGCGACGAGGAGCTCCGGTCCCACGCCCACGCGGCGCAGGTGGCGCGCGAGCTGGTTGGCGCGGGCGTTCAACTCGCCGTAGGTGAGCGCGTCCGTGCCGTGTTGCAGCGCCACGGCCTCCGGGGTGCGCGCCACCTGGGCCTCGAAGAGGCGATGGACGAGGGGAACTTCCGGCAGCGTGCGTGCGGCGGGACGCGCGTTCGTCCACAGTCGCTGGCGCTCGTGCTCCGGCAGCAGCGGGAGCTGGGACAGCCGCGTGTCCGGCGCGCGGACGATCCCCTCCATCAGCACCCGCAGGTGCTCCGCCATGCGAGCCATGGTGGAGGCGTCGAACAGGTCGGTGTTGTAGTCGAGCGTTCCGGTCAGCCCGTCCTCCGCGTCCGAGAGGAAGAGGGCCAGGTCGAAGCGCGACACGCCGGCGTCGGTCTCCACGGTGCTCAGCGTCAGGCCGCCGGTGGTGAAGTCCGCCAGCCGGGGCTTGTCCAGGACGAACCACACCTGGAAGAGCGGGCTGTGGCGCAGGTCGCGGCGGGGCTGCAGCTCCTCCACCAGCTTCTCGAAGGGGATGTCCTGGTGGGCGTAGGCCCCCAGCGTCGTCTCCCAGACCCGGCGGAGCACTTCACGGAAGGACGGATCCCCGTCCAGCCGGGTGCGCAGGACCAGGTTGTTGACGAAGAAGCCGACCAGCGGCTCCAGCTCCGCCAGGCGGCGGCCGGCCGTGGGCGAACCGACGCTGATGTCCTGCTGGCCCGAGTACCGCGACAGCAGCACCTGGAACGTGGCGAGCACCAGCATGAACGGCGTGAGGCCTTCGCGCTGGGCCAGGGCCTTCAGGGCCGCCGTCAGCTCCCGGGGGATGTGCACGGGGAACGCCGCGCCGCGGAACGTCTGCACGGAGGGACGCGGCCGGTCGGTGGCCAACTCCAGCACGGGCGGCGCGCCCGCGAGCTGCTGGCGCCAGTAGGACAGCTGGCGCTCCAGCTCCTCCTCGCGCAGCCACTCGCGCTGCCACACCGCGTAGTCGGCGTACTGCACCGCCAGCTCCGGCAGGGGCGAGGGCTGGCCCTGGACGAAGGTGGCGTACAGCGCGCTCAGCTCCTGGATGAGCACGGTGATGGACCAGCCGTCCGCGATGATGTGGTGCATCACCACGACCAACTGGTGCTCCCCCTCCGCCAGCTTGAGCAGGCTCAGCCGCAAGAGCGGGCCCCGGGTCAGGTCGAAGGGCTTCGTCGCCTCCGCCAGCGCCATGCGTCGGACCTCCGCCTCGCGCTGCTCCCCGGCGAGCCCGGACAGGTCCACGCGCGGCAGGCGCCAGTCCGTCCGGTCGGAGACGACCTGGAAGGCCTCGCCACCCGCGGCGTGCAGGGTGGTGCGCAGCACGTCGTGGCGGCGGATGATCTCCGCGAGCCCTCGCTCGAAGGCGTCCGTGTCCAGCGGCCCCGTCACGCGGATGGCCGCGGGCATGTGGTACGTGGCGAGCCCCGGCTCCAACTGCTCCAGGAACCACAGCCGCTGCTGGGAGAAGGACAGCGGCAGCGGCTGATCCCTCGGCGCGCGTCGCAGGGGCGGCAGCTTCAAGAGGGTCACGTCGCGCGTGGCCGCTTCCACGCGCTGGGACAGCTCCTCCAGGGAGGCGCTCTCGAAGAGGGCGCGCAGCGGCAGCTCGACGCCGAACGCGGCGCGGACGCGGGAGATGACCTGGGTGGCCAGCAGCGAGTGGCCCCCCAGCGCCATGAACTCGTCCTGGAGCCCCACCTGCTCCACGCCCAGCACCTCGCGCCAGATGGCGGCCACGCCCTGCTGGATCGCGGTGCGCGGCGCCAGGTACTCGGCCGTCGCGGCCCCCGTGCCGTCCGGTACGGGCAGGGCCGCACGGTCCACCTTGCCGCTGGTGGACAGGGGCAGGGCGTCCAGCGCGACGTAGGCCGCGGGCACCATGTAGTCCGGCAGCCGCGACGCCAGCAGGTCGCGCAACGCGCGGGGCTCCACGCGCGACTCCGGCGTGGCAACGACGTAGGCCACCAGCCGCTTGTCCCCCGGCGTGTCCTCGCGCGGCACCACCACCGCGTCCCGCACGCCCGGCGCGGCGCGCAGCGCGGACTCCACCTCGCCCAGCTCGATGCGGAAGCCGCGCAGCTTCACCTGGAAGTCGACGCGGCCCAGGTACTCCAGCTCGCCGTCCGCGCGCCACCGCGCCCGGTCGCCGGTGCGGTACAGCCGCGCTCCGGCATGGGACTCGAAGGGGTTCGGGACGAAGCGCTCGGCGGTGAGGTCCGGCCGGCCCAGGTAGCCGCGGGCGACGCCCAGGCCGCCCACGTACAGCTCCCCCGCCATGCCGGGGGCCACCGGCGCCAGGCGCGCGTCCAGCACGTACACCTGCGCGCCCGGCAGGGGACGGCCGATGCTCGGGCGCTCCGGCTGCACGGGGCCGCTGATGGTGGCGCAGATGGTGGCCTCGGTGGGGCCGTAGGCGTTGAGCAGCGTGCGGCCTTCGCTCCAGCGTCGCGCCACCTCCGGAGACAGCGCCTCGCCCGCGGAAATGACGGTCTGGAGCCCGGGCAGGTCGCGGGGCTCCAACTGCGCGAGCACCGTGGGCGTGAGCGTCACCGCGGAGATGGCGCGGTCCACCAGCAGCGTGCGCAGCGGCTCCACGGGCAGCAGGTCGTCCGCGTTCGCCAGCACCAGACAGGCCCCGGACAGCAGCGTGGCGAAGACCTCGCAGACGGAGGCATCGAAGCTGGCGTTGGCGAACTGCAACACCCGGCTGTCCTCGCGGTAGCCATGCGCCCGGCCCGCGCCGACGGCGGTGTTGCACAGGCCGCCGTGGGTCAGCAGCGTGCCCTTGGGACGGCCGGTGGAGCCCGACGTGTAGATGACGTAGGCCAGCCGGGAGGCGTCCTCCCACGCGTCGTCCAGGTTGCCTTCGGCCTCGCGCTCGATGCGGTCCGCATGCTCATCCACCTGCAGCACGTAGCCGCGCCGGTCGATGAGGTGCTCCAGCGCCGAGTGGGTGACGAGGACCGGGGCGCTCGCGTCCTCGGCGATGAAGGTCAGGCGTTCGGAGGGCAGCGCCGGATCCAGCGCGAGCCACGCGCCGCCCGCCTTGAGGGTGGCCAGCATGGCGACGACGAGGTCGACGGAGCGCTCCAGGAACAGGGCGACGCGCAGCTCCGGGCCCACGCCCAGCCGGCGCAGGTGGCGCGCGAGCTGGTTGGCGCGGGCGTTGAGCTCCGCGTACGTCAGCCGCTCTTCACCGTGCTCCAGCGCGGGAGCGTCCGGCGCGCGGGCCACGCGGGCCTCGAAGAGGCGGTGGACCGGGGATGAGGCCCCGTCCGTGGGCGCAGCGGGGTTCCATTCCACCAGGACCTGGCGGCGCTCGGCGTCGGACAGCAGCGACAGGTCGCCCAGGCGGCCCTGGGGCCGCGACGCCACCGCCTCCAGCAGGATTCGCCAGTGTTCGAGCAGCCGCACCATGGCCTCGTGCGGGAAGCGGGGCGCGTCGTGGAACAGCAGCAGCCGCACCTGGGCCCCTGGGATGATGCCCAGGCCCAGCGGGTAGTTGGAGCGCTCGACGGAGTGGTGGTCGCGCACGTCCAGGCTGAGGGAGCGCTGCCGCAGCGATTCGTCGATGGGGTAGTTCTCCACGACGAGCAGCGAGTCGAAGAGCGGGGTGCCGCGCGGCAGGTCGCTCCAGGCCTGGACCTGGACGAGGGGGGAGAACTCGTACTGGCGCGCCTCCGCCACCTGCTCCTGAAGGGCCTTCAGCCAGGGCAGCAGCGCCGCGCCCGGGGCGGGCAGGCGCACGCGCAAGGGCAGCGTGTTGATGAACATGCCCACCATGGCCTCGGAGCCGGCCAGCTCTGGCGGGCGGCCGGAGAGGGTGGTGCCGAAGACGACGTCCTCCTCGCCGCTGTAGCTCGCGAGCACCAGGGCCCAGGTCGCCAGGGCCACGGTGTTGAGGGTGAGCTGGTGCTGGCGCGCGAAGCCCTGGAGGGTGGCGCTGGCTTCGGGCGTGAGGTGCTTCTCCAGGAGCGGGTGGCTGGCGTGCGCGCCTGGCGCGGGCCCGGTGTGAGTGTCACCCGGCAGCGGCGTGGGGACGCGGAAGCCTGCCAGATAGCCGCGCCAGAAGGACTCGTCGCCGGACGTGTCGCGCTGCCGCAGCCAGCCCAGGTAGTCGCGGAAGGGGGGCGGCGTGGGCAGCGCGGGGGCCTGGCCCGAGCGGAAGACGTCGTAGAGCGCGAACACCTCTCGCAGCACCAGGCCCAGGCTCCAGCCGTCCATCATCAGGTGGTGATGGCTGAAGAGCAGGCGCCAGACGGCGTCCTGGAGGCGGAAGGCCCGCAGGCGGAGGAGCGGAGCGCGCGTGAAGTCGAAGCCCGCGCGCCGCTCGTCGGAGATGACCTGCGCCAGGCGTGCTTCCTGTTCCGCCGGGGAGGCCGCGCGCCAGTCCAACGCCTCGAAGGTGTTGGGCACCTGGGCGTGGACGAGCTGCATCGGGGCATCCAGCTGCTTCCAGTGGAAGGAGGCGCGCAGCGCGGGGTGCCGCTGGAGGGTCGCGTGCCACGCGCGCGACAGGGCTTCCAGATCGAGCGCGGAGTGGACCGCCCAGGAGTTCTGCAGCAGGTAGACGTCCGACCCGGGAGACACCAGCGCATGGAAGAGCATGCCCTGCTGGGTGGGCGACAGCGGGTAGACGTCCTCGACGCGGCCCGGCGCCTGGCGCAGCAACGTGTCCAGCGCCGGCTGGGAGAGCGGGGCGAGGGGGAAGTCACCGGGAGAGAAGCGGCGGGCGTCGTCGGAGTGGCGCTCGGCGACGAGGGCGCGCACGTGATGCTGGAAGCGCGAGGCCAGCGTCGCGATGGTGGACTCGTGGTGACGGTGCGCGCTGTATCCGAAGGTCAGCTGCAACCGGCCGCCCATCACCGAGCCGATGATCTCCAGCTGGCGCAGCCGCGTGCCGGAGGGCGAGGCCACCGGCCCCAGCGGCTCGGACGTCAGCGAGAAGAAGCGGCTGGACGCGAGGTCCGCGTCGAACTGGCCCAGGTAGTTGAAGGTCACCTCGGGCAGGGGCATGTCGCGCAGGGACGTGGCGGTGGCGTGCGGCGCCAGCCAGCGCAGCAGACCGAAGCCGATGCCATGGTGGGGCAGGCGGCGGCGCGCGTCGCGCACGGTGCGGAGCGCGTCCCCCGTGGAGCCCTGGGCGGGCAGCTCGACTTGCAGGGGCACCAGCGAGGTGAACCAGCCCACGGTGCGAGAGAGGTCCACGTCTGCGAAGAGGGCTTCGCGGCCGTGGCCTTCCAGGTGGACGCGGGCGAGGGTTTGGCCCGTCCACTCACGCAGCGCGAGGTAGAGCGCCGTCAGTAGCACCTCGTCGATGGAGGCACGCCAGGCGGTGGGGACCTCCTGCAACAGTAGACGCGTCTCCTGTGCGTCGAAGGCCAGGGAGTGGCGGCGCTCGGAGGCGTGGGTGTTGGGGCCGGAGGCGTCGGTGGGCAGCGGGGCCGGAGTGGTGCCCAGGGCCTCGTGCCAGATAGAGGCTTCGCGAGCGAAGGCGGCGGAAGCGGCGTGGGCCTCCAGGCGACGCGCCCACGTCTGGAAGGAGGAGGACTTGGGCGGCAGCGCCGGGGTGCGGCCCTCCAGCAGGGCCGCGTAGCAGGCCTCCAAGTCCTCGACGAGGACGCGCCAGGAGACGGCGTCGACGACGAGGTGGTGCGCCACCAGCAGCAGGCGCTGAGCACCCTCACCCAGGTGGAAGAGGCAGGCGCGCAGCAGTGGAGGCTGGGAGAGGACGAAGGAGGCCTGGAGGCGTGAAGCCTCGGCCTCCAGGGCGCGGGGCTGCTCGGAGGCGGGCAGTGAGGAGAGGTCCACCTGGGTGAGGAAGAAGTCGACCTCCTCGGGAGGCACGCTGTGCGAGGCCCAGGCGTCGGAGGCGTCGCGCGAGAAGCGCAGGCGCAGGGCGTCGTGGTGGGAGAGCAGCCGGCGCAGGGCGGCTTCCAGGTGCGCGGGCTGCAAGGGCTGGCGGCTGGCGAGCAGCAGGGCCTGGTTGAAGTGGTGGGCGTGCGCGGCGTCGTGGTGCAGCAGGTGGTGCTGGATGGGCGTCAGCGCCGTGGGGCCGGTAACGGGGCCCTGCTCGGTAGAGACGGCGTCGGAAGAAGCGCGGGCGACGAGGGCGAGGGCCTCCAGCGTCTGGTGCTGGAAGAGGTCGCGGGTGGCCAGCGAGAGGCCGACGAGGCGGGCTCGAGCGACGACCTGGAGGCTGATGATGGAGTCGCCACCCAGCTCGAAGAAGTTGTCGTGGACGCTGACGCGGGGCAGGCCCAGCACCTGGGCCCAGATTTGGGCCAGCTGGGACTCGACGGGCGTGCGCGGCGCGACGAAGGAGGCCTGGGCGGAGGCCTCGGGCGGCGGCAGGGCGTGGCGGTCGAGCTTGCCGTTGGCGTTGAGGGGCAGGGCCTCCAGCACGACGAAGGCGGAGGGCACCATGTACTCGGGCAGCTTCGCCTGAAGGTGCGCGCGCAGCGCGGAGGCCTCCACCTGCGGGACGACGTAGGCCACCAGCCGCTTCACCCCTGGCGAGTCCTCGCGCAGCACCACCACCGCCTGCCGCACTCCTGGGGACTGCTCCAGCGCCTTCTCCACTTCGCCCAGCTCGATGCGGAAGCCGCGCAGCTTCACCTGGAAGTCGACGCGGCCCAGGAACGCGAGCTGCCCGTCCGCGAGCCACCGCACCCGGTCGCCCGTGCGGTACATCCGCGCGCCTGCTTCGGGGCTGAAGGGATCCGGAAGGTAGCGCTCCGCCGTGAGCCCCGGCTGTCCGACGTAGCCGCGAGTGACCTGCTCGCCGCCCACGTACAGCTCTCCAGGCACTCCCTGCGGCGCGAGCCCCAGGGCCGCGTCCAGCACGTAGACCCGCGTGTTCGCCATCGGTCGGCCCAGGGGGACGCTGGCGGGCAGCGGCTGCTCGGGCGGGAGCCCCACGCGTCCGGCCAGCACGCCCACCGTCGTCTCCGTGGGACCGTAGTGGTTGAAGACCTCGCAGTCCGGCGCCAGCGCATGCACGGACTCCAGCAGCTGCCACGACGCTCCTTCGCCTCCCAGCACCAGCCGCTTGCGCGGCAGGACCCACCGGGGCTCCGGCGCGGTCATCAGCGCGGCCAGGTGCGACGGCACGATCTTCATGCAGTCCACGGGGTGTCGCTGGAGATATGCGGCGAAGTCCGCGGGCTGGCTCGCGCGCTCGCGGGTGATCACGTGCAGCAGCCCGCCCGTGCACAGGGCGGGGAAGAGCACCGTGTTGCCCAGGTCGGCGGAGAACGTGGAGACCAGGGCGAAGCTGGCGCACGCCTCCAGCTCCAGCCGTTGCGTGGCGGCCTGGACGTAGTTGAGCAGGTGCCCCTGGGTGACGGCGACGCCCTTGGGATGCCCCGTGGAGCCGGAGGTGAAGAGCACGTACGCGAGGTGCTGTGACTCCAGCGCCGAGGCAGGCCGCGTCGTGGGCAGGCCCGCCAGCAGCGCGGCCTGGGTGTCCAGCGCCACGATGGGGGCCATGGCGGGCGCACCGGTCCCGTCCGGGAGCGCGTGGGTGATGATCGCGGCGGCGTTCACCGCGCGCACCATCGTCTCCCGCCGGGAGGCGGGCAGCTCCGGATCCACCGGCACGTAGCCCGCGCCGGCCTTCCAGACGCCGAGCAGCGCGACGATCAGATCGACGGACCGCTCCAGGCACAGGGCGACGCACGAGTCGGCTCCCACGCCCAGGGACCGCAGGTGCCACGCGAGCTGGTTGGCGCGCGCGTCGAGCCGCGCGTACGTCAGCGACTCCTCCTCGCAGGTCACCGCGAGAGCCTGGGGGCGCAGGGTGGCCTGCTCCTCGAACAGGGACAGCACGGACGCGCGCGGCGCGAACGGCGACGCAGTGGTGGCCCAGTCCCTCAGCAGCCGCTGCCGCTCGGCGGCGTCACCAAGCGGAAGCGCTTCCACGAGGGTGTCCGGCGCGGAGACGGCCGCCTGGAGGAGCGTGAGCAGGTGCTCCACCATGCGCGCCGCCGTGGCGGGCGTGAACAGCGCGGTCGCGTACTCCAGGCTGCCGCTCAGGCCGTGCGCCGTCTCGGTGAGCGCCAGCGAGAGGTCGAACTTCGCCGCCGGGTTCTCCAGCGGCAGGCGCTCCAGCGTCAGCCCGGGCAACGACAGCCGCGGCAGCGGATCCGGCTGCATCACGAGCTGGGCCTGGAAGAGCGGGCTGCGCCCCAGTTCACGCACCGGACGCAGCGCGTCCACCAGCGCCTCGAAGGGGACGTCCTGGTGGGCAAAGGCCTCCAGCGTCGTCTCCCGGACCCGGGCCAGCAGCTGCCGGAAGGTGCGTCCCTCGGAGCGCCGGGAGCGCAGCACCAACGGATTGACGAAGAAGCCGATCAGCCCCTCCGTCTCCCCCTTCGAGCGGCCGGAGATGGGCGAGCCGACGCAGAGGTCGTCCTGACCGCTGTAGCGGTGCAGCAGCACCTGGAAGGCCGCCAGGAGCACCATGAACGGCGTGGCGTCCCCGCTCCGGGCCAAGACCTTGAGCGGCTCCCAGACCTCGAGGGGAAGGTGGACCGGCTGGCTGCCGCCGTCGAAGTGCTGGACCAGGGGCCGAGGCGCGTCCGTGGGCAGGTCCAGGTGCGGGGGCGCTCCGGAGAGCTGCCCCCGCCACCACTCCAGCTGACGGGCCATGGCCTCGCCCTGGAGCTGATCCCGCTGCCACGCGGCGTGGTCGACGTACTGCACGGCCAGCTCCGGCAGCGGCGACGGCTGGCCCTGGCGGAACGCTTCGTACAGGGCGCCCACCTCGCGCACCAGGACGCCCATGGACCAGCCGTCGGAGACGATGTGGTGCATGCACAGCACCAGGACGTGCTGGGTGTCCGAAAGGCGCGCCAGGGTGACATGCAGCAGGGGCCCGGTCGACAGGTCGAAGGGACGACGCGAGAGCTCTCGCGCCAACCGCTGGACCTCGGGGGCACGGACCTCCGGCGCAAGCGACGACACGTCCACCCGCGCGAGGCGCAGGGGCGCCGGCGGATGGATGTGCTGGCGGGCGTGGCCCTCCGCGTCCGCGTGGAACGTCGTGCGCAAGGGCTCATGGCGGCGCACCACCTCGCTGAAGGCGCGCTCCAGCGCGGCCACGTCCAGCACGCCATCCAGGCGCACCGCCGCGCAGAGGTTGTAGGCCGGGCTGGCCGGGTCGAGCCGATCCAGGAACCACAGCCGCTGCTGCGCGAAGGACAGCGGCAGCGGCTGTTCGCGCGAGACGCGGCCCAGGGGAAGTCCAGCCGCCGCGGCCACGGGCGCGGAGAGCCGCAGCGCCAGCTCCGCCACGGACGGGCCGCTCAGCAACAGCTCCATGGGCAATGTCACGCCCAGGCCCTTCTCCACGGTGTGGGCCAGCTCGACGGCGCCCAGCGAATCCAGCCCATACCGGGTCAGCGGTTCGCGGACATCCAACGAACCGGGATCCACGCCCAGGCGCCGCGCCAGGTTCTGTCGCAGCCACTGCTCCAGCTCCGCGACGCTCCGCGGGACCGCTTCGGATCCGGCGGGCGCGGGAACGTCCGCCAGCGCTAGCGCCACGCCGTCCGGCGACGCCTGCCACGACGCCACGATCCGTAGGTCCTGGTTCAGCCACCCCTCGCGGCACGCATGCCGCTGGACCTTGCCGCTGGAGGTCTTGGGCAGGCTGCCCGGCTCGATGAGGACCAGGTGATCCAGTCGCAGCTCATGCGCCTGGGCCACCTGCCCGGCGATGTCGCGCGCCACGTCCTCCACCGGCTCCTGCGCCCGCCGCGTGTCCAGCTCGTACACCAGCACCAGCCGCTCCTCGCCGTCGCGCTCCACGGAGAAGGCGGCGCCGCAGCCGGGGCGCAGCGCGGCGCTGGCGTGCTCCGCGGTCACCTCGATGTCCTGCGGGTGGTGGTTGCGGCCGCGGACGATGATGAGGTCCTTGAGCCGGCCCACGACGAAGAGCTGTCCGTCCTGGAGGAACCCCTGGTCGCCCGTGCGCAGGAAGGGCCCCGCGCCGTCGTGCGTGCGGGCGTTGAACGTCCGCTCGCTCAGCTCCGGCTGGCGCCAGTAGCCCTGGGCCACGCTGGCGCCCTTCACCCAGATTTCACCCACCTCGCCCGGCGCGCGCGGCGCGTGGGTCCGGGGCTCGACGATGAGCACCTCCTGCTCCTGGAGCGTCTGCCCGCAGCCCACGAGCGTCTGCGCAGGCGCCCCCGCCTCGGGGACCTGGGCCCGCCCGAGCCGCAGCTCCCGCGAAGCCACCTCGCGCAGCAGCGGAACGGTCCCCCGCTGCACGCCAGAGACGATGAGGGAGCCCTCCGCCAGGCCGTAGCATGGGTAGAGGGCCTCACGGCGGAAGCCGCTGGGCGCGAAGGCCTGGACGAAGCGCTCCAGCGTCTCCGGGCGGATGGGCTCCGCGCCGCAGAACGCCACGTCCCACGCGCTCAGGTCGAGCGCCGCGCGCTCGGCTTCGGTCGTCTTGCGCACGCACAGGTCGAACGCGAAGTTGGGACCGCCGCTGATGGTCCCCCGCGTGCGCGACAGCGCCTCCAGCCAGCGCAGGGGCTTGCGCAGGAAGCTCAGCGGCGACATCAGCGTGGTGCTGAAGCCGCCGTAGACGGTGCCCAGGATGCCGCCGATGAGCCCCATGTCGTGGTAGGGCGGCAGCCAGATGACCCCGGCGCTCCCGGCGTGCATGCCGAACGCGTCGTGGATGAGGCGCAGGTTGTGCAGCAGGTTCGCGTGGGTGAGCTCCACGCCCTTGGGCATGCCGGTGGAGCCGGAGGTGTACTGGAGGAAGGCCCGCGAGCCCGCGTGCAGCTCGGGCCGGCGCCAGGCGCTCTCACCGCCTTCGGGCAGCGCGTCGGTGGCCACCCAGCGCAGGTGCTTGAGGTCCGGGGCCAGCTCGAAGAGCGCGTCGGCCATGGACAGGATGAAGGAGTTGGTGAGGACCACCGTGGCCTGGGCGTCCTGGATGATGGCCCGCAGGCGCGGCAGGGTGCGCTCCAGGCGGGACGGATCCGGCGGATAGGCAGGCACGGTGACGACGCCCGCCGCCAGACAGCCGAAGAAGCCGCTGACGTACTCGTTTCCCGGTGGGTAGAGCAGCACCGCGCGCTCGCCGGGAGCGGAGACCTCCTGGAGCATCGCGGCGATGCGGCGCGCCCGCTGCTGCAAGCCGGCGTAGCTCAGGACGGAGGACTCTTCCTCCATGTCCTCCTCGAAGAAGAAGAGCGTGCGCCCACCGTGGGACGCCGCGCGTTCGTCGAGCAGGTCCACGAGCGTGGAAGAGGAGGAGGCCGCGGTCTTCATGGGGGTGAGCTCAGGGGGAAAGCGCAGGATGGAGCAGCAGGTGCGCCAGGCCGTGACCCGCACGGCCTCCGGACGCATGGCGGGGCCCACCGTGCCACCGGAGCGCGGGGCGTCCGGTGCACGGGGCCTGGATCAACCTCAGGCGCGCAGGTGGACTTCCTGCGCCCCCTGGAGCCGCTCCGCTTGGAGGCCACGCTCGCGCGCGGCGGCGAGGAGCCGCTCGGATTCCTTCATCCGGGGCGTCTCCGGGGTCGCGGCGGGCCCGATGATGTGTTCCATCCAGGGCTCCAGGCCCATGGCGTAGTTGAACAGGCGCTTCGCGCCCACGAGCTCCAGCAGGCGCAGCCCCTCGGCGCAGTTGCTGCCGCGGCACCGGCGGTTCTTCTCCAGCTTGCGGTCGCGCTTCTTGGGGAAGAAGCCCTCCAGCATCCAGGTGTGCGGGGCGCCTTCGATCTCCGTGTTCATGAAGACCGTGTGCAGGTCGCCCACCGTGGCGCGCAGGTCGCGGTAGGTCGTCTCGTCCACGCACATGGAGTCGGCGGCGAAGAACAGGCGCTCCGGACCGGTGCGGACGATCCAGGCCGTCTTCGCGTGGGCCACGTCGCCGTGCTCACCCATGAAGGGCGCGGCGATGATCTCCCCGTCCGGCAGGGGCAGGGATTCGTAGAAGTAGGGCTCCAGCACGTCGCGGAACCCGAGCGAGCGCGCCAGCAGCCGGGGCGAGTAGTCCCCCGCCAGCGCCCCGCTGGAGCGCGGCACCACCAGCGTGCCGATGCGCTGCCGCAGCCGCAGGAGCGTCTCGATGTCCAGGTGGTCCGGATGGCTGTGGGTGATGAGGACGTAGTCGATGCGGCGGGGCAGCTCCGCGAAGGAGATGCGCGGCAGCGGGCCCTGCGCCTCCGGACGCACGGGCACCACCGCGTCGATGAGGACCGACTTGCCCTTCCACTCCACCAGCACGCAGGCGTGCCCCACGTAGCGCACGCGCGGGGTGGCGCCGGTCCACGTCTCCGGCAGGGACTGGGGGGCCTCGCTCAACAGCGGCAGCAGCTCCGCGTCGGACGCCACCGCGTCACCCAGCACGTCGCGGATCCACCCGAGCGGCCGGGGCTCGATGTCCAGGCTGAAGAGGCGGTCCAGCCGCTCGTCGTGGAAGGGCACCTTCCAGTCCACCTGCCCGGGACCGCGCAGGCGAGGCGTGGTGAGCAGCGAGTCGCGCTCCGCGTCCGCCTTGAGGCGGCGCAGCCGCAGGGACTGGATGTCCGTCAGGTGATGGGGCCCACGGTACAGCAGGCCCTCGTGCACGCGCATCGACGGGCGGTTGACGTAGTCGTAGACCAGCTCCACCTTGCCCTTGAGCACGTCCGGCAGCGTCGAATACAGCGGCTCCAGCGACTGCCCCTTGGCCTCCGCCAGCAGCTGGTTCTGGAACGTGTCGAACGCCTCCGCCAGCTTCAGCCGCTCCTCCTGCCGGGCGGTGATCCGTTGCAGCAGCGCGCGCACCTCCTCCGCGCGCTCCGCCGGCACCCCGACGAACGAGCTGCCGCTGAGCATGGGGTCCTTCGCCGCCTTCGCGTGGAAGTCCGGCGTCTGCAGATAGGCCTTCAGCAGTGGCACCAGGTACGCCTGCAGGTGCAGGCTCGCGGGCATGGGGGCCACCGTCATCCACCACGCCTGGAAGTCCTGGACGAGGGGCTCGACGAGGGTGGCGTCCGCGAGTCGATAAAGAGGTTCGGTCATGGCTGCGATCACGGCGTGCGCTCGCGCCCGGCACGGTGCCGCCCGGTCCCCTCATGGAGGTGGGACGGGGCAGGTCACGCCAGGGGAGGACACAGGGAGAAAATACTTAACAGGATAACACCAGAATTTGAGGGATTCTGAGTTCGATTACAAGTCGGGTCCGGGCGGCTATACATGGTGTCCTATTTAAGCCAGCTTGTAACGTTTACATTCTTCATTGAGCCGACGGCGGTTCGGGCTCGAGCGGGGCGAGGGGGCTCGGGCCCAGGTCCTCGAGCCTGAAGTCATCCATCGTCAGCGTGCCCACGCGCTCCAGGGCCAGCCCCACGCTCAAGCCCAGGCCCGCGGAGGGCGCGGCGGGCGTCGTCCACTCGGCGTAGCCGTAGGTGCCGCGCGTGGGCAGCAGGGCGCTCTGGGCCCACCACACCCAGCCGCCGGAGGCGTTGCGGTAGTACGCCTTGAACAGGGGCGCGGCGGTGGCCTTGTACCAGGCGGACACCCTGTAGCGGTGGCCCGTGGTGAGCGCCGGCGCGCACGCTCCAAGGTCCTCCAGCGAGATGAGCTTGCGGTCTCCGCTGGAGTAGCTGGTGAGGTTCAAGCGCTGGGCCCAGCTCCCCGAATGCGCGTCCGAGGTCCGCGCCCACGTGAAGGCGTTGACGCCGTAGCCGCCGCGCTGCCAGCAGTCCGGCGTCCCGTCTCCGTTGCTGTCCGTCTCCAGGGACGGATTCCTCAATAGCTGCGTGGGAGGAGGCGTGCCCGCGTCGGGCAGCGGCGGCCCGTTGACGGGCGGCTTCACCGCGCCTCCGATGACCTGATCCACCGTGCGCACGAACGTGCCTCGCGAGGCGCGCGCCGCGAGCCAGTCCAGGAAGGCCGTGAAGGTGGACACGTTGATGCCGTAGGTCTCGGAGGTGGGGCACGGCCCCGGGCAGATTTCGTGGAAGGCGATGGGCAACCAGCCACCTCCGGCGGACTCGGCGCGCAGCACCAGCCCCTGCAGGTCCGACAGCGTCTGGGTTCTCTGGATGGAGCCGTGGTTGCGGATGGCGAAGGCGTCCTGCGGCGGAACGGTCTCCGCGTACGGGCAACCCGAGCAGCTGTCCGGCGTCCGCAGGCCGCCAGACTCCCGCGCGGAGTTGTAGTTGCAGTCGATGACGACCTGCTCGGTGGTCGCGTCCCGGGCTCCGGACGGGTAGGCGAACGACGTCACCCGCAGCCCCGCGTTGACCAGGGCGACGCGGTCGTCACACACCTGGCGCCGCTGCGAGTCCACGTCCAGCGTGGGGAGCTGGACATGCGACATCGTGTGGCCGCCCACCTCATGTCCGGCGGCCTGGAACCGACGGATCTGATCGACCGTCAGGTAGCCTGGGATGCCGAGCCGCCCGCTGCTGACGAAGAAGGTCCCGCGCATGCCGCGCGCCTCCAGCAGGGGCGCCGCGTTGACCTGACTGGCCCTCGCATCATCGAAGGTGATGGAGACGACGAGCTGCCCGGGCTCCAGGACGAGGCGCGACTTCTCCTCCAGGGCCTCTTCGGGCGCGGAGGGCGCGGAGCCCTGGCACGAGAGCGCCATCACGAAAGCCATCACGAACAATGACAACCCGATCGCGCGGGCCGTCCGGAGGGAGGGGGAGGAGAGGAGCATGGTGCCCGCCAAGGTGCGTGCGGTCCTCGGGCTGCCAAGCGGCCCGGAAGCATGGCGCGGCTGCTCACGGGTGAGCGCGAGAGACGGCCAGCCGCTCGCGCAACCCGGCGACCACCTGCTCCTTCGCGGCGCTCAGCGCGGCGCTCACTTCCACCGGATAGGGAGGCCGTGCCGGCTCCAGCCGCCGCACTTCCAGGGGCAGCCGCGCCAGCGCCTCTCGCGCATGCGCCTGGAGTACCGCGAGCGGTGGAGAGGCGCCCTCCAGCCGCCGGCCGTCGTCCATCACCCGCCGCAGCAGGGGATGTCCGGGCAGCGCCTCGTCATGGCACGCGAGCACGTCCCGCCTCGCCACGCCGTCCTGCTCCTCGCGGAACACCTGCTTGCGTCCGGGCAGCAGCACCTTGCCCGATGACAGCTTGAGCCGCCCCCGGCCCGCGTACTCCACCAGCTTGTAGGCCATGTCCAGCGCGGGCGCGTCGTCGGACACGCCCATGGCCGTGCCCACGCCGAAGGCGTCGATGGGCGCCTGATGCGCGAGCAGCTGTGCCACCTCGTCCTCGTCCAGCCCGCCGCTCGCGAGGATCCGCACGCGCTCCAGGCCCGCGGCGTCCAGCAGCGCGCGGGTCTGCTGCGAGAGCGACAACAGGTCTCCCGAATCCAGCCGCACCGCGCGCACGTGGAAGTCCGACCCGAGCTCATTCGCGAGCGCCACCACCTTCCGCACGCCCTCGAGCGTGTCGTACGTGTCCACCAGCAGCGTCGTCTCCGGGAACCGATGGACGTACGCGCGGAAGGCGGCAAGCTCGTCGTCGTGCGCCTGGATGTAGCTGTGCGCCAGGGTGCCCGCCACGGGGATGCCGTAGCGCTGGGCGGCCTGGAGGTTGGACGTGGCGCTCACCCCGGCGACATGCTCGGCGCGCACCACCTTGAGCCCCGCGTCCTCGCCGTGCATGCGCCGCACGCCGAAGTCCACCACGGGCCGGCCTCGCGCGGCCTCCACCACCCGCGCCGCCTTGGAGGCCGCCAGCGTCTGGAGATGCACCTGGTTGATGAGATACGTCTCCACGAGCTGCGCTTCGGGCAGGGGCCCCACCACCTCCAGCAGCGGCTCCTGGCCGAAGACAGGGGTGCCCTCGGGCACGGCGTGGACGTCCCCCGTGAAGCGGAAGTGCTCCAGCCAGTCCAGCAGCTGCCGGGAGAAGCGCCCCAGCGACTCCAGCCAGGAGAGGTCGGCTGGGGAGAAGCGGAGCGTCTCCAGGTAGGTGAGGGCCTGCTCCAGGCCGCACGCCAGCAGGAAGTTGCGGCGCGCGGGCAGCCGGCGGACGAAGAGGCTGAACGCTGCCTCCTCGTTGAGCCCCTCGGCCAGGTAGGCGTCCACCATCGTGAGCTCATAGAGGTCCGTGAGGAGTGCCGGCGCCATGGGTTCCCTCCCTTCGCGCACCGTCATGAAGGTATGGCCGTGGGCCGTGGAGCGGGACCGTCGCCTCAAGGGCGCTCCCAGGCGGGTTCCCCCTTGGGTGTCCTCCCTGTGGTTCCGAGGGGTTGGGCGCGGCCCCGGAAAAGATTCCGGGCGCGTCGATTTCCCGGGGGCTCGTTCGACGTAGGGGCAAATCCACGTCGGAATGAGGAGTCCCGCATGCTCAAGAAGATCCTGCTCGGTGCCGCCGTCGTCCTCGTCGCGTTCCTCGGCTTCGTCGCGACACGTCCTTCCAACTTCGAGATCAAGCGCTCCACCACGGTGCGCGCGCCGGCCAGCGTGGTGTACGGGCTCGTGGCGGACTTCAACAAGGTGGCGACCTGGTCGCCGTTCATGAAGCCCGACCCCGTCCGGAAGGACACCTACGCGGGCGTTCCCGCCACGGTGGGCCACTCGGTCACCTGGACCAGCACGGACAACTCCAGCGAGGGCAAGATGACCATTGCGTCGCTCAAGCCGCCCGAGCAGATCCAGCTCCAGCTCGACTTCGTCAAGCCGTTCGAGGCCACCAACGAAACGGTCTTCCGGTTCGAGCCGGCCGGCAATGACACCCGCGTCACGTGGGTGATGTCTGGCCAGAACGGCTTCCTGAGCAAGGCGTTCTCCGTGTTCATGGACGTGGACAAGATGGTCGGCTCGGACTTCGAGGCGGGGCTCGCCACGTTGAAGGACCTCGCCGAGGCCGAAGCGAAGGCCTCGGCCTCGGCCGCCGGGAGCGCGGCTCCGAACGGCGCGGTGGCGACCGACACGGTGAAGTAGCCGGGTGCGGCGCCGCCGCGCGCGCCTCATGGCGTGAAGACCTCCGCCGACTCCTCGTCCGTTTCGGTGTTGGGGGGTGTGCCGGCGACGAGCGCCCTGCCGTCGAGCAGCGCCGTCACCGTGTACCCGCTACGAAGGATGGCCGGCGCAGGAGCCATCCTCCACGTGCCCGAGCCCGGTTCATAGAGCTCCGCCACCCAGCTCACGACGAACCCCCTGCCGTCGCGCAGCCGCACCGCCGGGCCGCCAATGGGCTCGAGCGGCATGGCCGTCAGGCTCCAGGTGTTCAGGACGGGGTCATACAACTGCGCCGCCCTGCCTCTCACGTCGAGCACCTTGCCCGTGGGCAGCACCACCGGCCAGACACCGAGGTGCGCGAGCGGAGGCGCGGTTGGGCTCCAGCTCCTCGTGGCCGGGTCATACACCTCGGCATCGGCGTCTCCCGTGGTGAGCACCTTGCCCGTGGGCAGCACCGCCGCGGAGAAGAAGTGGGGGGCCGCCATGGCGCCCGCCGGACTCCAGGTGCCCGTGTCCGGGTCGTATACCTCCGCGGAAGTGAGGCCGCCGCTCATGTCCTCGCCTCCCGCCACGAGCACCTTGCCGTCGGGAAGCAGCGCCGCCAGCTGCCTGGAGCGGCCCTGGGCCATGGAGCCCGTCGGAGTCCAGGTGTTCGTGGCCGGGTCGTAGAGCTCCGCCCGAGCGGAATAGAACTCGAAGCCCTCGCCTCCCGCGACGAGGACCCGGCCGTCACGCAGCAACGTCGCCGAGTGGTAGAGGCGGCGCACGTTCATGGGGGCGCCAGGGGTCCAGGTGTTCGTGACCGGGTCGTAAAGCTCCGTCGAGTCGAGGAAGAAGCTCCATTTCTGAGCGCTTCCTCCCGCGATGAGCACCCGGCCATCCGGCAACAGCGTCGCGGTGTGACCCCACCGGGGCCCGCCGGCCATGGGCCCGGTGGGATCCCACCGGCCTACGAGGGTGCACTCCGGCAGCCCCGCCACCGTGAAGCTCCGGGTGGTCGTGAGGTCGAAGGCATTCGTCACGGTGACGGTGATGGACGGAGTCGTGCCCGGGCGGATGCACACGGGCGCCGTCCAGGTGATGCGGCTGTGGTTGCCGACCTGCGCCGGAGCGCCTGTCGTGCCGGTACTGGAGTCCCAGGAGAAGGTGAGCGCGGAGCCCTGCGGGTCGCTGGCGGCCACCTCATACGTGAGCACCTCTCCCGGGAGGGCCGTGTCCGAGGAGCGGTAGGAGCGCAGGATGACGGGCTGCAGGGGGTTGAGGGGAGGCGTGCTGGAGACGCACAGGGCGACGGTGCCCGTGTTGTGCCCTCCGCGCCCGTCGGACACGGAGACCGTCAGCCGGCAGTTGTTGCAGGCCTCCGCGGGCACGAGCGAGGGCGTGAATCCAGCGGTGCTGGAGGACGCATCGGTCCAGGTGCCCGCGCACGACGCGCTCCAGGAATAGGAGAGCGCGTCTCCGTCCGGATCCGTCGCCGTGACGGACACCGACGTCGGCTGCCCGACGACGAGTTGCGTGGGCGCGGCATCGAGCGAGGTGACCACCGGCGCGCTGTTGAAGGAGATGGACAGCTCGGCCTCACCTTCGCCCGCGGGCAGGACGTTGACGCGCAAGAGCGCGCTGGAGGCCAGGCCGCGCGAGTCCGTCACGGTGAGCGTCAGTGTTTGAATGCCGGTGGTCGCGGGCGCCGTCCACGAGGTGTCGCGCTCGGAGGGCGAGGAGAACGTGCCCGCGGTGGCGCTCCAGGCGTAGCTGAGCGTGTCCTCCGGGTTCGGGTCATGCGCGTAGGAGATCAGCGAGACGGTGCCTCCGGCCGTCACGGTGCTGGGATTGGCAACGACGTAGTCGATGAGCGGCGCTTCGTTGTCGAAGGGCGGTGGTGGGTTGAGCTGCTGGAGGGTGATGGCGACGAGGGTCGTCTGGTCCGCGAGGATGGAGACGCCGGAGGCGGAGCCCGCGAAGAGCAGGGTGCCGGAGGCGTCATAGGCCCGCGCGGCGAAGGCACGGCCAGTGCCGGCGGGGATGTTGCCGATGGTGCCGCCCCACACGCCATTCGTGGGCGCCAGGTCCACCCAGACGGTGCGGATGTCCGGCCCGCCCGAGGCGACCGCGACGCGGGTGATGGCGGATGAGAGGGATTGCGGCACCGAGACGGCGAAGCGCGCCGTCCCGGTGTCCCCTGTCGTGTCCCCACAGCCCGCGAACAGCGCCACCGCGAGCGCCAGCATCAGGTGAAGGCCTGCTCTTTTCATGTCCGTCCCCCTCGCCGCGAGCGTGAGGCTCGCGAAGCAACCGCAGCGGATGAGAGGACTTGGAGCGACGCGCGAGAGGGCTCACCTGTTTGCGATTGGGGCGACTATCCAGGATGGAAGGCATTGCCGCCCATGGGCCGGACAGGTGGTGCGCCGTCCTATGACTGACGACGGGGGGCCTTCTCGGGCCTCTGGCGTCGTCCGTCGCACCTCCTCGCCGCCTGGCCGGCCGGCCGCATCAAGGCTGCGGCGCCGACCAGACCAGGTTCCACAGGTGGCCGTCGAGGTCCTCGAAGCCCTGGTCATACATGAAGCCGTTGTCCTCGGGCGGATGCGGAATGCGAGCGCCAGCGGCGGCGGCCTTGGCGATCAGACTGTCCACCTCCTCCCGGCTGTCGCAGTTCAGGCAGATGACGACCTCGTTGGCGTCCTTCGCCTGCGCGACGGGCTTGTTGGTGAGCGTCTTGAAGAACGCTTCGGTCGTCAGCATGGCATGGATGCTGCCATCCACGATGTCCATGAACGCCGCGCTCTCGTTGCTGAATTGGGGCTTGAAGCTGAAGCCGAGAGCGGAAAAGAAGGCCTTGGATCTATCCAGGTCCTTGACCGCCAGGTTGAAGATGATCTGCTCTTTCATGATGTCCTCATGTCGAAAGGTGAGAGGAGACTCTACGCGGTAGCGAGCGCGACGTCCTGCTCTTCATCCCAACGAAGACACCGGCGGCAACTCCTCCGAGGGCTCACGGGTACAGGCTCAGGAGAAACGGGTCGAAGATGTCCGGCGTGGTGGGCTGGAGGGTCCCCGTGCCGAAGTCCACCGGGCCGCGGAATCCGCCCGTCACGGCGACCTCGCCCTCGCGCGAGACGGACAGTCCGCTGAAGAGCGTGGTCTCCTCGGGGAAGGTGCGCACCCAGTCGCGCGCTCCGTCCACGCGGTCGTACTTGTTGACGAAGGCATACAGGGAAGCCGTTGGGGGCAGCGGGCCCGAGCCGACGTCGTCCCCCGGCATGGCCACGCCGAGCACCGTCATGTGGTCCTCGTGGTCCGAGCGCACCTCGAAGACGGTCCAGCCCAGCTTGCGGCCCCAGCGGTCCTCCCCGTCGCGCGTCATCGCGAGCACCATGCCCGCGCTGCCCACCGCGGGCGCGATGAACGTGCGCCCCCCGAAGTCGAAGCGGCCCGTGAAGCGGCCCACGGGCACCACGCGGTTGCCGTGCACCGCGACGTCGGTGAACCGGCTGAGGGCCGTCGCGTCCTCCAGCGTGCGAGACCAGACATGCCGTCCGGACGGACTGAAGCGGGCCACCACGGCCGTCTCCACGCCCGGCACGGATGGCTGCAGCGGGCCTCCGCCGAAGTCCGTCGCTTCATCGAAGGAGCCGGCGATGTAGATGTGGTCCTGCTCGTCGACGGCGACGCCTCCGAGGGAGGCGGTGGCCGGGGAGGTGAAGACGCGGTCCCACAGCCAGGCCCCGTCGCGGGTGTACTTCACGAGGAAGGCGGAGACGGGGCCGGTGGTGCGCGGGCCGCCGCCGAAGTTCGCCGGCCCCTCCACGGCGCCCGCGAGGATGACGTGGTCCCCGCTGTCGACGGCCAGCCCGGAGGTGCCGTCGTAGTTGCCTCCCAGGTTGCGCACCCAGCGCACCTCGCCCTCGCGCGTGAACTGCGCCAGGAAGAAGCCCGTCACCGTGACGCCGCCGAGCACCACCGGGTGTGACGTGTTGCCCCGCACGGTGATGTTGCGCTGGCGGTCCGTGGCGGCGACCTCGAAATAGGTGTCCGGGAAGAGGGCTCCCGCCGCCGCGCCATAGCCATGGGACCACAGCAGCCGCCCGTCGCGCGCGTACTTCACGATGAAGGCGTTGTTCCCGGCCTCCGCGGCGACCGCAGGCAGCGCGCCGCCGCCGAAGTCCGGCGAGCCCTCGTACGTGCCGACGACGATGTTGGCGCCGTCCCGGTCCGTGGTGACGTCCCCCGGCAGGACGTCCCCTCCCGGAGAACCCACGCCCCGGCGCACCCAGCGCGTCTGGCCCCCGGCATGCCGCGTCTCCAGCGAGGCCTCCGAGGCCTGCACCCCGGAGGGCTCCATGGGACCCTTGCCACAGCCCGCGCCCAGCGCCACGCCGCATACCGCGATGGCCCACGCCTTCATGCCTGTCATCGTCGCCTCCCGCCCACTGGAACCCGCGCCAGGGATGGACGCGGTGCCGAAAAAGGAGGGTTGGCAATGCCAGACACTCCGGACACCCGTGCGGAGGTCGCACCGGCGTGTCGTCGCGAGCGGCAGGGCCAGGCTTCGTCCCGTAGAGGACGACGGCCCACCTCTTCAGGTCATGGTCAGCGCAGTCCTTCCGCCTGGATAGTCCATGTCCAATCGCTTGCAGGGTGAGCGCTCGTCGGTGCTGCCAGCGTGGCCCGCTCGAGGCCCATCCGCTTCCGGTTGATTCGCGAGCATCACGTTCGCGACGGGGGGCTACATGAAAAGAGCATTCATTCACCTGATGCTGACGCTCACGGCGGCGCTGCTCGCCGGCTGCGGGGATTCCTCCGGGGACACCGGGACCGCGCGCTTCGCTGTGTCCGTGCCACAATCCCTCTCAACCGCCATCGCCCGCGTGTCGGTCGCCTCGGGCGGACCGGACATCCGTACCGTCTGGGTGGACCTGGCCCCCACCGACGGCATGTGGGGCGGCACCATCGGCAACATCCCCGCGGGCACCGGCCGTGCCTTCGCCGCGCGAGCCTATGACGCCTCGGGCACGCTGCTCTTCGCGGGCTCCGCCTCCGGCGTCACCATCGCCGCGAACCAGACGGCCTTCGTCGCCATCACCCTCCAGCAGCTCAACCCGCCGCCGCCGTTCGAGAACGAAGCGCCGCTCATCGACTCCCTGGTGGCCTCCACGACCACCGTGCCAGCGGGACGCTCGCTCTTCCTGTGGGCCACCGCGCATGATCCGAACGCGGGGGACACGCTCAGCTACGCGTGGAGCGCCACCGCGGGCGTGTTCTCCTCGATCTCCGACGGCTTCGCCGTGTGGGTGGCGCCCGCCGCCACCGGCATCCAGAGGGTCACGGTGACGGTGACGGACTCACGTGGCCTGTCCTCCAGCGCCACCCTGTCCATCAACGTCCAGCCAGAAGGGGAGGGCGAGGCCGAGCTGTCCATCTCCTTCAACAGCACTCCCCAGGTGTCCTCCATCACGGCGACGGCGACGCGGTTGGCCGTGGGGCAGATGACCACCGTCGCCGCGCTGGCCACGGACCTGGATGGAGACAGCCTCACCTACGCCTGGAGCGCCTCGTGCGCGGGCACCTGGGTGGGGGCGTCCTCCAGCACCGCTGGGTTCACGCCCTCGCACGTGCCCGCGGAGGCCTGCAACAACTGCCGCCTGACCGTCTCCGTGTCCGACGGACGCGGAGGGCACAACACGGGCACCGTCGCCCTGTGTGTCAGCACCACGCCTCCGTCCAATCCCCTGGCGCCCGTCGTCCTGCGCTCCTATCGATCCTCGGACACGGCCCTCCCGGGAGAGGTGCTCACCTTCGAGGTGGCCGCCAGCGACCCGCAGGGCTCCGCGCTCACCTTCTCCTGGGGAGCCACCGCTGGCACGCCAGGCACGCCGACCGGGGACTCCACACACAGCCGCATCACCTGGACGGCGCCTCCGTGTCTCGATGTCGCGGCCCCGGCCATCACCGTCACCGTCACGAATGCCTTTGGCCTCACGGCCACCCAGAGCTTCACCGCGGCGGGCTTGCCGGCCTGCTCCACGCCGGGGATGTGGGCGCTGACGGCTCCCAGGGCCTTCGACTTGTTTCGCCTGGTCAGCACGGCGACGCTGCTGCCCGACGGCAAGGTGCTCGTCGCCGGGGGACGGCAGGAGCAGGGACACACCTGCGGCAGCGCGGCGGAGCTGTACGACCCGCCCTCGAATACCTGGAGCGCGACAGGCTTCATGCTCGACTGTCGCTATGGGCACACGGCGACGCTGCTGCCCGACGGGAAGGTGCTCGTCGCGGGAGGACGGGGCCAGGTCGTCAACACTGCGACGGCGGAGCTGTACGACCCGGCCACGGGCACCTGGAGCGCGACGGGCTCCATGACGGAACCGCGCGCCGGCCACACGGCGACGCTCCTCCCAAATGGCAAGGTACTCGTCCAGGGCGGAATGACGGCGGAGCTCTATGACCCGGCTTCGGGGACCTGGAGTCTCACGGGCTCACTGGCGGTGGTTCATTGGGAGAACTCGGCGACACTGCTTCCCAACGGAAAGGTGCTCGTCGCGGGGGGACGCAACCTGGACGGCCCCCTCGCCACGGTGGAGCTGTACGACCCGGCTTCGGGGACGTGGAGTCTCACGGGCTCCCTGGTCGCGCCGGCCAGCGAATGGGCCGCGCTGCTGCCTGACGGCAAGGTGCTCGTCGTGGAGGGGACGGCAGCGCAGTTGTACTCGCCCACCACGGGCACCTGGAGCCTCACGGGCTCTCCGGTCGAGCCCCTCGGCGGCCCGATGACGCTGCTGCTCGACGGCACGGTGCTCGTCACGGGCTCCGCTCAGGGCGGCACCCTGACCACGGCGGAGCGGTACGACCCGGCTTCGGGGACCTGGAGCACGACCGGATCAATGATCGAGCCCCGCTCCCCTGGGGAATTCACGGCGACGCTGCTGCCCGACGGCAAGGTGCTCGCCGTGGGCGGGAACTACACCTCCACCTCCTCCGAGCTCTATACCCCCTGAGCCAGGCGGCTTCCCCATCCCGGTGGACCATCCGCTCCGCGGAATGCAACACACGATCGCGCTCCCGGCCCATGGCCGGGGCCTGGTCGAGACAGCACCCTGGCCGCCGCTCCCAAACCGAGGTGCTGGACATGCATGGGTCACGGTCATGGTGCAGGTTGTCTCTTCTGCTGACGCTGGGCGGGGCGCTGGCGTGCGAGGTCGCTCCGGCACCTGGGACGCTGCCATCGAAGCCGCTCGTGGCTGGGGACGCCGGTGACGCGAAGGCACAGGAGACGCCGGAGGCCGTCCAGGCCTCGGCCATCTTCGAGGCCACGTTGCGCGAGGAGGCCACGTCGGCGCCCAATGGGCTCAAGCCCGTGGAGCGGCTCGGCAAGCTGCTCTTCTTCGACCGCCGGCTCTCCGAGCCCATGGGCCAGGCGTGTGCCGTCTGTCACGGCCCCGAGGTGGGCTGGACGGGCCCCAGCCTGCTCATCAACCTCACGGGCTCCGTGTACGAAGGCGCCGTGCGGGGGCGCTTCGGCAACCGCAAGCCGCCCTCGTCCGCCTACGCCACCCAGGCGCCCATCCTCCACCGGACGGCCCCCGGTGAAGCCACGTTCGTGGGCGGCAACTTCTGGGACGGCCGCGCCACCGGCGAGGAGCTGGGCAACCCCGCGGCGGATCAGGCGCAGGGCCCCTTCCTCAACCCCGTGGAGCAGAACAACCCCAGCGAGGCCGCCGTCGTGGCCAAGGTCTGCGGAGGCCCGTACGGCGATCTCTTCCGCGCGGTCTGGGGCGCCAACATCTGCGGCGACGTGCCGCGCGCGTATGACGACATCGCGAGGTCCATCGCCTCGTATGAGGCCTCTCGCGAGGTGAACGCCTTCTCCTCGAAGTACGACGCCTTCCTCGCGGGCCGCGCGCGGCTCTCACCCCAGGAGCGGTGGGGCCGGGAGCTCTTCGAGGGCAAGGCCCACTGTGACAGGTGCCACCCCAGCCAGCGTGGCCCCGGCGGTGAGCCGCCGCTCTTCACCGACTACACCTTCGAAAACCTGGGCGTGCCGCGCAACCTGCTCAATCCCTGGTACTGGCAGCTCCAGTTCAACCCGGACGGCCCCTTCTGGATCGACCCCGGCCTGGGAGGCTTCCTCCAGACGCGCCAGGACTACGCGCCGTTCGCGCGCGTCAACCTGGGCAAGGTCAAGGTCCCCACCCTGCGCAACGTGGACAAGCGCCCGTTCCCTGCCTTCACCAAGGCCTATATGCACAACGGCTCCTTCAAGAGCCTGGAGTCCGTCGTCCACTTCTACAACACGCGAGACGTGCTGCCGGCCTGCTTGGGGAGCGCGTCGGGGGCTCCTGGCGTGGACTGCTGGCCGCTGCCGGAGGTGGGGCTGAACGTCAACACGCAGGACGTGGGCGACCTGGGCCTGTCGCCCCAGGAGGAGCAGGCCCTCGTCGCCTTCATGCGCACGCTGTCGGACGGCTACTCCCACTGACGGGAGCCGCTCCGGCAGGGCGAGCGGATCCCGCCACCGCCGCCTGAACGTCCCTCCCGGAGGCTGCCACTGCGCAGCTTCCAGGGGAGGCGGGCGCCCATGAAGATCCATCACCTCACGGTGGCCGAGAGCCTGCGCAGCCTGGACAGCCGCGCGCAGGGGCTGGCCAGCGCGGAGGGGGAGCGCCGCCAGCGCGAGTTCGGCCCCAACCCGGTCTCCGAGGGGCTGCTGCCCACCGTCACGCTGGCGCTGGCCATGGCTTCGCAGCGCATGGCCCGGCGCAACGTCGTCGTGCGCGACCTGGTCTCCGTGGAGACGCTGGGCTCGGCGACCGTCATCTGCACGGACAAGACGGGCACCCTCACCGAGAACCGGATGGAGGCGCGCGCCCTGTTCGTCGCCAGCGGCCGGCACGCCGCCTCGCCTCCGGAGTTGGCCGCGCTGGCTGCGTCGTCCCCGCGCCTCTTCGAGGGCGCCCGCCTGTGCCACACGCTCCAGGAGGTGCGCCGTGACGGGGCGCCGGTGCTGGTCGGCGACCCGATGGAGGTGGCGCTGGTGCACCTGCCGGCCATGGCCGCGTGCCAGGGCGCCATCGTCGTGATGCAGGTGTGCAACGTGCTGCTGTGCCGCACGGAGCGCGCGCCCACCTTCTCCGTGCGGCCGAGGGACAACCCGCTGCTGTTCGTGGGCGTGGCGGTGGAGCTGCTGCTGCTCGGCTTCATCCTCTACACGCCGTGGGGCAACCGCGTCTTCGCCACGGCCCCGGTGCCCGCCGCGGCGTGGCTCTTCGTGCTGCCGTTCGCCGCCGGGATGCTGGCGCTGGAGGAGGCGCGCAAGGCGTGGGTCCGCCGCGTCCGGCCTCAGGGAGGCGACACGCGGTCCCGGCACAACTGACGGTAGCGCTTGATGAGCAGCAGCCGCGCCCGGTCGAAGGCCTCGCCGTCGTCGGGGACCGCCCAGGCGTGCGGGATGAGCTTCCGGGCCACGGCGCGCGCGTACGCCGGGTCGCCCGCGTCACTCACCAGCTTGAGCCATTCGTAGTCCTGCATGCCTTGCCGGATGAGCTTCATGCGCAGCGAGGGCAGGGGGATCTCGGTGGTGCCGCCGATGATGGAGGGCAGCCCCGGGTAGAAGAGGGTGCCGTCGCCGTTGCCATTGAAGCGGAACTGCGTCGTCCACGCGGTGTAGAGCAGGCCCACCGTCTGGTAGTACAGCTCGCCGCTGGCGCCGTTGATGAAGTCCAGCCACTGCATGCCTCGCGCCTTGGCCGCCGAGCGGTCCACCATGTACGAGGGCCAGCCCTGGCCGGGGATGTTCTCCGGAGGCGGCGGCTCGTTCGGGGAGCAGCCGTGGCTGGCGCAGCTCTGGTAGAGCCACAGCTCGCGGCGGGGCTGGGCGAGGAAGTCGTCGTACTTGGGGCGCTGGTCGCCCACGTAGGGCGGCTTGGTTCCGTCGATGAAGTTCACCAGCACGGTGATGATGTCGATCTCCTCCAGGAGCCCGTGGGCTTCCAGTTCGGTGACGGTGCTGGTCAGCAGCGTGCGCAGAAGCGGGGCCGCGGTGCGGGTGAGCTCCGCGCGGGCCGCCACGGCCTCCCAGCTGGTGCCATAGGGCGGCTCGTCCCCCACGTAGTCGAAGGAGCGCGACAGCCATCCGCGCGCTTCCGCCTCTGTCTGGAACTCCGTCAGGGACGCGCCGTTGGCCGGCCCCAGGTACTGCAAGGCCGTCATGCGCGCCCCTTGCAGCCGGTTGGGGGCGGTGCCGTCGAGGAACGGCCCCCAGCGCTCATTGAACGTGTCGTAGTCCGGCAGGTCCCACGTGGGCAGGTTCACCTCCCGGGGGAAGGCGCTCGCCAGCGTGATGCGGTGCTCCAGCGCCATCCGGTGGAACAGCTTCAAGAGCCGCACCTGCGTGTCCACGGGGCACACCGGATCTCCCGTGAAGGCGCGGCACACGTGGGGCGGCCAGAGCAGGAAGGCGCTGCGCAGGGAGGAGGTGCTCGGCAGGACGGCGTCCACCACCTGGAGGCGCACCTCCACCCGCGAAGTGAAGCCTTCGCCTCTCACCGTCACGGTGCCCCGGTAGTTGCCGGGGCGCGCGTTGGACGGCACGTGCACGTCCACCCAGATGGCACGGGCTTCGCCCGCGGGCACGTCAAAGGGAAAGGCCAGACGCTTCTCGCCCACGACTTCGTCCACGTCCGGCACCAAGCCGTCCGGCCACCGCCCGGGAGTCGTCCCCGGAGGCGTGGGGGTCGTGATGTCCAGGAACGCTTCCCGGTAGAGCAGCAGGTCTCCGCCCTGGATGCGCGACCGGCCCCCACGCAGCTCCGGCAGCGCGGCGCTCACGCCCCGCAGGCCCGTCGTGCCGCCGTGGAGCACCACCTGGAAGGACACGAACTCGTTGCGCGCGGCGGTGAGCGAAATGGATCGCTGGGAGCGGGGAGGCGTCTCCGGGCGCACCTTCACCATCGCGCTCTCGGTCCAGACGGCCGGACGCGACGAGTGCGCCCCGGCCACCTGACTCCACACCAACAACAGACAGGCCAGCGCCAGCTTGGGGAATTGCATAACGTCAGAGGTTGCGCTTTGAGAGGAATTGCGGCAATCCCCCCTCCGGCGCCAGCGCCGATGGGGCAGCTGACATCGGGAGGGTTCCCCGGACGGAGTTCAGGGTGAGTACAGCTCCGCCGTCCCAGTCGTTTCGTCGTCCCCCGCAACGAGGACCTTCCCGTTGAACAGCAACGTTGGCGTGTGGTTATAGCGAGGTCTGGACATGGAGCAGGCGGCACGCCACGTCCCCGAGAGCGGGTCGTACACCTCCGCCGTCGCGAGGATCCCGCGCTCGTTATAACCGCCGACGACGAGTGTCCCTCCGTTGAACAGCGGCGTTGCCTGGGCACTGACGCGGGGTCC
This sequence comes from Corallococcus caeni, assembly GCF_036245865.1. Classification (NCBI taxonomy): domain Bacteria; kingdom Pseudomonadati; phylum Myxococcota; class Myxococcia; order Myxococcales; family Myxococcaceae; genus Corallococcus; species Corallococcus caeni. The sequence continues at coordinate 795,568 of NZ_BTTW01000003.1, read as the reverse complement.
GGTCATGGAGCCCGTCGCGCGCCAGGTGCCCGAGCGAAAGTCATACGTCTCCGCGGTCTCCAGTTCGCGCTCACCGGACCATCCCCCGGCGATGAGGGCCTTTCCGGTGAACAACAGCGTCATCGTGGGGACGAGGCGCGGCACGGACATGGAACTGGTGGCACGCCAGGTCCCCGACGCCGGGTTGTACACCTCCGCCGACGCGAGGGCGCCACTGTCGAGGTTGGCTCCCCCCGCGACGAGCACCCTGCCGTCGGGCAACAGCGTCGCCGCGTGTTGGACGCGGGCTGAAGCCATGGAGCCCGTCGTGCGCCAGGTGTCCGTGGCCGGGTCGTACACCTCCGCGGTCGCGAGTGGTTTCCCGTCGGCGTCGTCACCACCCAGGACGAGGACCTTCCCATTTGGCAGCAGCACCGCCACGTGACTCCAACGCGGGGCTGCCAGCGAGCCGGTCCTGCGCCAGGTGCCCGAGACCGGGTCATAGAGCTCCGCCGTCCTGAGCGATTCGGTGCGGCTGATGCCCCCCGCGACCAGCACCTTTCCGTTGGGCAACAGCGTTGCCGTGTTGCGAAAGCGGGGCCCGGTCATCGAGCCCGTCGCGCGCCAGGCGCCCGAGGCCTGGTCGTAGAGCTCCGCTGTCGCAACCGCGCTGTAGTTCTCGTCTGCGCCCCCCGCGACGAGGACCTTGCCGTTGAGCAGCAAGGTCGCCGTGTGCTCACGGCGAGGCTCGCGCATCGAACCCGTTGCCTTCCAGGTGCCCCGCAGCGGGCCGTACACCTCCGCGGTCGAGGTGACGGCTCCTTCCGAGCCGAATCCCCCTGCGACGAGGACCCTTCCGTCGGGCAACGCCGTGGCCGTGGGCGATATCCGAGGCTCGGCCATGGAACTGGCCGCACTCCAGGCCCCCGAGGTCGGCTCGTACACTTCCGACTCCGCGAGCGCGCGGGTCCCCGTCCAGCCACCGGCGACAAGCACTCTTCCGTCAGTGATCAGCGCCGCGACATGCTGACCTCGAACCGAAGCCATGGAACCCGTCGTGCTCCAGGCTCCCGTGGCTGGGGCATAGACCTCCGCCGTCGCGAGGTAGCCGCCCGTGCCGAAGTTGAGCCCTCCCGCGACGAGGACGTTGCCATCGGGCAGCAGCGTCGCCGTGTGCTCGCCGCGACCCATTGCCATGGATCCCGTAGTGCTCCAGGATCCCGAGGCAGGGTCGTACAGTTCCGAGGACGCGAGGGACAAGAGCACGTTGTACCCTCCCGCGACCAGCACCCTACCGTCAGGCAGCCCCGTCGACGTGTGATTGGAGCGTGCCGCCGCCAGGGAGCCGGTGGTGCTCCAGGTGCCCGAGGCCGGGTCGTACACCTCCGCTGTCGCGAAGCCGATGCCGCTGCCGTCCGACCCCCCCGAGACGAGAACCTTTCCGTTGGAGAGCAGCGTCGCTTCATGTGCGACGCGCGCCGTGGTCATGGAGCCCGTCGGGCACCAGGTTCCTGAAGCAGGGTCGTACACCTCCGCCGTCGCCAGGACGCCATCCGTGGGGTTGATGCCCCCCGCGACGAGGACCTTTCCGTCAGGCAGCAGCGTCGCCGTGTGATCGTAGCGGGACACGGTCATGGAGCCGGTCGGGCTCCAGGTCCGGGAGGCCGGGGCGTACAGGTCCGCCCTCGCGGTGTCGCCTCCCGCGACGAGGACCCGGCCATTGCGCAGCAGCGTCGCGGTGTGAAAACTGCGAGGTGTCGACATGGAGCCCGCCGGACTCCATCCCGCACAGCTTTGTCCTCCCGGCGTTGAACAGCCCTGGGGCGTGCTGGAGATGGCGGAGTCGGGAGCGCCGTCGGGTGAGAGGAGTTGCTGCGCGGCGTCCGCGTACCCGACCTCGTCCGATTCGGAGTCGGAGGAAGAGAGGGTGCAAGCCGCCAGCAGCGATACCCCGAGCACCAGCATCCACCGGGTGAATGCATTTCTCATGAGAACCCTCCGGAGGTTTCAATCCCTATCCACGGAGCTGTGACGGGATGAGGAAGCGCCTCTCGCGTCGATCCAGCAACGAGCGCTCCGCGACAAGGGCGGCCGGGGATACTGAGCCCGGGAAGATGCGCGGGCCATCACCCGGAAAGCGGTGCTGCCGTTGCTTGCTGGACGAACACCCCTGCGACAAGGCAACCGCCATCGCGGGCGAGCCGCACGCAGTCGTCAGGCGCTGTCACTCGCGGAGCACGCCCCGGGAGAGCCAGAGGCCCGGCAGCAGGGGGAGGTAGAAGCTGAAGCCGCGGAACAGCACCGTCGCGGAGAGCGCCGCGCCGCTGATGCCCGCGGAGGGGAGGGCCTGGTCGACGAAAAGTTTCGCGAAGCTCATCGTGTAGAGGGCACCCAGGGGCACGTGGAAGCGCGTCCGCCGCAACACCGCGCGCCACACCGCGGACTGGGACAGGTACGTCGCCGCCTGGAGCAGCACGGCGACGAACAGCCACGCAGGGGCGGACTGCTTCAGCAGGGGCGCGAACTCACGCTCGTCGGAGGCGCGCGCCACCACCAGGATGAGCGCGGCCAGCAGGGCCAGCAGGGCCAGCCCGAAGCCCCAGCCACGTCGCGCAGGAGCGTCAGCCAACAGCCCTTCGGGCTCCGGGCTCGCGGAGGGCACGGGCCCGGTCCGGAGGCTGCGCCGCCGCCACACTCACTCCGCCTCGCGCCGCGCGTCGCCGTCCAACAACGTGCCCGGGAAGGAGACGAGGGCTTCGCGGTCACCAGGGGGAGGAGCTGTGCTCGCCGCTCCGCTCTGCCCTGCGGGGTTGCATCCCTCCGGGGCGGTGCGCTGCTTTCCTGGGAGGAGGACGTGCGCGGGACACCCTCGCCATGCGTCCTGGGAGGCTCCATGTCGCTCGCGAGGTTCTGCCGCAAGACGGTGGCCGTCATCCTGCCCGGGCAGAGCGTGGCCGAGGCCGCGCAGCGGATGCGGGATCAGCACGTGGGGGCGTTGGTGGTCGTCCAGGACGACCTGCGCCCGGTGGGCGTGCTGACCGACCGGGACATCGTCACCCGGCTGGTGGCGGAACGCAGGGACGCCACGGCCGTCGCCATCTCGGACGTCATGTCGCGGGCGCCTGCGGTGATGCGCGTGGAGGATACGCTCGACCAGACGCTCTTCGCCTTCCGGAAGCAGGGCGTGCGCCGCCTGCCCATCGTCGATGGGCAGGGGCGCGTGGCAGGGCTGGTGTCGCTCGACGACCTGCTGGTGCTGCTGTCCGCGGAGCTGGACCAGACGGCCGCCGCCGTGCGTGAGAACCAGGGACCTTGAGCTGCCTGTCGCTTCGGCACGGCCGGGCCCGCGTCGGTGGAGCGGGGGACGGCCCGGGGGCTACGGCCCGAGGCGTTTGCGCAAGAGGTGGAAGGCCGCTACGCCGAAGAGGATGCCATGGAGCCCGGGCAAGCATCGGCGGCCGAACGCCGAGCGGTCCGCCTGGGTGATCCGATGTCTTTCGCTATCTCCGCGTGTCACTCGCGAAGCACTCCCCGCGAGAGCCAGAGGCCCGGCAGCAGGGGGAGGTAGAAGCTGAAGCCGCGGAACAGCACCGTCGCGGAGAGCGCCGCGGCCAGGGGCACGCCCATCAGCGTCAGCGCACCGGTGGAGGCGGCCTCGAAGGTGCCCAGGCCTCCGGGGATGACGCCCAGAACCCGCGCCAGCGCCGACAGCATGAAGGCGGTGAAGACGTGGGTGGGCGCCGCGTCCACGCCAATGGCACGCAGCAGGGTCCAGAGCGTCGCCGCGTCGAGCAGGTGGATGATGAAGTTGAAGACAGTCGCCTCGGTCAGCACGCGGGCGCTGTGCGCCAGCTCCGGCGGGGCTTCGGAAAGGGCGTGCAGCAGCGTCCTCGCTCCCGGGATCCTCGCGAAGCCCCGGGGCGGCCGGTGGTCCCCGTCGCCCCGGGACAGGCGCAGGAGGAAGACGATGAGCGCGCCGCTGAGCGCGATGAGCACCGCCGTGGCCATCCACACCAGCCGCCGCGCCTCGCCAATGAAGTCCTCCATGCCCAGCGCGACGAGCAGCGCCAGGATGAGCGCGGTGTAGTTGGTCATCGTCTCCACCACCACGCAGGCCATCACCGGCCCCCGCGCCACCCCGCGCCGCTCCAGGCCGTGGACGATGAGCGCCGCGCCGCTGATGCCCGCGGAGGGGAGGGCCTGGTCGACGAAGAGCTTCGCGAAGCTCATCGTGTAGAGGGCGCCCAGGGGCACGTGGAAGCGCGTCCGTCGCAACACCGCGCGCCACACCGCGGACTGGGACAGGTACGTCGCCGCCTGGAGCAGCACGGCGACGAACAGCCACGCGGGGGCGGACTGCTTCAGCAGGCGCGCGAACTCACGCTCGTCGGAGGCGCGCGCCACCACCAGGATGAGCGCGGCCAGCAGGGCCAGCCCGAAGCCCCAGCCCCGCCAGCCCTGCCGGGCCGCCACTTCAGGCAGCCCACCTCCCGCCCCCACCCCGAGGGCCGCGAGCCGGCCGCGCCTGACACGCGGCCGGACTCCACTCACGCCTTGCCCTTGGCCCCGCCCCCGCCAATCTGGATGCGCTTGGACTGGGCCTCGGCGCGCTTGGGAATCCTCAGGACGAGCACGCCGTCCTTCAGCTCCGCGTTGACTCGATCCACGTCCACGCCCTCCGGGACGGTGAAGGATCGGCTGAAGCTGCCGTGGCTGCGCTCGTATGTGAAATAACGCTCGCCCTCCTCACGCTTCTCCTCGTCGCGCTTGCCGCTGATGATCAGCCGCTGCCCGGTGACGGAGACCTCCAGGTCCTCCTGCTTCACGCCCGGCAGGTCCGCCTTGAAGACATAGGCGTCCTTGGTCTCCTTCACGTCGAAGTCCGGCGCGAGCGACCAGCCCTCCTCGCCGCCCGGCATCATCTTGCGCAGCAGCGCCATGGGATCCGCCTGGAGCAACTCGTGCATCTGCGCGAACGGGTCCCACGACTGCTCACTGCGCGCGAGCTCCCGCGCGCGCCGGATGGGATGCATTGCCATGACTCATCACCTCGGTGGCGCCGGTCGCCGCGCGGGATGCACGGCGGACCCCAGCACCGGTGAAACGGTGGGGAGCCTCCGTCCGGGTGCAAGGCGGTGGGGCGGTCTCGCCGTGCGCCCGGTCCCCGCGCTGTCCCACCCTCGCGACGGGCCTCCCCGTGCTCATCTCGGAGGTGGACCGGGGTGGGCGGAGCCGGGAGGGGACGCGCGCCGGCGCTGCTCGAAGGTGCTCCGCGCCAGCGTCAGCAGGTCCACCACCTCCTCGTCGGGCACCTGCCGGAAGTCCAGGTACCACTGGCCAATCGAGAACAGCGACAGCGTGGAGAACGGGCACACCACGTCATCCACCAGCGGCCTCAGCGCGTTGAGCGTCAGGGTCTGCGCCACGGGGACGGCGAGGACGATGCGCCCGGGCTTCCGCGCGCGCAGCGCCTGGAGGGCCGCCCAGACGGTGGCGCCGGTCGCGATGCAGTCATCGACGAGGAGGATGCGCTGTCCCTCCACGCGCGGCGGCGGCGCGCCCTGGCGGAAGCGCGCCACGCGCTCCTCCACCTCCTCGGTCTTCTGGCGGATGGGCCCGCGGAGGTCGTCTTCCGTGACGTCCACCTCGTCCATCCGCTTGCGGTCGAGGAAGACGACGCCTCCCTCCGCCACCGCCCCCAGGCCCAGCTCCGGGTAGTTCGGAGCGCCCACCTTGCGCACCACGCAGACGTCCAGGGGAGCGCCCAGCGCCGACGCCACCTCGTAGGCGACGGGGACCCCGCCCCGTGGCAGCCCCACGACGACGGTGTCCTCGCCCGTGTACCCGGCCTCCAGCAGCCTTCGCGCGAGCCGCCGGCCCGCGTCCACCCGGTCCTCGAAATACATGGTGTGCCCCCCTCGCTCAGGAGAAGCACGGCCGGGAGGTCTGTCCACCCGCCGGGCCGCCGCCGTCAGCCGGACGGCGGCCGCGCGCCGAGCCGCTTGCGCAGCAGGTGGAAGGCGAGCAGGCCGGCGAGGATGCCGGCCGCGCCCAGGCCCAGCAGCGCGGGCGTGCGCCGCGCCAGGACGCTGGCCCCCAGGTAGACAGTGCCCACCGCGTAGGGCAGCTCCGCCAGGGCGAGCACGGCCAGGTAGCGACGCAGGCCATAGCGCGCCAGCCCGAGCACGTAGCCCGGGATCTCGGAGGGGACGGCGAGCTGGAAGAGGAGCACCACGCCGAAGGGCGTGCGCCGGGAGACGCGCTCCTCGTAGCGGGCGAGCAGGCTGGCGGAGGTGAGCCGGCGGATGACGGGCCTGCCCCAGGCGCGGGCGATGCCGTACGCGCACGCGCCGCCCAGCATCCAGCCCACCCAGAGCAGCAGCGCGCAGACCGCCTTTCCCCAGGCCTGGAGCGCCACCGGCAGCAGCAGCGCGCTGGAGAAGAAGGCCAGCATCGCGGACAGGGCGGAGAGCAGGACGAAGAGCACCGCGCCCCAGAAGGGATGCGCGGAGATGACGGGCGCGGCCGCGTCGAGCACCCGGCGCAGCTGGGACTGGAACGCCTCCGAGGACGTGAGCAACGCGAGGCCCGCGAGCAGCAACCCCAGCAGGAGCGCCCGGCCCCACATGGCCGGGAGCCCGCGACGCGAGTCCTGGGGCTGGGGCGAGGCGTTCATGGGCTCCAGGTCCTTGCGCCCGGAGCGGCAATCTGGGGAAGGCGCCCGGAGCGGCAAGCCGTGCCCGGGCGTGGCACGGCTTCCACTGGCGGACAGTGCACCCGGGGGGATGCCGGCCCTGGTGTATGCTTCGCGCCCCAAGCGCATCCCGCTGGAGGTCCGCCCTTGATCAGCTCCCTCATCCGCCAGGTCGTCAGCACGGTCCAGACGGCGGTCACGAAGCCTCCGGTGGCCCCGCCCGCGCCGCCGCCCACCGCCGCCCCCTACTTCCAGGACGGCCTGGAGCAGGCGAAGGCCCGCCCCGTGGACCTCAGCGGCTTCGGGAAGACGCCGTCGGCCGCGGCTCCCGCGAGCGTGGACTCCCCCCTGACGAAGGCGAGCAGCGGGGAGAAGATCGGCCCGGAGTTCATCCACCTGGACGCGGGGTGGACGCCCCAGGGCCAGGGCTACGACGCCAAACGCGGCGAAGTGCTCACGACCTACTACAACGACGACCACCGGGTGCTGCTGTCCGTGCAGGACAAGGACTCGGGCAAGGAGACGCACCAGGCCGTGCTCGGCGGGCCGCCGCCGGCGGGTCCGCCTGGCCACGGAGGCGGCGTGTCGACGGACGGCGACCACGTCTACGTCTCCGACACGGACCACATCTACGTCTACACGCGCGAAGAGATTGAAGCGGCCCAGAACGAGTGCCGCGAGGCCATGCCCTCCCAGGTCATGGATGTCCCCAAGCCCGAGGGGCTGACGGATCCCGCCACCGGCATCGGGCTCGTGTCCTCCGGCAGCTACATGACCATCAAGGACGGCTACGCGTACATCGGTGGCTACAGCCCGGACGGCGATGGCAAGGCGGGCGCCGTCTGGCGCTACAAGCTCGACGAGAAGACCGGCGCGCTCATCGAGGACTCGCGCGAGGGCCCCATCCGCGCGCCGGACCGCGCGCAGGGGATGACCATCGTCGACGGCGGCATCCTCTTCACCACGGGCGACCAGAAGCTCGTCTACCAGCCGTTCACGTCCACGGAGGACACCTTCTCCGCGGACATCGACAAGCGGGTGGACATCGGCAACGGGCTCATCGACCCGTACGCCCAGGGCATCAACGTCATCGACGGCGAGCTGTGGGTCACCTACGAGAGCGGCTCGCACAAGTACCGCGACAACGTGGACGAGCCCCGGGAGCACATCCAGCGCATCCCGCTGGAGGACCTGGACCTCGCGGCGGGCTGCCTCACCGCGGAGCAGCTGGAAGGCTGAGGCCTTCCGTCCCGCCGCTCAGGCGCGCAGCGCGTCCAGGATGGAGAGGCGCGAGGCGCGCAGCGCGGGCAGCAGCCCTCCCAGCAGCCCCATCGCCGTGCCGAACAGCAGCGCGCCCAGCAGGATGGCGGGGGTGGGGGAGAAGCCGAAGCTCACCGCCGCGAAGGTCTGGAAGTTGAGCGTGCGGATGTGGATCCACCGCGTGGCCAGCGCCCCCAGCGCGCCCAGCACGCCGCCGGCCGTGCCCAGCATTGCGGACTCCACGACCACGCTGGCCAGCACGCTGCGCCGCCGGAAGCCCACCGCGCGCAGCATCCCCAGCTCCGCGACGCGCGTCGCGACCTGGGCGTACATGGTGATCATCGCCCCCAGCACCGCGCCCAGGCTGAAGACGAAGGACACGAAGAGGCCCAGCACGCGGATGAAGGCGGCCAGCCCGCTGGCCTGATCCGCCCAGTACGTCGGCTCCGGCCTGGCCTCCAGGGTGAAGCGCGGGTTGGCCTCCACGCGCTTGACGAAGGCGTCCACGTCCGCGGGCGAGCGCAGCCGCACCACCGCGGAGCTGAAGTCGTCGCGCCCGAAGGCCGTGCCCAGGCGCAGGGCGTCCGCCCACACCTCGGATTCGAAGGCGCCCCCCCGGGCTGCGAAGACGCCCACCACCGGCCAGCGCTGCTGGGCGAACCGCAGCTCCCCGCCCAACGTGGCCTCCGGCGAGGTGCCCACGAGCGAGCGGCCCAGCACCACCTCGTTGGTGCCCGGCCGGGGCCTGCGCCCGGAGACGAGCTGGACCTCCGGCCGCGCCGCGAAGCTCTCCGCGCTGATGCCGCGCGCGGACGTGTTCATCGCCTGCGTGCGGCCGCTGGGCAGCGTCAGCAGCACCACCCGCTCCCCGGACACCAGCGGCGTGCCGTCCGGCCCGGAGGCCACCTGCGGGTCCGTGGTGAGGATGCGCACCGCGTCCCGCTCCATGCCGCTGACCAGCTCGCTGGTGGCCCCCTTGCGCAGCACGACGACGTTGGACGGGTCCCCGCCGGAGGCGAGCGCGGACTCGATGCCGTTGGCCAGCATCAGCACCGCGGCGAAGACGAAGACGACCAGCCCCAGCCCCACCACCGTGAGGCCGGTGGACAGCCGGCGCGCCCACAGGCTGCGGGCATTGTAGAAGAGCGGCACCATGGCTCAGGCCACCTTCCGCAGGCCTTCCGCCACCGGCAGCCGCACCGCGCGCAGGGCCGGCCCCACGCCCGCCAGCAGGGCCACCATCACCGCCGCGAGCGCGGACACCCAGAGCGTGTGCCCGCGCGTGAGGTGGTCCGGCATGGGGCCGAACCGCGAGGCGATGAGCTTCGCGAAGACGCCCACCAGCAGCGGCGCGGCCGTCGCGCCCAGCGCCGCGGAGCACAGGCCGATGACGGCGGACTCGGACAGCACCAACGCCACCACGGTGCGAGGGCGGAAGCCCATGGCGCGCAGGGTGGCGATGTCGCGGGTGCGCTCGCGCACACCCATGGCCAGCGTGTTGCCGATGACGAGCAGGATGATGAGCAGGATGACGGAGGACACCACCCGCACCGCGGTGACGATGGCCGAGGACATGGCCACGAAGCCCAGCTGGAAGGCCTTCTCGCTCTCGGTCTTCGTCGGGTAGGGGCTGTTGTCGAACAGGTGGTCGATGGCCGCCGCCACCCCCGCCGAGCGCGCCGGGTCATCCACGCGCACCGCGTAGATGCCCACCTGGTCCTTGCGCGCCTCCGTCAGCCGGTCGCTCTCGTTGAGGCAGCGGTAGCCGAACAACAGCGCGGTGGTGTCCACGCCGGGGCGCGCGCCGGTGTAGATGCCGCGCACGTTGAACGTCCAGTCACCGGGGTAGATCTGCCCCTTGAGCGTCACGCGGTCCCCGACCTTCCAGCCGAAGCGCCGTGCCAGCCGCTCCCCCACGAGCGCGCCGCACGGGTCGCCGCGGAAGGCGGCCAGCTGCTGAGGCGGGACGAGGTACTCCGGGAAGACGTCCAGGAAGGTGTGGGGGTCGATGGCGAAGTTGGCGAAGAAGTCCTTCTGCGTGTCGCCCAGCGTGCCGCCGAACCACTCCTGGTGCGTGACGGAGGTGACGCCCGGCAGCGCGGCGATGCGCGCGTAGTAGGACAGCGGCAGCGGCTGGGTGAAGGACACCTTGTTGCGCACGATGAGCCGGTCCACCTGCGCGGCCCGCGCGTTGTAATAGAACAGGTCGACGACGGTGCTCAGGAAGATGAAGGCCGTCACGCCCACCGCGCCCGCAAGGATGGTCAGCGTCAGCCGCAGCGGGTTGCGCAGCAGGTCCCGGCCCGCCAGTCCCACGTAGTTCACTGGAGCACCCCCTTGTCCAGGTGGTGCACGCGCCCGGCGCGCTCCGCGGCGTGCGGGTCGTGCGTCACCATGACCAGCGTCTTGTGCAGGTCCCGGTGGAGCACGCCGAAGAGGTCCAGCACGGCCTCCGCCGCCTTGCGGTCCAGGTCCCCCGTGGGCTCGTCCGCGATGATGAGGTCCGGGTCGGACACGATGGCGCGGGCGATGGCCACGCGCTGCTGCTCGCCGCCGGACAGCTGCGGCGGGCGGTGGCTCACGCGGTGGGTGAGGCCCACCAGCTCCAGCGCGGCGGCCACGTGCCGGCGCCGCTCCGCGCGCGTCAGCGGCGTGAGCAGCAGGGGCAGTTCCACGTTCTCCGCGGCGCTGAGCACCGGGATGAGGTTGTACAGCTGGAAGACGAAGCCCACGTGCGCGGCGCGCCAGTCGCTCAGCGCGCGGTCGTCCATCTGCCCCAGGTCGCGGCCGGCCACCTCGACGCTGCCGGTGGTGGGCTGGTCCAGCCCGGAGACGAGGTTGAGCAGCGTGGACTTGCCGGAGCCGGACGGCCCCATGAAGGCCTCGAAGGCGCCGGTGTCGATGGTCAGGTCCACCCCCGCCAGCACGGGCACCTCCACCGTGCCGCGCCGGTACGTCTTGGACACGCCCCGGAGGCGCACCATGGCGGGGGCCGGGACTGACAGGGCGTCCTGGCTCATCCGCCCCCCGTCTCCACCTTCACGCGCCGGCCGTCGCGCAGGCGCCTCGGGTCCGGCGCCACCACCACCTGCGTGCCCGCGCGGGGCCCCTGCGTCAGGGACACCTCGTCGCCCACGCGCTCGCCCACGCGCACCGGCTGGCGGGTGAGCCGCGCGTCCTTCACCACCCACACGGCGTCGCCCTTGCCGTCGTGCACCACCGCGCTGGCGGGCACGCGCGGAGGCTGGCCGTGGGCGTCCAGCTCGCCCGGGGGCAGCGGCTGGCGGAGGAAGGACACCTTGGCGCCCATGTCCGGCAGCGCGCCCTGGGGGACGGACTGGAAGCGCACCAGCACCGTGGCAGTGGCCTTGGAGCGGTCGATGGCGGGGCGCACCGTGGCCACCTGGCCGGGGAAGGCGCGCTCGGGCAGTGCGTCCAGGAAGATGAGCGTGGGCTGGCCGGTGTGGATGCGCGACAGCTGCTCCTCGCTGACCTCGGCCTCGACCTCCAGGGCCCGGAGGTCTACCAGCTCGACGATGCCGCCCAGGTTGGTGCCGGTGAGGGCGGCGGGCGCGAGCACCGCGCCCTCGTTCGCGAGCTTCTTCGACACGGTGCCGTCGAACGGCGCGCGCACCACGGTGTGCGCGAGCTGGAGGCGGGCCGCCTCACGCGCCCTGCGGGCGACGGCGAGCTGCGCCTTGGCCAGGTTGAGGGACTCCAGCGCGGCGCGGCCCGCGGTCTCCACGTCGAGCAGCTGGGCCCGGGCGACGGCGCCCTGCCTCGTGAGGTTGCGCGTGCGCTCGGTGGTGCGCTCGGCGTTGAGGGCCTGGGCCTGGGAGGCGCCGAGCCGGGCCTCGGCGGACCGCACCTCCGCCTCCGCGCGGTCCAGCACCACGCGGGCGTCCCGGTCATCCAGGCGGGCCATCACCTGCCCCTGCCGCACGGGCTCTCCCTCCTCCACGGTGACCTCCACGAGCTGCCCGGCGATGAGCGGCGCGATGACCGAGCGGCGCCGCGAGTCGACGTAGCCGGACGCGGACAGCTCCGTCTGCTGCTCCCCGGGGAGCGGCTCACGCACCTCCGCCACGCGCACGGTGGGCGCGCGGCGTGCCACCGCGGCCGCCACTGCGATGAGCACCGCGAGCAGCAGCGCCGCGGGGATGAGCCAGCGCAGCCTGCGCTGTCGCTTCAGGGGGGCGGCGGAGCGGTCGATGCGCAGCGCGCTCAGCGCGGTCTGGGACTGTGCGTCGCTCAAGGCTCCTCCCGGCCAGGACCCCGGGTCCTCGGGAATGAGGGTAGGGAGGCGGAGTGCGGGGTGCCACGAGCGGGGCGCCGCTCGCCGCCGCGCCTCCGCTACTCCGCGCGCTCCACGCGGACGGCCGTGACCTTGTAGTCGGGCGTATGGGTGTACCCGTCCTGATGCGGACCGGTGACGGCGTTGATGAAGACCTCCACCGTGTGGAAGGTGGTGAAGAGCTCCCCGGGGCGCAGCCCCTCGGCGCGGCGCATGGGCAGCACCGCCTCTCCGTAGCGGCTGCGCACCCGCACGCGCGCGCCGTCCTCCAGCCCCAGCCGCTCCGCGTCCGGTGCGGCCATGTCCAGCCAGTCGCCGGGCTGGAGCCGCGCGTTCGGCGTGCGAGACGTCATCGTCCCCGCGTTGAAGGCATACAGCCGCCGGCCCGTCATCAGCACGAAGGGGAAGTCCTCCGTGGGCGCTTCCGGAGAGGGCGCGTAGCCGATGCGGCGCAGCGCCGCCCTGGGCCCCAGGGCGAACGCCCCGGTGTGCAGCACCCGCGTGCCCGGGTGGCGCTCGTCGGGGCAGGGCCACTGGAGGCCGCCGTGCTCCAGGCGCGCGTAGGACAGGCCCGCGCCCGCGGGCCACACGCGCCGCACCTCGTCCCAGACCTCCTCCGGGGACTGGAAGGCGAAGCCCTCGGGGTGTCCCAGGGCGCGCGCCGCGCGGCAGAGGATCTCCCAGTCCGGAAGGCAGTCGCCCGTGGGCGGCAGGGACGCGCGCACCCGCTGCACGCGCCGCTCGCCGTTCATGAAGGTGCCGTCCTTCTCGAAGGAGGTGCACGCGGGCAGGAAGACGTGGCCCAGGGCGCGCGCCGTCTCGTTGAGGAACAGGTCCTGCACCACCAGCAGCTCCAGCCGCTCCAGCGCCTCGCGTGTGGTGTTCGCGTCCGGGTTGGTGAGCAGCACGTCGTAGCCAAAGGCCCACAGCGCGTGGAGCCGCCCGCCGCGCGCCGCCTCCATCATCCGCATCAGGTCCAGCCCCGGCGTGGAGGGCAGGGGCGCGCCCCAGGCCGCCTCGAAGCGCGCCCGGTGCTGCTCCAGGGGGACGTAGCCGGTGAGCTGTCCCGGCTCACAGCCCATGTGCGCGGAGCCCTGCACGTTGTTCTGGCCGCGCATCGGGTTGACGCCCATGCCCGGCCCGCCGAGGTTGCCCGTCAGCAGCGCCAGGTTCACCAGCGCCATGACCGTCTCGGTGCCCTGGACGTGCTCCGTCATGCCCAGCCCGTGCACCATCATGGACGGGCCGTGGGTGGCGTACAGGCGCGCCGCGTGGCGGAGGGCGTCCGCGTCCACGCCGCACAGCCGCGCGGCGTGCTCGGGCGTCCAGCCGTGGATGAAGGTGCGGAAGTCCTCCAGCGCGTCCACGCGCTCGCGCAGGAAGTCCTCGTCGCACAGCCCTTCGGCCACCACCACGTGGGCCAGCGCGTTGAGCAGCGGCACGTCCGTGCCGGCCCGGGGCTGGAGGTGCACGTCCGCGTAGCGCGCCAGCTCCGTGCGCCGCGAGTCGATGACGATGAGCTTCGCCCCCCTGAGCACCGCCTGCTTGATGCGCGCGCCGACGACAGGGTGGCACTCGGTGGTGTTGCTGCCGGCCACCAGCAGGGTGCGCGCGTGGTCCACGTCCTCGAAGGAGTTGGTGGACGCGCCCGTGCCCAGCATCTGCTTCAGCCCGGCGGCGCTGGGGGCGTGGCACACGCGGGCGCAGCAGTCCACGTTGTTCGTCCCCAGCACCACGCGGGCCAGCTTCTGCGCCAGGTAGTTCTCCTCGTTGGTGGCCCGCGCGGAGCCCAGCATCCCCACCGCGTCCGGGCCGTGCGCGTCCCGCAGGCTGCGCAGCCGCCGCGCGATGAAGCCCAGCGCCTCGTCCCAGGAGGCGCGCCGCCAGCCGCCCGCCTCGCGCAGGAGCGGCACGGTGACGCGGTCCGGTGCCGTCACGAAGTCGAAGGCGTAGCGGCCCTTGGAGCACAGGTGGCCCTGGTTGGACGGGCCCTCGCGCGAGGCGCGCACGGTGACGATGCGGCCCGCGCGCGTGCCCACGTCCATCTCGCAGCCCACGCCGCAGTAGGAGCAGGTCGTCCGCGTCCATGTCTCGGGCCAGCCCCGGTCCAGCAGCGTGCGGTCCTCCAGCGCGCCGGTGGGGCAGCTGTCCACGCACGCGCCGCAGGAAACACAGGAGCTCTCCTTCAGGCTGGGCCCGTCCGGGAGGATGCGCGTGTCCGCGCCCCGGTTCCACACGCGCCAGACGAACTGCCCCTGCACGTCGTCGCAGATGCGCACGCAGCGGTAGCAGTGGATGCACTGGGACATGTCCACGTGGATGTACGGGTGCGAGTCGTCCCGCAGCTCCGGCCGGTGCTCGCCGCGCGCCTCGCCGTCCAGGCCGTACTCGCGCAGCGCGCGGTGGAAGGGCTTGTCCGGATGGCGCGCCACCGCCTCGGCCGGGTACTCCGAGGCCAGCAGGCGCAGCAGCACCCGCCGCTGCGCCTCCACCCCGGGGCTGCGCGTGCGCACCACCATGCCCTCCACCAGCGGGGTGGTGCAGGCGGCCACCGGGCGCTCGTGGCCTTCGACCTCCACGATGCAGGTGCGGCACGCGCCCACGGGCGCCAGGCGTGAATCGTTGCAGAGCGCGGGGACGCCGACCCCCAGCGCCTCCAGCGCTTCCAGGACGGTGCCCGGCGCGCACTCGCGCGGCTGTCCGTCGATGGTCACCCGAAGCATGCCGCCACCTCCTCCCGGTAGTGGCGCAGCACGCTCCGGGCGAAGTCGCCCAGGCCCGTGCCGTGTCCGCACAGGCTGGTGAGGCGCAGCGCCTCGGCGACCTCCTCCCAGTCCGCCGCGCTGGAGCGGGGCGCGGTGCCGGCGTCCAGCACGCGCGCGAAGAGCTGCTCGACGTGCCGCGCCCCCAGGCGGCAGGGCGTGCACCTCCCGCACGACTCATACGCGCCGAAGGAGAAGACGTGGTGCACCAGTTCGGCGATGGACGTGTGCGTGTCGAAGGCCACCACGCCGCCATGGCCCACGGAGGCGCCCACCGCCTGGAGCTCGTCGAAGCCCAGCGGGGTGTCCAGCAGGTGCGGAGGGAGGATGCCCGCCAGCGGCCCCCCGATGAGGACGCCCTTCAGCGGCCCGGTCCTCAGCCCGCCTCCCAGCTCCTCCACCACGGTGCGCACCGGCGTGCCCAGCTCCACTTCGTAGAGCCCCGGGTGGTGGAAGAGGGAGTTGAGCGACAGCACCTTCGTGCCCCGGCTGCCCGGGACTCCCAGCGCGGCGTAGGCCTGGCCGCCATGCCGTGCGATCCACGGCAGGTTGGCGAGCGTCTCCACGTTCTGCACCAGCGTGGGTTGACCGAAGAGGCCCGCCTGGGCGGGGTAGGGAGGCCGGGCGCGCACGAAGGGCCGGCGTCCCTCCAGGGCGTTGAGCAGCGCCGTCTCCTCGCCACACAGGTAGCTGCCGCGGCCCACCTCGACGGAGACCTCACAGGAGAAGTCGCTGCCCAGGATGCGCGGCCCCAGCAGGCCCGCCCGGTGGGCCTCGTGTAGGGCCACGTGCAGGACGCAGGCGGCCAGCGGGTACTCCTTGCGCACGTAGACCGTTGCCCGGCGGGCCCCCACCGCGTACGCCGCCAGCAGCAGGCCCTCCAGCACGGCGTGGGGGTCCTCCTCCATCAGGAACCGGTCGATGTACGCGCCCGCGTCGCCCTCGTCCGCGTTGGCCACGACGTACTTCTCCTCGCCCGGAGCGGCGGCCACCGCGCGCAGCTTGCGTCCGGTGGGGAAGCCCGCGCCCCCTCGGCCGCGCAGCCCGGAGCGCTCCACCTGCGCGATGAAGGCCTCGGGCAGAGAGGACAGCGCCTGCTCCAGGGCCGCGTAGGCTCCCTGACGGGTGGCCTCCGGCAGGGCGCGCGCTCCGCCGCTGGCGACGCGCCCCAGCGTGATGGCGCGAGGGGCCCGCACGTGCACCTCCGGGCGGGCGTCCTCGCCGGTGATGGAGGGGGCGCGGTAGCACTGGCCCAGGCAGTAGACGCGGGTCTCGCCCGACGTGGCCTGCCGCCAGCGCGCGGGGTCGAGGTGCCGCGCGACGAAGCAGGCGGTGCCGTGACAGGCATGCGTCCCGAGCGGCCCCTGCCCGAGGTGGAAGAAGGTCTCGGCCTCCGGCGTGTGCTGTCCCGGCTTCATGCGCCGCCTCCCCCGGGACGGGCGCTGCACGGCGGCCCTCCCCGGTCGTCAGGGCAGGGAAGGGGACGGCGGGTTTCCATGACGGGTGCTCCCCCCTTTGGGCACGAAGGGCTCACCCACAACCTGTGCACGCGCCGCTATTGGAGCTTCGACGTGGCGTCGATGCGCAGCTCCGTCGTCGTGAGCGCCGGGTCCGCGAGGATGTCCGTTTTGTTGAAGAGCACGGGCCGGAAATGCTTGCCGGAGAAGAGGTCCGTCTGGTCCGCGAAGTGCGGGGAGGCCGGGTCGGCGGACTCCGCGTAGGAGAGGACCGCGTTCGCGCGCGGGCCGTCCTGCGTGAACTCCATCACCATCAGGAAGCTGGTCCCGAAGTCGACCAGGTAGCCCTCCGGCGTGAGCCCCGTGCCCGGGGAGAGCAGCGGACCCTGCGGCTGGGACTGCGGCAGCAGCGTCGCGTTCACGCCGGAATAGCCCACGACGTTGGTGACGCCCTCGAAGGCCGCGCCCCCATGCAGCGGCACCTTGCGGTCCCCCTTCCACGCGAACTGCACGTCCCCCAGCTTCGTTCCCACCGCGATGCCCGCCTTGCCCAGGAGCGCCACGGCCTCCGCCAGCTTCTGGTTCACCGGATCCACGCCAACCGCCGGGGCGGGCACCAGTCCGGCCGGCGTCACCGCCGCCCGGGCCGCGTCGAAGGGCTGCGCGAAGAGGGCGCCCTTGTCCACGAGGTCGGAGCGGCTGAAGCCGTTCAGGAACTCGCGCCAGACGATCGCGCCCTGGCGATCCAGCTCCAGGCGGCCGTCCCACGCAGCGATCAACCGGCACGCCTCCGTGATGTCCACTGGCGCGCCGTCGACGACGACCGGCCCCGCGCCCTGGCAGCGCTGCGCGACGGCCGCGCGCAGCTGCTCCGCCACCCAGGTCCGGTTGCTCAGGATGGCCTGCTCGGCCTCCTCGCGCGTGAAGCGCCCGTCGCTCCCGGACGCCGCGGCCTCGCCCTGCTCGGTGATGAGGGTGAGGTTCATGTGCGAGCGCGTGCTCATGCGGCCCCGCGTCCCGAAGATTTCGTAGAGGAAGGGCAGGTTGAGCAGGGGCTGGGCGGGGTTCGCGAACGTCGCCGGATCATTCGCGTTCATCACGAAGTCCGTCCGGGCGAGCTGCGGGATGACGGTCGTCGGCACCAGGCCTTGCGACTCGCCGTCCAGGCCCACCCATTCGTCGCGGGACGTGCTGCCATCCAGGAGGATGAGCCCCAGCGACGCGAACACCGGCGCGTCCGGCGTGGACTCGAGCGAGTCGCGGTAGGCCACGACGGTGTCGGGGCTCAGGAAGGGGACCCGGGACGCGTCCACGTAGCGCGTGTCGCCGGCCACGCTCGTCAGGAGCGTGTTCACCCAGGGCGCCCCGCGCACCGTGCGCTCCACGTCCGCCGCCTCGTTGAGGCTGCTCGCCTTGTTCAGGCGCAGCCAGTGCTCCGCGAACCGGTCGTTGTTCTCCGTGGCGTCGCGCGTCGTGTACGCGAGCTCCCCCGTCCAGTCCGCGCCGGGGCCCGCGAGCATGGGGCCGTAGTGGCTGCGCCAGAACGTGCGCGTCGCCTTCGTCATGCCGCCGTCGTCCCCGCGCACGTCGACGGTGACTGTCCGCGAGGTCATGCGGCGGATCGCGCCGTCGTAGACATACGCCGTGGGGTCGCCCGGCACGAGCTTGAGCCGGTACAGCGTCATGTGGCTCGACGCAGTCACGGTATGCGTCCACGCGAGGTCCCGGTTGAAGCCGATGTTGATGGCCGGCACGCCCAGCAGGGACACGCCGTACACGTCGAGCTTGCCGGGGATGGTCTGGTGGCTCTCGTGGAAGCGGAGGCTGCCCTCCCAGGGGAAGTGCGGGTTGGCGACGAGCATGCCCCGGCCGCTGGCGGTCTTCTCCCGGCCCAGCGCCCAGCCGTTGCTGCCCAGCGTGTCCTTGCGTCGCGGCAGCGCGAGCGGACGCGACGGGAGCCGCTGGCCTCCCGCCTCCACGCCCGGCGGCTGGGCGTTGCCCACGTAGCCGAGCAGCGGCACCAGCGTGTCGAACAGCGACAGGTCCAGGTGGTACGCCAGCAGGTCATACGCGCTGATGGGCTTCACCCAGGCCGCGCCACGGCACGGCGCGGGACGTTGATCCGCCGGCACGTCCTTGAGGTACTGGTTGTAGCCGGCGGCATAGCCCTGCACGAGGTCGCGCAGCTCCTGCGACTGCTCCGCGAAGGAGGCCTCGGCGCGGGTGCGCAGCGCGAGCCCCAGGTAGGTGAAGTCGCTCTCGAGGAAGGCGTCCCCGGGGCCCCGGCCCAGGTAGCGCGCGCGCTCGCCACGGACCTTGAGGAACTGATCCGCGAGGATGCAGACCGCGTCCTGCGCCTGCGCGTAGCCGATGCCCGCGCCCAGGCCGCGATACCCGTCCGCCTCGATGTGGGGGACGCCGTAGGCGGTGCGGTGGAGGGTGGCCTTGAGCGGGGAGGGCGCGGGTGGGTCGTCGTTCCGACAGCCGCCGGAGGCCGCCAGGGTCAGCAGCAGGGGAATGGAGAAGGGGGAGGTGCGCATGGGTCGTCAGCCTCGCAAGCAGGGCTGACAAGGTTATTCTTTTTAAGCCCGGTATTCATGGCCCTGCGGGTAGTGGCGGTCTCGTCAGACCGATGGCATAGGCTTGCGCCCAACAAGGAGCAGGCCATGTCGTACATGCTGGTGGTGATGCAGACCGGGGGTGGGAAGCCCCAGACGGTGGAGGAGAAGCGGGTGGCGGCGGAGCGCATGGAGCGGATGCTGAGCTTCGGCGCGGCGCTCCAGGCGCGAGGCATCCTCCAGGCGGCGGACTCGCTGCGTTCGGACGCGGAGGGCGTCCGGGTGGAGCGGCGCGACGGGAAGCTCAGCTTCAGCGACGGGCCGTTCACCGAGTCCAAGGAGATCATCGGCGGCTTCTTCCTGGTGGACGTGAAGACGCGCGAGGAGGCGCTGGAGCTGGCCACCCAGTGCCCCGCGGCGGAGTGGTCCACCGTCGAGGTCCGCCAGAGCGGGCCGTGCTTCGACGGGTAGCGTGCTCACCCATCTTGGGTGTCCACGTGACCAGGGCTCTCCACGAGTCCCCTGAGTGCATTCAAGGCGCTGCGCGTCCGCCGATCTCCGGAAAGCGCTCGTAGGCCCGCAGGAGCGCGTCCAGGTGGGCGGGGTTGTCCAGGTCGAGCGGCTCGGACGTCAGCTGCACGACCCACCCGCCCGTCGCTGTGCGCCGCGACCGTGATAGCAGCTCGGCGTCACGGGTCGGGTCCGGGAACCCGATGGCCTGCGCGGCCGCGGCAGACCAGTAGTTCAGCCACCCAAGGTAATAGGGAATCTCGGGCGCGCGGATGTGCTCGAAGAGTTTCAGGGCTGGCAGTCCCCTGCGTGGGGCGGGCGGCCCCTCCAGCGTGGGGGCCGTCTGAGACGCAATGTCCACCGCGGCGTCGTAGGGCGTCGCTCGGCCCCAGAGCGCACCCGCTCCTTCCGCCACGCCCTCGAGCACAGCCGCCGCTGACGTGATCACCGGCTCGTCCAGGGGCAGTTTTGCATGCACCTCGAACTGGGCTTGACCGCCTGCGCTGAAGAGTCCGTCTCTTTCCCTTCCCCAGACCGTCACGGGGTGACTCGGGTCCCCGTTGCACACCATGGGGAATCCGCCGTCCTCGATGCTTTCGATGAGCCACGCGTCACGCTGCGGTAGTGCGATGGGGCGCCCGCCCTTGGAGAGTCGACACTCCAGGCGCAACTCGGGAAGCGCTTTCTCGATTCCATGAACGCTATCGATTGCGCGGCGGTCTTTGCCCGCGAGCGCAGGCGCGTAGACAAGGACGGCAAGCTTCTTTCGCGGAGTCATCGTTTACACCCTGTGACGACAACATTCAGAGACTGATCCGCTTGCAGTAGCGCGTCTCTGTGCAATGGGGTGCTCACCCCAATTGCAAAATCATGGTCCGAGGCCTACGGCAGCGGCGTCAGCGGAGGCGACCGCGCATCGCCTCTCGGTGTCAGCGCAGGCCGAAAGAATGAGGAGGAGTCCGATGCAAGCGCGGGGACGCACGGCCACGGTCTTTCCACCAAGGTAGGGAGCTACGGAGCAGGGATGGCCCGTTCAGGAGTATGCCTGCACGTGGCTCCGAGAATCGCGCCCGCCCTGCTTCCACCTTGCGACACCTCTCCTGACTCCAGGGTGATTCGCACGGCGTCATCCCCCGCCCATCCTCCGGGGCCATGGCCACGACCCCGAAGGATGCCCCGGAGGCGGGGACGCCGTACCTGCCCACCCCCCTCCCGGAGGCCCGGGCCTTCGCGTGGGCCGACCTGCTGACGCCCACCCAGCGGGGCCTCCGGGAGCTCTTCTCCTGGCTGGAGGCCGCCTGCGAGGACGGCGCCAACGCGGCGGGCACCAGCACCGAACACCTCTCCACCAGCCTCCTCATCTCCGGCGCCCGCGGCTCCGGGAAGACCACGCTCCTGCTCAGCGCCGTGCAGGCGCTGCAGGACTGGAAGCGCTTCGTCGGCGGGCCCGGCGGCCCCGACGTGGCCGCGCTGTCGCGGACGCTCGCACGAATCGAACGGCGCATCCTCTGGCTGGAGCCGCTGGACCTGGAGCCCGTCCCGTCCCAGGCCAACCTGCTGGCTACGCTGCTGGTCCGCGTGCGGGCCGCGCTGGACCACCCCCGGCACGCGAAGGGCGCGCGCGGGGAGTCCTCGCGGTGGGCCTCCTCCATCCTGGAGGAGGGCGCGGAGGAGACGTGGGGGAAGCTGGATCACCTCATCCGCGACGCGTCGTTCATGTGGGAGGACATCCCGTCCACCACCGATGCCCGCGTGCGCGCGGAGCAGCAGATCCGCGCGTCGGAGATCTACGCCAACTTCCAGCCGCGCTTCGCCGACGCCATGGAGGACGTGGCCCGGACGCTGTCCATGCCGCGCTTCGGCGCGTCCGGCGGCGATCAGGTGCTGCTCGTGCTGCCCATCGACAACGTGGACCGCAGCATCGAGCACCTCTACAACATCGTGAAGCTCACGCGCATGGTGGCCAGCCGCCACCTCTGGTTCGTCCTGGCCGCTGGCCACCAGGAGTTCCAGCGCTTCATGGAGCGCTCCTTCCAGAAGGAGCTCATCGTCTCCGGACAGGCCGGCATCGGCTCGCGCGGCCAGGAGGAGTCGCTCGCCATCGCTCGGCGTCAGGCCGCCACCACGCTGCGCCGAGCGCTGCCTCCCAGCTACCGCATCGCGCTGGATCCGGTGGAGCCCCATGAGGCGTGGCGCTTCCCGCTGGACGGGCAGGGGGAGTCGCTGGGGGCACTCCTGCGGACCATGAAGCTGCCGCGCGGCAAGCGGACGGAGGCGCGGGTGCTGGACTCCTTCGCGGACCTCTTCGACCTGGAAGGCCGGCTCACCCCCGGGGTGGCGCGCTGCTACCGGGAAGCCCTGCGCACCGACGGCACGGAGGCCCACGAAGCCCAGGCGCACGAGGGCGAGCCGCTCCTCACCCACGCGGGACGGCTCGCACTCACGCTGCCCGCGCGGACCCTGCAGGATCTCTGGCACGCCGTCCGGCGGGAGGTCCTGTCCTCCGTCTCCCCCAGCCCCGGCGCCAGCGCTCCGGAGCAGGGCGAGTCCGCGGTCCGGGTGGCCACGGAGATGCTTCGCAACGCCATCGACGAGAGCGACCTGCCGGCCTGGGCCAGCGAGCAGCTGCACCACCGCGTCCTGCGGCAGGACGACCAGGGCCGCGTCTGTCTGGACCTGACGGGCAAGCCCATCCACCGCTCCAAGCGCACCAGCCTTCACGGCGTCCTGCGGGGGCCGCCTCGCGGCCCGGGGGGGAACGGGTCGGGCGCGCACGACCGGGTGCTGGGCACGGAGGTGCACCTGCGCCGCTTCCACGACGTGGTGCTGGTGCTGGAGGACTCTGGCCGCGAGGCCCCCCTGCCCGCGAGCGTCGCCGGCTGGTTCATGCTGCTGCATGACGTGCTGATGCTCTTCGACCGCCCCCGCGTGCTGAGCGCGGACGTGACGCCCCTCGAGATGAGCCCGGAGATGGTCGTGACCGTGCACGAGCTCTGGGCGGGCCAGGCGCGCGGAGAGCCGTTCATCCAGGCCAGCTTCTGGTGGACGCCTCCCGCCTGGAACACCTTCATCGAGTTCGCCGTCCTCACCGCGCAGTGGCGCGCGTTCCTCGTGCGGCTCTCCAAGGGGTTCCTCACCGCGAGCGACGGACAGGACGCGGCCGCGCGCGCCCGCCTCGTCCAGGCCGCGTGGGTGGAGAACATCTGCTCCGTGGCCGGTGGGGCGCTGGGCCGGTGGGACTGGGGAGACGCGCGGCGGGGCGCCGCGTCCGCGCTGGAGGGACCGGGGCTGGCCGCCGCGCTGGCGCCGTATGAGCAGCGGGTGCGCGACACGGTGGCGGAGCTCGTCACGCGGATCCGCGAGCACAGCGCCGGATATGACCGGCTGTGGACGGCGCAGGTCTGGCTGCGCGACACGCTGCCCCTCCAGGTGCTGCCGGAGCTCGCGCTCGCTCCGGATGCGCCAGGGCTGCTGCGCCAGCCGCCGGGACAGGCCCCCGCGGGCGGAGGCTGGGACCTGCTGATGAAGGACTGGCGCGCCCTGGCGCCCAGGCTTGCCGCCTTCCGCCAGCAGCGGGTGCGCGACGCGGTGAACCGCTCCAGCGCGGCCGAGTCGCTCCGCCAGGCGCTCGGCGCGGGCGGCGGGCGCGCGTCGGACACCTACTACGGCTGGCTCGACACCGTGGTGGAGGCCTGGTTCGCGGTCGTGGACCACGAAGGGGATCCGCTGACGGGCGTGGTGCTGGGCACGACGTCCCCAGGGGACTCCGCGTCCGCCGAAGAGCACGCGTGATCCGCGACGGCTCCAGCCCACCGCCGGGCAGCCTGGCCCCGCGCCGCATCCCGGAGGCCTACGTGCGCGCGGAGGTGGCCAGCTTCCCGCTGACAAGCCTCGGGGCCTTCCGCTCGGCGTTGACGGAGCTGGTACCGTCGCTGGACGCGGAGGCCGGCGGGCCCACGCGGGCGCTCTGGCGCGAGTGCGAGAAGACCCTGTCGGAGCACGCCAGCGGCTGGTCGTTGGATCGGATCATCGCCGTGCGCGACGCGTTCTGGTTTCCCTCGCGCGGGCACATCAGCCACCGGCGGGCGCCGCGCCAGGGCGTGTCGATGTTCCACTACCTGCGGCACCTGGCGGACACCCACCTGGAGCGCCGGCCCGGCGTCACCGTCATCTTCCAGGGCACGGGCGCGGAGGCGGTGGAGGCGCTGACGCACTACCGCTGGCTCACCTTCGCGATGCCGGAGGACCTGCTGCTCGCGGCCGTGCCGGTGGAGCCTCCCCCCACGCGGGTGGACATCGAACCGCCCCTGCTGGTGCGCCACCTGCTGGATCGCGGCGTGGCGGAGGTCCACCACCACGTGGGCGCGGGCATGGACTTTCCGCTGCTGTGGGCGTCGCTGCTGTCCGCCGTGGGCGACCCGGGGCTGGATCCGCGCATGCTGGCGGGGCCGGGGCTGCCCTTCGACGACGCGGAGGTGATGCTGCGCTGGCTGATCGCGACCGCGGTGACCCGCTGCGTCCTCGCGGAGCTCCTCCTGCGCCGCGAGACGCCTCCGCTGCTGGAGTTCGTGCGCGGCCTCTCGGAGTCCCAGGCGTGGCTGCCGCAGCGGCGGCGCGTGCTCTCACGGACGCTGGAGGCGCTCTCTCGTGGCCGCCGCGAGGTCCTCCCCACGTTGGACGAACTGCGCGGCCTCTACGCGGACCTGCATCCGCTGGCCGCGAGCAACGTGTCGGATCCCCCCGGGACGCTCGACGAGGTGTGGCGGCGGTGCGATCCCATCGCGCTCCGGCTTCGGCTGAGCACCCCCAACGGAGGGGAGCGCTGGCTGGTGCGCGCGGGCCTGAAGCACCTGGCGGGCCTGGAGCACGCGGGCCTCGACGACATGCACTTCGACCGCCTCTTCTGGCAGGTCCAGCGCGTGCGGTGCCTCAGTTATCGCGCCTATGTGCAGCGCCCCATGACCGCGGGGCTCCAGTGGTTCATCCGCTTCTACGGACGGCCGAGCCTGATGAAGCGCCCCCTGCGAGCCGTGCGCGCGGAGGTGTCCTACGCGGTGGCCGGAGGGGAGCAGCCCATCGCCGCGCTGGAGGTCCGCACGAGCCTCGAGGATGATCCCATCGGCATCGCCGAGGAGCTGGCCTCCCTCACGCAGTCGTGGCGGGGCGTGCTGGGCCGCACGGGGGAGCGCGCCGTCGGTGGACGCCCGCCGGAGTTCGGGGTGGTGATGCACCTGATCAAGGCGCGGGATCCCGCCCGGCACTGGACGCAGGGCGAGCCGCCCGCGCACGGCATGGGGACGTACGCGGAGCCGGTCCCCGAGGGACGCGTGCGCCTGGGCGGCCGGTTCTCCGACTACTTCGCCGCGCAGTCGGTGCAGGTGGAGGCGCTGGTGGACTTGCTGCGGGCGGTGCCGCTGTCGCTCTGGCTGGTGCGGGGGCTGGACGTGGCGTCGGACGAGCTGAGCGTGCCCACGTGGGTGCTGGCGCCGCTGTACCGCTACGTGCGGTGGGGCGCCGCGCGCGCCGCCACGAAGCGGGAGGCCCGGAACGCTCCGCCGCTGCGGCTGACGTCGCACGTGGGCGAGGACTACCGGCACCTCATGGAGGGCCTGCGCCGCATCTACGAGAGCGTGCACTACCTGCTGGACCGCACGGGAGGACGGCTGGGCCACGCCACCGCGCTTGGAGTCGAGCCCGGGATGTGGGCCGAGTCCGTGGGCGCGGTGATGATGCCCGCCGAGGACCGGCTATGGGACCTGGTCTTCGAGTGGCGGCTGTACGGCGACCACCGGCTGCCGCCAGCGCTGGCCGCGGAGGCGCCCCCCGGACGGACGCAGCGGGTGGAGAACCAGCTGCGGGAGCTGTCCGAGTCCGTCTTCGGATATTGCGTCGCGCCGCACGTGCTGGCCGAAGCGCATCACGTGTTGCACAACCTCTGGTGCCCGCCGCTGGCGCGTGAGGAGGGCGGCGTGGGGCTGGATGCCTTCAGCCGCACCTTCCACCGGTTGAACTGGAGCCGGGTCCTCAACGCCAGGCACGTCCGGAGGCTCCTGGTGGCGTACCGGGAGGACGAGCGCGTGTTCCAGCGCGGCCAGCAGTTGGTGGACATCCCCCTGGATGCGTCGGAGGTGGCCGCCCTTCGCGCGGTGCAGGACGCGATGCGCCGGTACGTGGGGGCGCGAGGGACGGTGGTGGAGGTGAACCCGTCCAGCAACCTGCTCATCGGCAACCTGCTGGATCTGCGCAACCATCCCATCCTGCGGCTCAACCCGCCGCGCGCGGAGGACGGCGCACCGCCGCCGGTGCCCATCGCCCTGGGCGCGGACGACCCCGTCACGTTCTCCACCTTCCTGCTGCGCGAATACTCCCTGCTGCACGAAGCGGCGCGCAGCGCGGGCTACTCCGAGCGGGTGGTGCACGAGTGGCTGTCCAACATCCGCCAGACGAGCATGGACGCGCGCTTCACCGCCCCCTGGCGGCCGGACGCCCTGCACATGGCGGACGAGTTGCTGGACGCGCTGGCCCGCTTCACCCGGAGGGCCGTGCACCGCCCCCAGGCCCACGCGTCTCCGTGAGCGTCACGGCGGCACCGCACTTTTGGGGGGAGGCGCCGGCGTGCCCACGGGCCTGGACGGAGGCAGCACCTTCTCCGACTGGCCGAGGAGCCGGCCCAGCACCTTGTCCATGATGGAGCTCAGGAGCTTGTCCGCGGACCAGCCCGCGACCACCGCCAGCGCCATCAGCGTGAAGAACACGGCCTGGGGGCCGCTCACGACGATGTGGAGGATGGCGGAGCTGGTGTCCCCGGTCATGTTCCCGGTCTGGGTGTCCACCGAGAACAACATGCGGGACTGCTCCAGGAAGAGGAGCATCAGCGCCGCGAACGCGCCGAGGACGGGCTTCACCAGCAGGTGGTAGGCGAAGAAGCGGCTCGTCGCGCCCGTGGCGACGACGAAGCGCTCCTTCGACAGCATGTTGGAGACGATGGCCCCCGACGCCCCCGCGAACCCCACCAGCAACAGCCCCCTGGGCACCAGGGTGTCTGGCCAGCCATCGATGAGCGCTGGCGAGAGGATCACGATGGAGACGACGAAGACCGCCAGCAACAGCAGCGTGCTGAAGACCTGCAGCGACACGTTGATGGAGAGCTGCCAGAACGTCTTGTCCACCTGCTGGTTGACGCTGTCGAGCGCCCCGCGAAGCACGCTGCGGCAGTAGCGGTCCTGCCCGGCGTCGAAGGGCGGCGGGGCGGCGGGTCCACTGCCGGGCTCGTCCACGTGGGCGAGCCTGCGCACGCAGCGGGGCAGGGGACCGCTCACCCTGTCCGCGCCGAGCCAGAGCTGGGCTCGGCCGTCCGACACCCGGCGCTCGAACTGCTGTTGAATCTCCAGCGCCCGGGGCACCAGCATGGACGCGGGCATCACGAGCAACAGCAGCCCGTCCACCTCGTGGATGAGCTCCCAGAAGGAGAAGGACCAGCGCCCCAGGGGCTTGTCCAGGCACCACCGGGCGGCCTCCAGCTTCTCCTGGCACTGCCCCAGGATGGCCTCGTCCTCGGGGGTGAGGTCCTCGCGGATCCGGCACAGCGCGAGGAGCGAGGCGTTGCTCTCCACCCTGTTCCAGAGCAACTGGGTGGCCGAGCCGAACCCCCGCCGCCGCCGCTGGAAGCCCACGCGCTTCAGCAGCTCCGGCAGCGGAGCGTTGGGGAGCGTGTCGGTGGCCGCCATGAAGGACACATGGCCACGGCGCGAGCAGGTGACAACCCACCCGTGCCGCGCGGTGCGTCAATGTCATGCGTCACCGTGCTTAGACAGCGAGATTTGATTAGCCGGAACCGGTGCTGATACGCCCGGTGCACCTCCACCCGGAAAGGTGCATCGCATGTCGCGTCGCTCCCGAACTGTCTCAAGGTTTCTGTTCTCACCGCTGCTCGCGGCCACGTCGCTCGCGCTGGCCTGTGGGCCCGTCACGGACGAGCCGCCCGTGCAACCCGAGGAGGCGCCCGCCCAGGCGGCCCAGCCGCTCGCGGTGAGCGGCTTCGCGGAGATGCACCACCACATGTTCGCGGAGGAGGCCTTCGCCGGCGGGTGGTTCCACGGCAGCCACACCGGCACGCTCGCGAGCTGTGACGGCGGCATGCCGGAGAGCGACCACGCGCGCGTCCGCATGGACCTGCGCGACATGCTCAACATCTGTCCCAACGCCGGCAGCGTGAACCTGGGCGGCATCCCCATCCTGTCGGACGTCTTCGGCGTGGGCGGCGCGGTGGCGTCGGAGGTGATTGGCCAGGTGGAGGGCACGGAGGGCGACACCGGCCTGCACCTGGGCCGCATGGAGACGCCCACCCAGTGGCCGCGCTGGGACACCATCGCGCATCAGCAGGCGTGGGAGGGCTGGCTGAACAAGGCCCGCCAGGGCGGCATGTCCCTGGTCATGGTGTCGCTGGTCAGCAACGAGTTCCTCTGCAAGGCGCTGCCGTACCAGAACCTCAAGCGGCCCTGTGACGAGATGATGGACGTGGACGTCCAGCTCCAGATGGCGCGCGACTTCGACGCGCGCACGGACTGGGCGGAGATCGCCCTGTCGCCCGCGCACGCCCGGCAGATCATCGCGTCCGGCAAGCTCGCCATGGTGCTCTCCATCGAGTCCAGCAAGCTGTTCGGCACCAAGGACTGGCGCGCGGAGTTGAACCGCGTCTATTCGCTGGGCGTGCGCTCGTTGCAGCCCGTGCACCAGCTGGACAACCGCTTTGGCGGCGCGGCCCCGCACAACGCCATCTTCCAGGTGGCCCAGTTCCTGGAGAACTGTCACATCGACACGGACTGCGGCCTCACCGGCAACGGCTTCACGCTCGGCTTCGACGTGGACGCCAACTGCCGCAACGTGAAGGGGCTCACCGCGGACGGCAAGGCGCTGGTCCAGGAGATGATGAACAAGGGGATGCTCATCGACATGGCCCACATGTCCGAGAAGAGCGTCCAGGACGCGTATGCCCTGTCCCAGGGGCGGACGTACTACCCGCTGTTCATCTCCCACGGTCACTTCCGCGAGGTGATGAACCCGGACCTCGCCGCCAACGAGAAGACGACGCCGTCGTGGGTGGTCCGCTACGTGCGCCAGACGGGCGGCATGTTCGGCCTGCGCACCGCGCATGACGAGACGCGCGCCTATACGCGCACGACGGTGGCCAACACCTGCCAGGGCTCCACGCGCTCGCTCGCGCAGGCGTACGAGTTCGGCCGCCAGGGCCTCAAGGTCAACATGGGCTTCGGCGCGGACCTCAACGGCTTCATCCAGCAGACGCGCCCGCGCTTCGGTGACTTCGGCGCGTGCTCGGCGGGCTTCCGCGCGGAGGCGGACTCGCAGGAGGAGCAGCAGCGCACGGCCGGCCCGCCGCCCCTGGGCACCGACTTCGACGTGTACGGCCTGGCCCACGTGGGCCTGCTGCCGGACGTGGTGAAGGACCTGAAGCAGCTGGGCGTCAACACCGCGGGCCTGGAGGGCTCCGCGGAGAACTTCATCCGGATGTGGGAGCGCGCCAACAGCACCCGCACCGGCATGGCGGACGCGGCCAACGACATCGACACCAGCGGCGTCGCGGCCTACGTCCCGAAGGCCACCCGCGAGGCGGCGTACCCGAAGATCTGCGGCAAGGCCTACGCCCCCAGCACCAAGCTGGTGTCGGAGACGTGCCGCTTCGACGCGGAGTGCAAGTCCAGCCTGTGCAGCGCCCTGGACGACTGCGGCGACATCCCGGGCGTCTGCACCTGCTCCTCGGACTCGCACTGCGCCTCGAACCAGTTCTGCGGCTGGGGCACCAACGACGGCAAGTGCGTGAACAAGCGCCCCAAGGGCTCGCTGTGCTCCTCCGGCCGCGAGTGCCAGTCCGGCAAGTGCTCCTGGCTGATGTGCACCTGATCCACCCGCGATGAAGACGGCCCCCGGGACGCTGAGCATCCCGGGGGCCGGAGGCTTCGAGCGGTCCGGAGGACTAGCGGACCTGGAGGAACGAGAACGACAGGCCCTGGTGCGTCGCCACCAGCTTGCCGCTCAGGTCCGTCAGCTCGCGGTAGTTGGTGGTGCCGCCGCCGTTGGTGAACTCGGTGAACACCGTGCGGCCGTTCACCTGGTACAGGAAGGAGCTGCCCGTGCTGGCCGGCAGCGTGTCCACCAGCGTCGCGTTCGTGCCGGCGGCCGGGTCCAGCTTCCACCACTTCCAGGCCACGCTGCTCGCGAGCGCGCGCGCGTTCGTGTCCGCCTGGACAGGGTAGAGCGTCTCATCCAGCACGCGCAGGTAGCCCGTGCCGTTGGGGCCCGCGAGCAGCGAACCCGTGGCGCCGCCGTTCGTCAGCGTGCCCAGCTCCTTGAAGAAGGTCGCGTCGTACTTGTTCGTCACCGGGTCGAACTTCAGCAGGCAGGGGGTGGGCACGGTGGGGTTGCTGCCGGACACGCGCTTCTCCGCGGCGCCGTACGCCTCCGTCGCCAGGTACACCTTGCCGTCGGTGCCCACGATGCCGTCGCGCACGTAGCCGCAGCGATCATCCTTCACCACCACGGCGCTGTCGTTCGTGGTGTCCACCACGATGATGCCCGCCTGCTTGCTGACGGCGGCGCCCGCGCGCCAGCCCAGCGGCATCAGCACCTTGGTGCCCACGCTCAGCGGGTTGGAGGCGAACGTGAGGGTGCTCCCGGCGAGGGTCATGTCCGGCAGCGAGACGCTGTTCGTCACCGTCATGTCCTTCGGGTTCCAGACGATGATCTGCGAGTTGCGGCCGTCGAAGTAGTAGGCCTTCGTCTCGGAGACGAACTGGAACTGGTTCTGGTACTCGCCAATGGAGGTGACGGCCTTGCCCGCGAAGCTGACCTCGCCCGCCTTCTCCAGCGTGTTGCTGGCCGTCACGTTGTAGCGGGTGACGGTGGCGCCGGCGCTGCTGGAGACGAAGAGGGAGCCCGACTTCGGAATGCCGGAGCCCAGCGCGCGGCCGTTGATCTCCGTGGCGTTCGTCAGCGACAGCGGCGTGGCCGGGTCCAGCGTCTCCGTGAGGATGACGTAGCTGGTGGACGTGGTGTCGGTGCTCACCTGCGCCACGAACGCGTACAGCGGCGCCGTCGTGCCCGCGTCCGGGTTGGAGCCCGCGTCCGGGGTGTTGTCGTCGGGATCCGTGTCGTCGCTGCAGGCCGCCGTGAAGGCGAGGGCGAGCGCCGTCACGAGACGCGCGGAGGTGCGGAAGAAGGGTGAGGGCTTCAAGGACTTCCCTTTCAGTGGGGGTGGAGGTGCTGCGAAGACCGGGAGCGGCGCGCTCAGCGCTCCAGCGTGAACTTGGCGGCGATGACCCGCCCGGGGCGCTGGACGCCGTAGAAGTCGAAGGTCCGCGCGTGGGTGAGGTTCTGGCAGTCCAGCGTCCAGCTCAGCCGCGTCGTCATGTCGCGAATCACGTACGTGAGCGCCAGCGCGTGCGTCAGCTGCGCGTCGATGCGCAGCTTGGAGTCCTGGCTGCCCACCCCCTCCCAGGCAAGGAGGAAGCTGTCGACGTAGCGCGTGCGCCACGTGACGAGCAGCTCGTCCTGGAAGCGCAGCAGGCCGGTCAGCCGCCCCTGCGCGCTGCCATTGGCGGTGAGGTAGGGACGGTTGGGGAGGCGCTGGCCCTGGAAGGCGCCGTAGCGGCCCTCGGAGGACGTGTTGCGCAGGTCCTGCCACGTGGCGTTGCCGTCCAGGGACAGGTAGCGGCCCGGCGACGTCCAGCCCGCGGCGCCCAGCACTCCCAGCGACCGGGCCGAGACGACGTTCTCGTAGGCGTAGTAGCTCCCCCGGGCGGTGAGGAAGATGAGCTGCTCGGCCAGCCGCGCGAAGCCCCCGGCGTTGGCGCGGAAGCTTCCGGCGCGGCCAGGTTCCGACACGTAGCCCAGCCCCAGGTTGAAGTTGTGGCTGGTCTCCGGCTGGAGCTCCAGGCTGTCCTCGATGAGCAGGCCGTCACCGAAGAGTTCGTCCGGGCGTGGCAGCCGCGTGGCCCACTCGTAGGAGGCCTTGGCGCTGAGCGTGGAGCCGAGGCGCAGGCGCAGGCTGTCACCCACGCCCAGCTCGTGCGCGGTCCGGCCCAGGTCCAGGAACTCCGCGCTGGGCAGCAGCTTCTGAGCGCGCACGTCCTGGAGGTAGTCCTTCACGAAGGCGATGTTCTGCAGCCGCCCGTCGAAGGACTCCACCTGGTACTCCAGGCCCGTCACCAGCGACGTCACGCCCCGGCCCGCGGAGAGCGGATCCAGCACGTTGTTCGCCTGGAGCCGGCGGTCCTCGCCCGAGCGCGTGACGAAGGTGGGCGACAGCGCGAGCCGCAGCGTGTGCGCGCCGCCGGGCACGGGCGTCCAGGCCGCGTGGAGGCGCGCGAAGGCGGTGTGCTGGTTGATGTAGCGCTCCACGCCGCCTTCGGAGATCTCCCCCGGCTGGGGCAGGGTGGTGAAGCAGCGCCCGTACCAGTCGTAGGCGCACGTGCCGAGGTCGAGGAACCGGTTGCGGCGGAACGTGTACCCGCCCACCGCGTCCACGGTGACGCCCGCGTCGTGGCTTCGCGAGTAGCGCAGCGTGGCGCCCGCGGAGCCCTCGGCCGAGGTCACCTCGCCGTAGGGGGACTCCATGTCCACGTCGTTCTGCACGTCCCGGCCGGCCGCGTTGATGAAGCCGCGCACGAGCAGGCGCCGGGCCCAGGGCTGGTCCACGAAGCCGGCCTCGATGCTCGCTCCGCCCGCGCGGTAGCCGTCGTGGAAGCGGCGGACCTCCACGGGGACGGGCTTGCCCAGGTCGTTGGCCACCTCCACGTTGACCGGGTAGTTGTTGCGCGCGTCGTCGTAGAAGCCGTGCGCGCGCACCAGCAGGCCGGTGGACTCCTGGAGGTGGCGGGCGCTCGCGGTGAAGCGGTGCGTGTCGAAGGAGCCCAGCTCATAGGACGCCGCCACGCCCGCGCCGCGCACGTCCTGGTCGGTGACGAGCTCCACCGCGCCGCCCAGCACGTCCGCGCCGAAGCGGATGGGCACCACGCCCTGGTAGACCTCCAGCTGCTGCACCAGGTTCACCGGCACGTTCGCCAGGCCGGGGCCGTAGCCCGCGAGCTCCAGCGGCACGCCGTCGATGAAGAAGCGCACCTGATCATCCGACAGCCCCGCGATGGAGATGCGCGCGCTGCTGCCCAAGCCGCCCGCGCGGCGCACGTCCACGCCCTCCGCGCGCGACAGCGCGGTGCCCAGGTCGGCGGTCTCCATGCCGGCCTGCTCCAGCTCGATGACCTGCACGGCCTCCGCGGACTTGCGGCGGCGCTCGGCGCGCGTCTCGCCCACGGTGGTGACCTCGACGTCCTCCTGGTACTCGGTCGGAGCCTCGTCTCCGGACGCCGTGGCTTGCGGGGCGCTGGACAGGGCGGGTGGGGGCGTCGTGGTCACGGCCTTCGCGCGGCCGGGGAGCTGGAAGACGTAGATGTACGTGACGCGTGAGGGCGCCGCGACGCCGTTGCGCTTCGCGGGCGTGAAGCGGAACTGGAGCGCGGCGGTGCGCGCGGCCTCGTCGAAGCCGTGGCCCACGGGCTCCATCACCTCCGCCTGGGTCACCACGCCCTGCGTGTCCACGCGCAGGCGCAGGCGCACGTTCGCCTCCAGCTGTGTGCGCTCCGCTTCCTCGGGGTAGGGCGCCTCCACCGTGTGGATCAGCTTGGGCAGCTCGATGACGGGCTCGGCTGGTGCCTCCGTCGCCGCAGGCGGTGCGCCCGAGCCCTCCGTTCGCGCCGTGCCCGCGTGCGCGAGGCCCCCGAAGCAGACGGAGGACAGCAGCGCCACGCCCACCCGGGATCGCCACCGCCGCTTCGCCGTCATTTCGATTCTGAAAATGGTTATCATTTTCAACGGCGCGACGTTTAGCCGCTCGATATCCGGGGTGTCAAGGCTGCGAGGCACGTCAGGCCGCGCGGTCCTGGGGTGCGCGCACGGTGGTGTGCAGGCCATCCGCGACGCGGAACGCGAGCTGGAGCGCCTGATCCGCGTTGAGTCGCGGATCGCAGTGCGTGTGGTAGCGGTCGGAGAGGTCGTCCTCGGACACGTCCAGCGGTCCGCCCAGGCACTCGGTGACGTCCTGGCCGGTCATCTCCAGGTGGAGGCCGCCGGGGTGGACGCCCTCGGCGGCGGCGACCTGGAGGAAGCCCATGACCTCCGCGAGGATCCGCTCCAGCGAGCGCGTCTTGTAGCCGTTGCTGGCCTTGTGCGTGTTGCCGTGCATCGGGTCGATGGACCACAGCACGGGGCTGCCGTGGCGCCGGGTGGCGGCCATCAGCCGGGGCAGGCGCGCGGCGACCTGATCCGAACCGAAGCGCCCGATGAGCGTGAGCTTCCCGGGGATGCCGTGGGGGTTGAGCGTGTCGATGAGGCGCACCAGGTCGTCCGGCTCCATCGTGGGACCGCACTTGAGCCCGATGGGGTTCTGGATGCCGCGCATGAACTCCACGTGGCCGCCGTCCAGTTGGCGGGTGCGCTCGCCAATCCAGAGCATGTGCGCGGACGTGTCGTACCAGCCGCCGGTCGCCTCGTCGGCGCGGGTCATGGCCTGTTCGACGTTGAGGAGCAGGGCCTCGTGGCTGGTGAAGAAGTCCACGGGGCGCACGGCGCCCTCGGCCTCCGGCCGGTGGCCCAGCAACCGGGTCAGGTCCGTGTAGCCCTCGCGCGCGAAGGCCCGCACCAGTTGCAGCGTCTCCGCGGACTGGTGGTACGCGCGCAGCAGGCGCTTGGGGTCCGGCGTGCGCTCGCGGGCGTCGAAGTCCATGCCGTTGATGATGTCGCCGCGGTAGCTGGGCAGGGTGACGCCGTTGACGGTCTCCGTGGCGTTGGAGCGCGGCTTGGCGAACTGGCCCGCGATGCGGCCCACCTTCACCACCGGGCAGGCGCCCGCGAACGTGAGCACGCCCGCCATCTGGAGCAGGAGCTGGAAGGTGCCGCGCACGTTCTGCGCGGAGAACTCCTTGAAGCTCTCCGCGCAGTCGCCGCCCTGGAGGAGGAAGGCCTTGCCCTCGGCGACCTGGCCCAGGGCTTCGCGCAGGCGGCGGGTCTCCTCGGCGTGCACCAGGGGCGGCATGCGCGCCAGCTCCGCCTCCACGCGCGCCAGGGCCGCGGGGTCCGGGTAGTCGTCGGGGAGGTAGCGCGCTGGCTTCGCGCGCCAGGAGGAGGGGGACCAGGAGGGATTCGTCACGGGAGCGCCGTCACTTTCGGGGGCAGGATTCCCTGCGCGACGCAGGAGTCGAGGTAGCGGTGGAGGAGCTCCCGGTCGGTGGGAGGGCAGCGGACGTCGGTGCGCTCCAGCGCGGCCAGCAGCCGTTCGCAGCGGATGGGGCCCAGGCCGAAGGCCGGCGTGGAGTCCCCGCCGCGCAGGTCGAAGAACGCGAGCGTGGCGTCGTGGCCGCCAGCGCCCTTCGCGACGCGGTCACGCCATTCCGGCACGGGGCACAGGTCCAGCGGGTAGCCGTAGTCGCGCACCCAGCCGAACAGCTCCGACAGGCGGACCTCCGCCGCCGGCGTCACGTTGAACACCGCGCCCGGATGCGACGCGCGCGCGAGCTGGACGATGGCGCTGGCGACGAAGTCCACCGGCGTCCACACCTCGCCCACGTCCAGCAGAGGCAGGGCGCGGACCGGCAAGCCCGCGAGCACGATGCGCCACACCAGGTCCTGCGTGTTGACGATCGCGGTGTCGGGCGCGCCCACCACGCGGCCCAGGCGGTACACCGTCGCGGGCAGTCCGCGCTCCGACGCCTGCTGCACCAGCCGCTCCGCGATCCACTTGCTCTGCTGGTAGCCGTCGCGCAGTCCGGGGTGCGCGGGGACGAAGGCCTCCGGCACGTCCGGAGCCAGGTTCGCCTGCGGCGCCACCGCGAGGGTGGACACGTAGTGGAAGGGCTTCGGGCGGACGGCGGCGGCCAGCTTCAGCAGCTCGCGGGTGCCGCGCACGTTGACGCCCTGGAGGCTGCCGTACTCGCGCACGACGCTGACCACGGCGGCGTTGTGGATGACGGCGTCGCACTCGGCGGCGAGCCCGCGGAAGCGCGCGGCGTCCAGGCCCAGCAGGGGCCGGGAGAGGTCCGCCGGCAGCGCGAGCACCCGCGCCTCCAGTCCCGTCACGGGCAGCTTCTGCCCAGCCAGCGCCGAGCGCAGCCGCTCCATGCCCTGCGCCTCGTCCTTCGCGCGCACGGGGCAGAGGATGCGCGCGTCCGTCCGGGTCAGGAGCTGGTGGAGCAGGTGCGCGCCGACGAAGCCGGTGGCGCCCGTGAGCAGGACCTGTCGGAAGCCCTGGCGCGGCGGCTCGCGAGCCCAGGCCTCGGCGGTGGTGGAGGGGACGACGTCCTCGCCCAGCTCCGCGTCCGCGAGCATCGCGGGCGTGAGGCCACCGGGCTCCGCGCCGCCAGTGCTTCCACCCTGGAGCGCCTGCGCGAGGCCGGACACGGTGGGGTGCTTGAAGACGGTGGCCACGGGGATCTCGCGCCCCATGGCGATGCCCAGCCGGTTGGCCACCTGGATGCTCTGGAGGGACTGGCCGCCCAGCTCGAAGAAGTCGTCCTGGAGCGACGTGGCGGCGCGGCCCAGCACCTGCTCCCAGACCTCCAGCACCGTGCGCTCCATGGGCGTCGCGGAGGCGAGCAGCGCGGCGCTCTCGTCCGGAGGCAGCGTGTGCTTGAGGGCGTTGCGGTCGATCTTCCCGGTGCTGGTGCGCGGCAGCCGCTCCGCGAAGGCGAAGGCGCCGGGCACCATGGGGGCGGGGAGCGCCGCGAGCAGGTGCTTGCGCAGCTCCGCCGGCGAGGGCTCGGGGGAGGCCACCAGGTGCGCGCACAGCCGGCGCGACCCACCCGGCAGCACCTGACCGACGACGGCGGCCTCACGGACACCGGGGTACTTCAGCAACACGGTTTCGACTTCGCCCGGGTCGATGCGGTGGCCGCTGATCTTGAACTCGTCGTCCACCCGGCCGACGAACACGAGCTGGCCGTCGTCGCGCACGCGTACCTTGTCGCCGGTGCGGTAGGCGCGGGGCGCTCCCGCCATCGCATCCAGCCGGGTGAAGCGGGCGGCATCCAGCTCCGGGCGGCCCAGGTAGCCGCGAGCGAGCGCGCCGCCCATGAGGCACAGCTCGCCCTCCTTGCCGACGGCGGCCAGCCGGCCCTGCGGCGTGACGACCGCGGCGACGACGCCCGGAAGCGGCCGACCGATGGGGACCTCGTCACCGGACGGCAGCGCGTCAGGCCCCGCGAGCGCGGCAACGGTGGCGACGACGGTGGCCTCGGTGGGGCCGTAGGTGTTGAGCAGTCGCACGCGGTCGCCCGCGACGTCCCGCCAGCGGGCGATGCGCTCCGGCAGCGCCGCCTCACCGCCGATGATGACGGTGCGGAGGGCGTCGGGCAGCCGGGCGGCGCCGGTGGACAGGCTGTAGGCCAGCTCGTGCCAGAAGGCGGTGGGCAGGTCGAGCAGGGTGATGCCCGCTTCCGTGCAAGCCTCCATGAGTCGAGGCACCGACTGGAGCATCTCGTCGGTGCGCAGCACCAACCGCGCGCCCGCGCACAGCGTGACGAAGATCTCCTCCACGCTGGCATCGAAGTGAAGCGGGGCGAACTGGAGCACCCGGTCCTCGGGACCGACGCCGTACCGCTGCGTCGCGCCCGCGACGAAGTGCGCCAGCGCCCCGTGAGAAATCTGCACGCCGTTGGGCTGACCCGTGGAGCCGGACGTGTAGATGACATAGGCGAGCCGGGCCTCGGCGCTATCGCGTGCCTCCGACCGCTGGGCAACGGACTCCACCGAGGTGGAAGGCCCCCTCCCCGCGGACGCGCTGTCGAGCCGGGCTTCGGCGCTATCGCGTGCTCCCAGCTCGGCAGTGAGGTCCACTGCCGTGGCCGATGCCTTCCCGGTGGACGTGCTGTTGTCAGCGGATGTCCCCAGGCTGGCGTTCTCCGTCGAATCGGGCGCGAAGGCGTCACGCGACTCCAGCCGCTGCACGACGAGGACACCCGGCGCGGTCGGATCCGTGTCGGGGGATGGACGCTCGGACACCAGCATCACGGCGGGCCGCGCGTCCTGGAGGATGGCCGCGTTGCGCGTGGCCGGGCCGGCCGGATCGATGGGCAGATAGCCCGCTCCAGCGAACAGGACCCCCAGGCTGGACACGATGGCGTCGATGCCCCGGGGGACCTGCACCGCCACCGCCGTGTCGGGCCGCACGCCCGCTTCCACCAGCCGCGCCGCCAGCGCCTGCGACGCCGTCACCAGCTCGCGGTAGGTCATCCGCCAACGGCCGTGCTCCAGCGCGACCGCGTCCGGCCGGATGTCGGCCTGGGCCTTCAGCAGCTCCAGCACCGGGCGCGCCATCGGCACCGGCCCGCCATCCAGCACGGAGCCCACCGTGCCGGTCGCGGAGCGCCGCACCGGCCGCTCAGGCTGCGCGAGCAATGACTCCAGCAGGTGGAGGAACCCTCGCTGATGCTCCTCGAGCGCGGCCTCCGTGTAGCAGGCCGGGTTCGCGTCCAGGTCCATGCGCAGGCCCGTCCCACCCGACCGCGCATGGAAGCCGAACGACAGGTCCTCCACCGGGCCCGCGGAGATGTTGTGCGCCGTGCCCGGCACGCCCGCGAAGTCCAGGGCGTAGTCGAACGGCATGATGTTCACGACGGGGCCGAACAGCTTGCGCTGCCCACCCACGAGGCGCAGGTCGCGGCGCAGCTGCTCGTAGCGATATCGCAGGTGCGGACGGGCGGCCTTCATCTCCGCCGCCACGTCACGAGCCAGCGCGTACAGCCCGGCGTCCGGCCGGACGGCGATGCGCAGCGGCACGATGTTCATGGCCATGCACGGCACGCGCAGGGACGCCGAACCCAGGCGCCCCATCACCGGCAGGCCCAGCACGGCCTCCGCCGCGCCCGTGCGCTGGTGCAGGTAGCTGGCCGTCACCGCCAGCACCAGGTCGGACCAGCTCACGCCCGCCTGCTTCGCGCCCGCCTGAAGCGCCGCCATCAACTCCGGCCGCAGGTGCTCCGAGCGCCGCAGGAAGCGCGACGACATGGGAGCCGTCTCCGCGAGCAGCGGGGGCACCGGCGCGTCCTCGAAGCGCCCCACCCAGAAGTCGCGGTCCTTCTGGAGCTGGGGACCGCTCCGGTACGCGACGTCCTCGTCCAGCACGGGCCCCAGCCGGCTGAACCCCGCCGGCGCGGCCTTGCCCGTCACCTCCGCCGTGTAGAGTTCCGCCACCCGCCGGGCGAGCAGCGAGAACCCATAGCCATCCATGGCGATGTGGTGGATGCGCTGGAACCAGAAGGACCGCTCCGGCCCCACGGTGAGCAGCGCCTGCGCGAACAGAGGCCCCGTTTCCAGGTCCACCGTGCGGCCCAGGTCCCTCCACATCCACTCCTGCGCGGCGGCCCAGGGATCGGCCTCACCACTCAGGTCCACGCGCTGGAGCGTCCAGTCCGTCCCCGCGTCGATGCGCTGGGCCGGCCCTTCCGCGCCCGCGACGAAGCGCGAGTGCAGCGCGTCCGCGTCCGCCACCGCCTTGCGAAGGGCGGACTCGAAGCACGTCGGATCCACGGCGCCCCGGAGTTCGATGCACTCCCCGGCGTTGTAGACGGGGCTCCGCGGGTCGAGCTGTTGCCCCACCCAGATGCCGTGCTGGGCCGCGGTCAGCGGGCGGTGGTCCTGGGATGGAGGGCGCATGACAGGGAACTCCGGGGGGCTAGGAGGCGCGAGCGCCAGGGGCCAGCGAGACAGGCTGCTTCGCGGCGAGCAGCGCGTACCAGTCGGTGAGCGTGGGCTTCTCCGCGAGCTCCACGAAGGACACCTCCGTGCCGCCCTGCCGCCAGCGCTCCACCAAGCTCATCAGGCGGATGGAGTCCATGCCGCGCTCCAGCAGGTTGTCGTCCTCGCCAATCGCCGACGCGGACTCCATGAGCAGCTCCGCCACGTCCGCGCGAAGCTGCTCGCGGTCCACGGACGGGGCGGCCTCCTTCACCGGCATGGCGTCGATGAGCTGCTGCGTGGAGGTGACGAACGCGACCAGCTGCGAGGCGTAGTCGAGCGCCAGCCGGTGCTTCTCCAGCGAGAAGTCCGCCACCGCGTCCGCGACGAGGAACGGGCGCACCTCGCTCATGGACCCGTCGCTGGCCGTCTGGAGGCAGCCGATGTGCGCGTAGATGCCGCAGATGATGAGCTGGTCGCGGCCCTGCTCGCGCATCAGGTCCATCAGGCGCGTGTTGCGGAACGCGCTGTAGCGCCACTTGGTGAGGACGGTGTCGCCCTCCGCCGGGGCCAGCGCTTCGATGATCTGCTGCTTCAGGCCGGCGCGGACGCCCGGGCCCCAGAAGTCCAGCTGGAGGCCGCGCTGCTCCGGCGTCTGGTCTCCCGGCTGCGCGGAGTAGACGACGGGGATGCCCAGCTTCACCGCGTGCGCGCGCAGGCGCTGGATGTTGGCCACCAGGTCCGTCACCGGGGACTGGCCCTGCGTGAAGGCGTCCACGAAGTAGCGCTGCATGTCGTGGATGAGCAGGACGCAGCGCCGGGGCTCCGGCGTCCACGCAATCTTGTTCCGCGGCAGCTCCGCCGCGCCGGGCATCGAATAGGGGGCAATGGCAGGCAGTGCCATGGAGGGCTCCTGTTTCAGGGAGAAGGGGGGGAGAGGGACTGGCGCAGGCTGTCGCGCAGCGCCTTCTTGCTGACCTTGCCGACGCCCGTCTGCGGGAAGGCCGCGACGAACTCGATGCGGTCGGGGATCTTGAACGACGCCAGGCCGCGCTGGCGCAGGAAGGCGTTGAGCGCGGAGGGGGCGGGGGCCTCGCCGCGAGGGATGACGACGGCGCAGGTGCGCTCGCCCAGGAATTTGTCCGGGATGGCGACCACCGCGGCGTCGCTGACGGAGGGGTGCGCGAGCAGGTGGTTCTCCACCTCCTCCGCCGCGACCTTGTCGCCGCCTCGGTTGATCTGATCCTTCGCGCGCCCCTCCACCACGAGGTTGCCCTCGGGCGTCAGGCGCACCAGGTCGCCCGTGCGGTAGAAGCCGTCCGGGGTGAAGGCCTTCGCGTTGTGCGCCTCCGCCTTGTAGTAGCCGCGGATGGTGTACGGCCCGCGCGTGAGCAGGTGGCCCGTCTCGCCGGGAGCCACCGGCACGTCGTCGTCGTCCACCACGCGCAACTCGTCCGCGTCCGACATGGGGCGGCCCTGCGTGGTGACGATGCGCGTCTCCGGGTCGTCCAGCCGCGTGTAGTTCACCAGGCCCTCGGCCATGCCGAAGACCTGCTGGAGTCCGCAGCCCAGCGTGGGGCGCACGCGCGCGGCGGCCTCGTCGCTCAGCCGGGCACCGCCCACCTGGAGGACCTCCAGGCTGGACAGGTCGTGCTTCTTCGCCAGCGTCGAGTCCAGCCACACCATGGTCAGCGGCGGCACCAGCGCGGTGACGGTGACGCGCTCGCGTTCGATGAGCGGGAAGGCGACGTCCGGGCTGGGGCTCAGCGCCATCACGGCCGTGCCGCCCGCGTAGAAGGTGCCCAGCACGCCGGGCGAGGAGAGCGGGAAGTTGTGCGCCGCGGGCAGCGCGCACAGGTACACCGTGTCCCGCGAGAACCGGCACACGTCCACGCTGGCGCGCAGGCTGTAGAGGTAGTCGTCGTGCGTGCGCGGAATGAGCTTGGGCACGCCGGTGCTGCCACCGGACAGCTGGAAGAACGCCACGTCCGACGGCGACGGCCCCTCCAGCGTCACGGGTTCCCTGGCGACGGACGCCAGCGCGGTGTGGCTCCCAGCGTCACCCAGCACCAGCACGTGCTGGAGCGTGGGCGTGGAGGCCTTCACCTGCTCCGCGAGCCCCCGGTAGTCGAAGCCACCGAAGCGGTCCGGGATGACGTAGGCGACGGCCTCCGTGAAGGCGCAGAAGTAGCCGATCTCCGACGCGCGGTGCGCCGGCAGCGCGAACACCGGCAGCGCGCCCATGCGGAACAGCGCGAAGATGACCTCGTAGAACTCCGGCACGTTGGGCAGCTGCACCACCACGCGGTCGCGCGAACGGATGCCCAGCGCATGGAGGCCCGCGGCCAGGCGGTCCACGCGCGCGTCCAGCTCCGCGTACGTCCAGCGGTGCGCGCCGCCCACCAGCGCCACGCGCGTCCCGAAGTCCCGGGCGCGGTCGCGCAGCAGCTGGCCGAAGGTCTCCCCCCGCCAGTAGCCCGCCTCGCGGTAGCGCCGGGCGAAGTCCTCCGGCCAGGTGGGGCAGCCGGGCAGGTGTTCGCGCGCGGTGCTCACGGCTGCACCTCCAGGCCCAGGCCCATGGCCTGCGGCATGGTGCGGAACCTGGCCTCGGTCTCCGCGCGCGGTGCTCACGGCTGCGCCTCCAGGCCCAGGCCCATGGCCTGGAGCATGGTGCGGAACTTGGCCTCGGTCTCCGCGAGCTCCGCCTCCGGCGTGGAGCCCACGACGATGCCCGCGCCCGCGAACAGCCGCAGGGTGCGCTCGTCGGCCTCCGCGCAGCGGATGGTGACGGCCCACTGCCCGTCGCCGTTCGCGTCGCACCAGCCCACGGTGCCCGTGTAGTAGCCGCGGTGGACCGGTTCGAGGTTCCCGATGGCCGCGTGCGCCAGCGCCGTCGGGTGGCCGCACACCGCCGGGGTGGGGTGCATGGCCAGCGCCAGCGTCAGCGACGTGATGGACGGATCCATCAGCTCGCCGGTGATGCGGCTGGACAGGTGCCACATCGTCTGCGTGCTCACGAGCGACGGGCCCTTGGGCACGTCCAGCGTCCTGCAGAAGGGCCGCAGGGCCTCCGCCACCGCGTCGATGACGACCGCGTGCTCGTGCAGGTCCTTGGGCGACGCCATCAGCCGCGTGGCCCGCGCCTGGTCCTCCACCGGATCCGCGCTGCGCGCCGCGGAGCCCGCCAGCGGATTTGCCAGGACCTGGAGCCCCGAGCGCGCCACCAGCAGCTCCGGGCTCGCGCCGATGAGCGTGCGCCGACCCGCGCCGGGGGCCGCGTCCGCGCGCTGCGGCAGGTCCACCGCGAAGGTGTACCCATGCGGGTTGCGCCGGGCCAGGTTGTGCAGCAGCTGCCGCAGGTCCACGGGCGCCGCCGTGTCCACGTGCAGCGACCGAGACAGCACCACCTTGCGCAGCGGCCCCTCACGCATGAGCTTCAGCGCCGCCGACACACCGTCCTGATACGCGGAGGGCTCCGGCACGGGCCGCAACGTGTACGGCCCGGTCAGGGGAGCGCGCGCGGCAGCGACCCCGTCGAACACCAGGGGCCCCGCGCGCTGGATCGTCATGGGCACCACCAGCTGCGCGGCCACCCTGCCGTCGAACGGCACCGCGCCCACCGCCACCGGGATGTCGTGCGCCGCCTCGCGCGAGGCGTTCAACACCGCGGCCACGCGCTCCGGCAGACCGTCCAGCGAGCTGCTCCCCCCCGCGTCCGGCACCGTGGCGAACACGCCGCGCGCCAGCATCGTGCGCCGGGGCGACGCGAAGAAGAACGCGCCCGCGTCGTAGTCGCGCAGGAGCCGCGCCGACAGCGCCTCCGGCTCCCGCGCCACGGCCGGCGCGCCCACCACGCCGTCCACCGTCCGCGCGTCCTGCTGGCGCCCAATGATTTTGGTATCAGGAATCATTCTCAACTCGGGGAGATGCGGGGAGGGACCGGGGGCCGTCCCGGGAGGGAAGGCGGGTGGGGAAGGGCGGCGTCGCGGGCGGGCTAGACGCCCAGCGTGGCGCCGCCGTCGATACACAGGTCGTGCATCGTGATGTGCCGGGCCTGGTCGGACGCGAGGAACACCACCGCGTCCGCGATGTCGTCCGGCGTGGCGATGCGGCGCAGCGGGATGCCCGTGCGGTAGGTGTCCAGCGAGCCCAGGATGACGGCCTCGCGGCCGGAGTCATCCGTCCACATGCCCCGCTGCATGGCGGTGTCGGTGGAGCCGGGGGACACGACGTTGCAGCGGATGCCGTGCTGGGCCAGCTCCAGCCCCAGGCATCGGGTGAACATGGTGGAGGCGGCCTTGGACGCCGCGTAGGCCGCCATCTGCATGCGCGGCACGCGGGCCGCGTTGGAGCCCACCGTCACGATGACGCCGGAGCGCCGAGGCACCATGTGCTTCGCCACCGCGCGCGAGACGTGGAACACGCCGTGGGTGTTGACCGCGAACGTGGACATCCAGTCCTCGTCGCCCTGCGTGAGCACCGAGCCCACGCGCAGGATGCCCGCCACGTTGGCCAGCACCTGGATGGGGCCCAGCCTGGACTCGATGTGCCCGATGGCGTCCTCGATGCCGTCCTTGTCCCGCACGTCCACCGGGAACGCGGTGGCCTTCAGGCCCTGCTGGCGCAGCTCCGCCACCAGCAGCTCCAACCCGGCGGCGTTCTGGTCGAACACCGCGACAGGCAGGGTGCGCGCCAGCTTGCGCGCCACCGCGGCGCCAATGCCTTGCGCCGCGCCCGTCACCACCGCGTGCCCTGTCATTGAAGACATCACCCGCTCGCCCGGATTGTCTGGATGAAGATGAGAACGGTTCTCATTTTCATGATCAGGAAGTGCC
This sequence comes from Corallococcus caeni, assembly GCF_036245865.1. Taxonomy (NCBI): domain Bacteria; kingdom Pseudomonadati; phylum Myxococcota; class Myxococcia; order Myxococcales; family Myxococcaceae; genus Corallococcus; species Corallococcus caeni. Next base: position 751,482 of record NZ_BTTW01000003.1, on the reverse strand, counting down.
ATGGTCATGAATTCCTGTCAAGACTCAGGCGGCGCTGGCCTTGGAGCGCGCGGACAGTTCACGGAGCACCTCGCCGGCGGCGGCGATGGTGTGATCGATCTGCTCCACGGTGTGCACGGCGCTGATGAAGTTGAGGTCGCGGCGGAGGAGGACGCCCCGGCGGGCCATGCCGGCCTGGAAGGGGATCATCTTCTCGATGTGCTCGGGGATGACGTGGCTGAAGCGGAAGAAGGGCACGGCGTCGTAGCCGATGACCTCCAGCGTGGAGCCCGTCTCCCGCGCGTGGGCGTTGACGCCGTCGCGCAGGCGGCGGCCCAGGCTGGCGATGTGCTCGATGTAGTTCGTGCGGCGGTACTCGCCGATGACGGCCTCGCATACGGCCAGGGAGAGCATCTCGCCGCCGAAGGTGGTGGACACCTGGAGCTCGCTCAGGCGGGAGAGGTACTTCTCCGGGCCCGCGATGGCGGACAGGGGCATGCCCGCGGCGATGCCCTTGGACAGGGTGACGAAGTCCGCCCGCACGTCGAAGTATTGCTGCGCGCCGCCCAGGGCCAGGCGGAAGCCGGTGACGACTTCATCCAGGACGAACATCACGCCGTGCTTCGCGCAGATCTCCTTCACCCGGAGGAGGAACTCGCGCGTGAGGGTGCGGTTGTACGGGAGGGCCAGGAGCAGGCACGCCAGCTGGGGACCGTGCTGCTCCAGGTGCATGATGAGCCCGACCTCGTCCGGAGGCGTGAAGAGGGGCAGCCGGGTGGTGAGCTTCGCCACCGTCGGGGGCACGCCCGGGGTGTCGTACATGAAGTGGTCGTGCCAGCCGTTGTATCCGACGGTGACGATGTGCTCGCGCCCGGTGAGGTGGCGCGCCAGGCGCACGGCGGCGGAGGTGGCGTCCGCGCCCGTCTTGAAGAAGCGGGCCATCTCCGCGCCCGGAATCACCTCCACCAGCGCCTTCACGGAGGACACCTCCACCGGCGTGGGCAGCGAGTGGATGATGCCTTCCGCCAGGTGCTTGCGGAGGGTCTCCGTGACGGCCGGGTGGTTGTGGCCCAGCATGTTGGCGCCCAGCGCCTGGATGTAGTCGATGTATTCCTGCCCGTCCGCGTCCTCCACCAGCGCGCCATGGCCCTTCGCGAGGAACACGGGGAAGTCGCCGGGGGCGAAGTGGTCCGGCTTCTTCATCATCGTCTGGGTGACGCCGGGGACCCACCGGCGGGCCTCGGCGAGCAACTGGTTGGAGCGCTCCAGCTTGATGTCACCCACGATGGGGCGGGGCAGGGACGGGTGACGCGGTGCTGTCTGGGACATGGCGGGTCCTGGTGAGGGGTTGAGAGGGATTCAGGGCGCGGGCGAAACGTCCAGCCGCACGGCGCGGCCCGCGAAGGACCACAAGAGACCGAGCGCGAGCGCGGACACGCCCACCGCCAGCCAGCCCAGCCGCGCGAAGCCGAGGAGCGTGCCGTCCGGCGCGGTGCTGAGCACCAGGCCGCCCATCCACGCGGCGAGCCCGGAGGCGCCGTCGCTGGCTGCCATGTTGACCGCGAGGTAGCGGCCCCGCAGCGACGGCGGCACCCGCGACGCGACCAGCGCCATGGTGGGGATGGCGCGGCCGGAGGTGAGCGTCATGAAGAGCACGAACACGAGGGCCACCACCGGCAGCGGGGACGGCGGCAGGTGCGTGAAGAGCAGGTGCGGCCCCATGGTGGCGACCAGCAGGAGCGCCAGCACGCGCGCCGGGCCCAGGCGGTCCGCCATCCGGCCAATCCCGCGAGAGCTCACGAACGTCGCCGCGCCGCCCGCCAGGTACACCCATGGCAGGTCCGTGAGGGACAGGCCCACGTTGCCCACCATGAACGCGCCCAGGTAGGGGATGAGCAGGAAGCTGGCGAACACCACCGTGAAGGTGAGGCCCCAGCCCAGAGCCAGCCGGGGCGTGAGGCCCGGGGTGGACGCCCCGGCGCCGGACGCCTGGGACAGGTGCCCGTCCACGTGCGGGAGGAAGCGCAGCAGCAGGAACCACACGGCGCCCGCGACAGCGGCGAGGGCGATGAACGGCGAGCGCCAGCCCCCCAGGTTCGCCAGGCCCAGGCCCAGCGGCACGCCCGCCACGGCGGACAGGGCGTAGGCCGTCATCACGGTGCCGATGGCCTGGCCCCGGCGCTCCGCGGGCACCACGTCGCTGACGATGGCGATGACGACCGCGCCCATCAGCCCCGCGCAGGCCCCGGCCACGGTGCGCGCGATGAGCAGCCCCGTGGCCCCGGTGGCCGCGCCGCACAGGAGCGTGGCCGCGATGAAGCCCGCGTAGAGCAAAAGCAGCGTGCGCTTGCGCTCCAGGCGATCCAGCCAGAACACGCCCAGGACGCCCATGGCCGCGGACGCGAGCGTGTACGCGGACACCAGCGCTCCGAACCGCGTCGCGGACAGCCCCAGCCGCTGCATCAAGAGCGGCCCCAGCGGCATCAGCATCATGAAGTCGACGACGTGGGTGAACTGCACCGCGGCCAGCAGCCACAACAGCGGGCGCTCTCGCGCGGCGGGGGATGGAGCTCTCAAGACAATCACCTGAATCCAGACACACGTCGGCCCCGACCCCGCCCGGCAATGCCAGACAGGGCTCGGCCAGGCCCAGACGCGCTTCGCGCCGGACCGCCGTGAGCAGTTGCTATGTGGCGAATGATAATGAGAATCATCTTCATAAAACTCCGGGAGTCAATGGGAAAGCGGGTTCCGTCACGGAATCATCTGGCGGCGGGCTTGCACCCTTCGTCCGGCTTGACGGGGTGGAGGCGGGGCGGAAGGGTGGGTGCCGAGCACCGTTTGCGTCCCCGTTCCCTTCCGCCCAGGAGTCGATGGTGAAGAAGCTCGTCAACGCGCCGCGCGCAGTGGTCCAGGAGATGTTGGAGGGGTTCGTGGCGCTCGCTCCGGGGCAGGCGTTGCTGGAGGGGGAGACGGTGGTGGTGCGCTCGGACGTGCCGGCGGCGCTGGGCGCGCGGAAGGTGGCGGTGCTGTCGGGTGGAGGCAGCGGGCACGAGCCGGCGCATGCGGGCTACGTGGGGACGGGGATGCTGCACGCGGCGGTGGCGGGGGACGTGTTCACGTCGCCCAGCGCGGACGCGGTGCTGGCGGCGATCCGCGCGGTGGCGGGGACGGCGGGCGCGCTGCTCATCGTGAAGAACTACACGGGCGACAGGCTCAACTTCGGGCTCGCGGCGGAGCTGGCGCGGGCGGAGGGGATCCCCACGGAAGTGGTGGTGGTGGCGGATGACGTGGCGCTGAGGGAGACGGTGGAGCCCGAGCGGCGCCGGGGCATCGCGGGCGTGGTGCTGGTGCACAAGGTGGCGGGGGCCGCCGCGGCGGCGGGGGCGTCGCTGGCGCAGGTGGCGCGCGAGGCGACGGAGGCGGCGGCGGGGCTGGGCAGCATGGGCGTGGCGCTGGGGCCGTGCACGGTGCCGGCGGCGGGCCGGCCGGGCTTCACGCTGGGGGAGGGAGAGGTGGAGCTGGGCCTGGGCATCCACGGCGAGCAGGGCGTGCGCCGCGTGGCGCACCAGCCCGCGGACGCGCTGGTGGACACGTTGCTGTCGGTCATCGTGGAGGACCGCGAGCTGGGCCGGGGTGACCGCGTGGCGTTGATGGTCAACGGGCTGGGAGGCACGCCGCCCATGGAGCTGGCCATCATGACGCGCCGGGCGCTGGCGTTCCTGGCGGAGCGGGGCCTGAAGGTGGAGCGGGCGTGGCAGGGCACGTTCCTGTCGGCGCTGGAGATGCCGGGGTGCTCGCTGACGCTGTTGAAGGTGGATGACGCGCGGCTCGCGAGGCTGGATGCGCCCACGGAGGCCCCGGCCTGGCCGGGGCGTGGGCAGGTGGTCCTGCAGCGAAAGGTGGTGACCGCGCGCGGTGCGCTCCCGACCGTGGAGGGCCACCCGAAGCCCCAGCCGGTGATGGCGCGGGTGCGCGCGGCGGCGCTGGCGGTGGCGGACGCGTGGGACGCCGCCGAGGCGCGGCTGACGGAGCTGGACAGCCAGGCCGGGGACGGCGATCTGGGGCTGAGTCTGGCGCGAGGCGCGGCGGCCATCCGCGCGCTGCCGGAGCGGGCGTGGGCCACGCCGGCGGGTGCGTTGACGGAGCTGGGGCAGGCGCTGCGCCGGAACATCGGCGGCAGCTCCGGGCCGTTCTACGCGACGGCGTTGCTCCGGGCGGCGCGCTACCTGGCGAACAGGCCGGTGGATACGGCGGCCTGGGCCAAGGCCTTCGAGGTGGGGGTCGAAGCGGTGTCGGAGCTGGGCGGCGCGCGGCCGGGAGACCGGACCATGGTGGACGCGCTGCACCCGGCGGCGGTGGCGTTCACGCGCGCCGTTCGCGAGGGAAAGTCACCCGGTGAGGCGTGGGCGGAGGCGACGCGCGCGGCGGAGCAGGGCGCGCAGGACACCGCGAGCATGTCTCCGCGACTGGGCCGCGCCAGCTACCTGGGCGAGCGCGCGAAGGGCATTCCGGACGCGGGTGCCGTGGCGGTCGTCATCGGGATGAAGGCGCTGGGGGGCAGTGGGCGCTGACTTCCGGTTGCGATGCGTCCGGGAGCCTGGCGGGGGGCGCGTGCCGCGTAGGCCGTCGCGCGGGAAGCACGTCGATGAGCGACTGGGCCTCCGTCCAGCCCACGCTCGGCAGGATGACGTGTGAGCCCGCCACGTCGATGCGCACGTGCGCGATACCGTAGCCCCGCTCCAGGGGGCCCTGTCTGGCGCGGACGGACTGGATGCGGGCGCGCTGCACCACCGTCGTGCGCCTGCGCCAGAAGCCCTGGCGCACCACCACCAGCGCCTCCGTCACGAGCCACCCCTGGAAGCGCCAGTCGAACCACGCGCCCAGCAGCTGCGCGGGCAGCAGGAGCCACGCCACCGCGCCCCAGGCTCCCCAGAACCAGGTCGCGGGCGCGGCCACCAGCACGCTCAGGCCCACCGCGCGGATCCGCGCTCGCAGCAGCGCCTTGGGATGGGCTCCCTGGAGGGGCAGGGCGGCGATGGCGTCGGGCAGCTCCGGGACGAACTCCCGCAGCAGCTCCGGCATGCGGGCCGTGGGCACCACCGGCACCAGCAGCTCCGCGCGGTCCGCGGACTCCTTGCCCGTGCGGACGCCCGCCGTCTCCACCTCCACCGAACCGAAGCCCAGCGTGCGGCGCAGGAGCGGTTCATCCAGCACCACCTGCTGGATGCGGGCCCGCCGCACCGTCACCTGCCGCCGGGTGATGAGCCCGCCCACCGCGCGCAGGTGCGTGCCCGTGTCCACCAGCCGGAAGCCGTGGAACCGCAGCACCGCCCGCGCCCCGCTCACCAGCCACAGCCCGAACAGCCCCACGAGCGCCGCCACCGTCGCGGCCACCCACCCCATGCCCGGCGCCGCCAGCGCTTCCCAGTGCGCCTCCATCCACGGCAGCAGCAGCTTGTGGAAGGTCTCGGTGATTTCATGCAACGCGCCCAGCACCACCGCGAGCACACCCAGGCCCAGGGCGGTCGCGCCGTAGAGCAGCAGGCCTCCCAGGTGGGCCTCGGAGAGCACGCGCTCCTCCGGGGCGGCTTCGCCGGGCAGGAGCACCGCCGCCGCGCCTTCTCGGCGCACCGCCTGGAGTGTGTGGATCAGCGCCTGCGCATCCTCCGGCGTCAGGCCTCGCAGGTGGCCGTCCGCCTTGCCTCCGGAGGCCGTCTCCACCTTCACCTCCACCAGCCCCAACAGCTTCGACACGAAGGGCTGCACCACCTCCGTGTTCTGCACGCGCGCGGCTTCGATGAAGCGCGAGGTGCGCGTGAAGATGCCGGAGCGGATCTCAAGCTGGGCGCCCACCACGCGGTAGCTCAGCGTGGCCACCTCGTAGAGCCCGGCGGCGAGCATGAGCGTCGCGATGCTCAGGACGATCACCCAGAGGACCACCGGCAGGCCGCGGTCACCGGCGAAGTACGTGGGCAGCAGCGCGCCCAGCAGCATGCGGCCAATCGTGCCCGACAGGGGCACCAGCGCCGCGAGCGGAGCCTTCGCGCTCAGCCGCTTCCACGGGACCTCCTCCGCGGAAGCCAGCGCCACCACCGGCTCAGACGACATCGTCGGCCTCGCGCCGCACCAACCGCTCGCGCAGGGCATCCGCCGTCTCCCGGGCCAGGCCCGGGATCTCCCCGTCCGCGCCGCTGCCCGCCGCCGTGTAGATCTGAAGCCGCGCGAGCCCCAGCGACCGTTCGATGGGCCCCTGGTGCACGTCCACGTGCTGGATGCGGCCCGCCGGGATGGACACCACCTCCCGCAGGAGCACGCCATGGGAGATGACCAGGTCGTGCTCGCGCAGCGCCCAGCCCCAGCGCTCGTGCGCTCGCTGCGGGTACCACGCCGTCAACACGCTCAGCCCCAGCACCACCGCGCACGGCAGCAGGAACGGCCAGTGCTCGTTGCCCGCGAAGCGCAGGCCCAGCGCCACGGCGAACGTGAGCGCCCCGTAGATGCCCATGCGCAGGAGCGCGCGGATGCGGAACAGCGTGAGCGCTCCGCGAGGAAGGCGTTCCAGCGTCGGCAGAGGGGCGGTCATGGGAGGCCTCCGGGGGGAGCCCGAATCTACCCCATTCGTCCATGGGAGGCGTCGCTACGGGAGCTGGCGCAGGCCGAACGCGGCCCGCTGTGGATCCTCGCAGGCCGCGACACGTGAGCCGTCCGGCATGACGTGCGTGCCGTTGGCCACGAGCCCTCCGCCGGCTTCGACCGCCGTGAGCGCGCGGTCCAGGTCGTCGACCGCGAAGTAGAAGAGCCAGTGCGGATGGATGTGGGGGAGGCGCGCGGTGCCGCACGCCGCGCCCACGCTTCGCATGTCCTCGCGCCAGGTGAACTGCTGATAGGTCCCGACTTCGGGGGACAGCTGGAGCGCTTCGGTGGGCCGCCAGCCGAACAAGCCGCGGTAGAGCGCGATGGCGCGCTCCTGGTCGCGCGTATGCAGCTCATGCCACGCCAGCTCCGCGTGCGTCGGATGCCCTGCCCGTGACGTCAACGCGACCACGGCGCCGAACGGATCCCTCAGCACGGTCGACGGGATGCCTTCGGCGGACGTGCGCGGCGGGCCCAGCCGCTCGGCGCGCTGCGCGATGAGGCGCTGCACGGAGGACTCCAGGTCGGGAACGTCGATATGGCCCAGCCAATGACTGGGCGCGCCCCGGGTCGCGGCGGCCTCCGGCAGGAGGGAGAGTTCCCCCACGAAGGGCGTTCCCAGCACGTTCGAATAGAAGCGCCGCGCCTCGTCGGGCCGGGAGGTCCTGAGCTCGTACCAGCAGAAGCCGTTCTTCATCAGGCTTCTCGTAGTGGACGGGCGCGGGGGAGTAAAGCCGTGCTCAGGTGGTGGCGTTGGCGGCGTCCTGGGAGAGGAACTCCCGGAGCTCGTCGACGGTGACGGAGAGGAGCACGGTGTCACTCACCGAATGCACCAGGCGCGTCGGCACGTAGATGCGCCCCGCGTGGAAGTAGTTCCAGTAGACGCCGAACAGCTCGGCGGCCTCCGAGGACAACTTCACCTGGAGGGAGTCGACCTTCCAGGTCTCGCTGTCGATGGACAGGGTCTCCACATTCCCGAGCGTCTGGCCTCCCGCCGCGACGACCATGCGGCCGTGGAAGATGCTTTCCGCGAATTGCATCTGGCTGCTCCTTTCCTCAATCACAAAGATGGAGACGCCGCGAGCAACGTGCCGCCGTTCGTACGCAGGGGCGAAGGCTGGTGCTTCGCATGCTCGCCCTTCGAAGCAGGCGCGAGGCGGATGAGCCTCATCCGGGCGAGCAACCGCATCACCTGCCACGTGGGATCCAGCTCGAAGCGGCGGGCGGCGAAGTCAGGGCTCGCCGGCCGGGCGTGGTGGTTGTTCTGGAACAGCTCACCCATGCACAGCACGTCGACAGGGAGGGTGTTGCGCGATTCATCGCGGCTGGCGAAGTTGCGGTAGCCGTAGCGGTGTCCGCACCAGTTGACGATGGCGCCGTGCACCGGCCCCATCACGAAGTGCATGGGCAGGAGCGCCCAGTGCCACCGCCGCGTCGCGAACCGCCGGTAGAACAGCGTGTAGAGCGCGCCGAAGGCGATGCGCGTGGGCCAGCGGCTGAAGAGGCGATCCACCGCGGGCCACTCCGGGTAGCCCCCGAGGAAGCGCGGCTCGGAGGAGCTGCTCCCGGTCAGCAGGCCCGCGTAGCGGCGCGCCGTGTGGAGCATCATGCGCAGGGGGTTCTTCTGTTGCGTGGGCGAGTGCGGATCCCGCTCGGTGTCCGCGTACGCGTGGTGCTCGCGGTGGAGGATGGCGTAGGCGCGCGGGTCGAGGTAGCTCGAACCCTGCACCAGCGCCGTCGACAGGTGGAGCGCTCGCTCGGTGCGAGGCCCCATCGTGAACATGCGGTGCGCGGCGTAGCGGTGCTGGAAGAGGCTCTGGAAGAGGACGCTCAGGGACCAATGGAAGGCGAAGACGAAGGGGAGCATGTGGGAGGAACCCCCTGCCGTGTCAGCCTCCTGTCAGGCACCGCTCGAAACCCGCCCGGTATTCTCGGATTTGCCCAGGTCCGCCTGGAACGGGCGGGCGTCCCAGGGCAGCACCAGGCTGAACGTCGTCCCGGTGTCGGCGTCGCTCGTCAGCTCGACCCTTCCTCCGTGCGCCTGGGCGCACCCCCACACCAGCGACAGGCCCAGCCCCCAGCCATGCGAACTCCCCGTCTGCGCGGAGCGTGTCCGGATGAAGGGCCTGAAGATGGTCTCCTGGTCGGCGCGAGCAATCGCCGGCCCCTGGTTGTGCACGGAGGCTCGCGCTTCCGTCTCCGTCGACGTGACGGTGAAGGTGATGGGGAGGGCGTCCGCTCCGTACTTGATGGCGTTGGTGCCCAGGTTCCACAAGGCGCGGCGCAGCTCCTCCGCGCTCCAGATGCCCCGGACGCGCTCCGCCGCCTTGAGCACGAAGCGCTCGCCATGGAGCATCGACAGCTCCTCGACGACGTCGTGGGCGATGCCTCCCAGGTCGCACGTGTCGAGCCGGAGCGGCAGCCGTTGGCCCGCCTGGATGCGGTTGGCGTCGAGCAGGTCCTTCACCATCTGATCCGCCCGGTCGATGTTCCGGTCGATCCTCAGCGCCAGGTCGCGCCGCGTGTCCAGCTTCTCCGGCGCCCGGATGAGCGCGTGGGCGCCCAGCCTCGCCGCGGACAAGGGGCCCCGGAGGTCATGGGCCAGGATGGTGACGAACTGCTCGCGGAGGCTTCGCTCTGCCTGGAGCGCTTCGACCTTGTCCTGGAGGTTCGCGTACAGCTGGGCGTTCTCCAGGTGGATGCTCAGGTGCTGGCCCAGGGTCTGGAGCCGCTGCTTCTCCCGGCTGGTGAACTCACGGGTGTCGGTCAGCCCGATGTAGAGGACCCCCATCAGGGCCCGGTGGGCGGGCAGCCGGACCCCGAGCAGGGAGTGGAGCCCTCCCTGCCGGAGCGTGTCGCTCACCTCGAGCGTCGTGGTCATGGCATCCCAGAGGGAGTAGGTCTCCTCGCCCGCCGCCACGATGCTCCCGGGAAAGGACTTCGCGTCCAACGAGGTCGCGTAGTGTTCCAACTGCTCGTTGGCGGCTCCCGTGGAGGCCGCTGTGACCAGGCGCTCGCCGGCTGGCTCATACAGCAGCAGGGCGCCGCTCTGGGCGCCCATGGCCTCCAGGATGACCTCCAGCAGTTCCTTCAGCCGGTTCCGGCTGGCGGGTCCATCCAACCGGAGGGCTTCGCTGGCCACTTGCTGGAGGAGCCGCAGGTAGCGCTTCTCCGTCTGTTCTTCCTCCAGCAGGTGCTTGCCGAAGAGGTCCGTGACGCTCTCCATGGCGACGTGCAGCTCGGTGTAGAGCCGCTCGACGTCATGGACGTCGGGCTGCAGCGCGGGGGGCGTGTGGGCCCACATCTGGGTGATGCACCGTCCCAGGATGGCGAACTCCTCGACCACCTCCGCGACATGGAAGCCCTGGCGAAGCCGCGCGGACACATGGCTTTCGACGTGCTGGCGCTGCATGTCATCGCCGTCACCGCCCGAGGCCCGCGCTTCCGCGAGGGACGCGAGATAGGTAGGCATGATGTTCCTGAACTCGGGCTTGTCCAGGCCTCGGGCCGACGCGGCCCGGGTCGCCTCCTCCATCCAGCACCGTACGATCTCCCCGTGGTTGCTCCGGATGATCTCCGCGATGCTCGCCATGGCACGTCCCCCCGTCACCAGACCGCCGAGGAGTCACGCAAGCACTGACGGATTCGGGAAGCGAGCGGAACGGCCACTGGCGAAAGGTGCTGAACAGATGGGAAAATTGGTTGGCGGCGGCCCCGGGTGCAATGGCCGGGGCCGTAGGGGGAGGCGTGCTTCCACGGCATGCAGGCAGCCGTGCCCCCGGGGTGCGCCTCAGACGATGATTCCGTCCCGCCGCAGCTCGTCCTCCTGCGCGGGCCTTGCCTGCGTTCCCTGCGGCGGGGTGTACCAGCCCGGGTCTCCTTCGCCGTCCAGGTGGTCGCGCACCTTGAGGAGGGTGAACATGCCTCCCATGGTGATGTCGTCGTAGGGGCCCTTGCCGCCCACCATGGGGATGGAGTTCGCGGGCATGGGCATGTGGTGCATGCCCGCCATGTCCCCCATGCCGGTCTGCCCCATGGTCATGTAGCCGGGCAGGAGCGGCCGTACCTTCGCGTCCAGGCCCTGGGGCTTCACGCCGACCATGTTCGGCACGTCGTGGCCCATCTGGTTCATCACGTGGTGGGTCATGTGGCAGTGCATGGCCCAGTCGCCGGGCTCGTCCGCCACGAACTCGATGGTGCGCGTGCTGCCCGTGGGCACCAGCACCGTCGTCTCCGGCCACTGCGCGCTCTCCGGGATGCGGCCGCCGTCCGTCTCCGTGATGCGGAACTGGTAGCCGTGCAGGTGGATGGGGTGGTGGTCCATCGCGCTCAGGTTTCCGAAGCGGATCCGCACCCGCTCGCCCTTGCGCACGACCAGCGGCTCCGTGCCGGGGAACGCCTTCGCGTTCATCGTCAGCACGTTGAAGTCCGTCATCTCGTTGGGGTCCGGACGCCGCGTGCCCGGGTCGATGCGCCACTCGTGCAGCATGATGGCGAAGTCCCGGTCCACGCGCGGCCCCACCGGCCTGCGCGGGTGGATGATGAACAGGCCCACCATGCCCAGCGCCATCTGCGTCATCTCGTCGTGGTGCGAGTGGTACATCCCCGTCCCCGACTGGCGCACCGTGAACTCGTAGCGGTACGTCTCCCCCGGCGCGATGGCCTTCTGGTTCAGCCCGCCCACGCCGTCCATGCCGCTGGGGAGCAGGATGCCGTGCCAGTGCACGGTGGTGGACGCGGGCAGCCGGTTCGTGACGTAGAAGCGCACGCGGTCGCCCTCCACCACCTCGATGGTGGGCCCGTGCACGTGGCCGTTGTAGCCCCAGCACGTGGCCTTGAGGCCGGGCGCGAACTCGTGCTCCACCTCCTCGGCCACCATGTGGAACACCTTCACGCCGCCCACGTCCTTCCACGGCAGCTTCGCGCCGTTGGGCACGACGACGGGCCGGTAGTCGCGGCCCGCCTTTCCGGGCGGCAGGTGCGATTGCCGGGCGACCTTGCCGCCCGTGTCCGCGGCGGAGCCTGCGCGCGGGGCGTTCGCGCCGGGCACGCTGGATTGGGCCTGGGCGCGGCCGTGCATCAGCAGGGCGCCCGTCGCCAGCGTGGCGCCGGTGCGCGCGAGCAGGGTGCGGCGCGTGAGCGCGGGAGTCGTATCGGTGACCTCGGACGTCGTGTCCTCGGAGGGCCCTGGGGTTTCGTCAGTGGGCTTCATGGTGCTCATGGGTGGGCTCGGGGGAAGGGGACGGAGCGGAAGTGGGCTCAGGAGTGGGCGCGGGAGCGGTGGGCACGGGCAGGCGTCCGCCCACGAGGCGCTCCAGGTCGGCCCGCGCCATCCAGTAGTCGCGGACCGTCTCCAGGTAGGCCCTCCAGGCCTCCACCTGGTCGCGTCTGGCGATGAGGAGGGCGGGGAGGCCGATCTGCATGGCGTTGTACTGGCGCTGTGACTCCTCGAGGATGGTGGTGCGCAGCGGGAGCACGACCTTCTGGTAGCGCTCCGCCATGTTCCGCAGCGTCACCAGCCGGGCCCTGGCGGCGCGCACCTCCGAGCGGGCGTTGACGGACAGCTCCGTCAGCCGGTCTTCGCCCTGGCGGTGCTGTGCTTCCAGCTTCGCGATGAGCGCCTGCCGCTGATCGAAGATGGGCAGCTCCAGCGACAGCGTGGGCCCCAGCAGGCGCGGCCCGTTCGCGTCGCGGTGCGTGTGCACGCCCACGTCCACGCGGCCGAAGAAGCGCGTGCTGCGCGCCAGCTCCAGCGCGTTCCACAGCAGCGACACCTGCTTGCGGGCCGCGTCGATGTCCAGCCGCTGCCGGATGGCCAGCGTCTCCAGGTGCTCCAGCGACGCCTCGGCGGCGGGGACCTCCGGCAGCTTCTGGGCCAACGTCCACTGGACCCTCGGACCGAACAGGCCCATCAGGCGGTTGAGGTGTTCGCGCGCTTCGAACAGCGCCAGCTCGTCCTGCGCCAGCTCCAGCCGCGCCTGCTCCAGCGCGGCCTGTTCGGTGGCCAGGGCCAGCGCCGTGACGTTTCCCGCGGCGCGCAGCCGGCCGGACAGGTCCGCCGCCGCGTCCGCGGCCTGGAGCACCTCGCGGCGCAGCGCGACCAGCTGCTGCCGGGCCTGCACCTCCGTGAACGTCTGGCGCACCTCCGCCGTGGTGACCAGCGCCTCGTGCGCGACGCGCAGCGTGTCCGCCAGGAACTGCTCGTTCGCCACGCGCTTGCGCAGGGGCAGCGTGAAGATGTCCACGAAGCTCTGGACGATGGAGAACTCGTGCTCCATGCCGCCGTCCGAGGTCAGCGGGAAGCCGATGCTCCCGTCGAAGGACGGATTGGTGAGCAGCCCGGCCTGCACCATGTCCGCCTGGGACACGCCCAGCTCCTCGTACGTCCCCTGGAGCGCGGGGTTGTTGAGCAGCGCCACCTCCACCGCGTGATCCGACGTGAGGTCGCCGGCCAGCAGGGCGTCCAGGTGTTGCCGCACCTGGGCGTCCTCGGGCGTGCCCTGGTTCCAACGCGTATTCAAGCCTGTCCGCTCCTCCACGAGCGCCGCCACTTCCAGGTGGCCGCGCTCCTTCTGGACGGACGCGCAGCCACCGAGCAGCAGAACGGAGAGGAGCCAGGGGGATTTCCAGTGCACACGAGACCTCGAAAAAGGGCGTGCCCGTACGGCAGCCAGGACACCGGCGGCTGTCGAGCAAGGCCCGGGCCATGACGTCCGGTAACGCAACCCCATGGAATGACGGCGTCCAGCGGAGCACGTTCCCATGGGCACTTCGGGTGAGGTGTGACCGCCAACGTCACACTGTGATGCGCGGAGCGGCGTCCAGGCCCACCGGGTCGAGCCGCCCCACGCCCGGGATGAAGCGGCCCACGCGCGCCGCGTAGCGCTGATACACGCCGCCGTGGAGGCGCAGCAGGTGATCCTCTTCCAACCGCACCTGGAGCGACACCAGGAGCAGGTAGTCGAGCCAGCCCATCACCGTCCACGCGCTCGGGGTCGCGAGCGTGAGGCCCGTCACCACGACGAGCATCCCGCTGAAGATGGGGTTGCGCACGACGCCGAAGAGGCCGCCCGTCACCAGCTCCGTCCGCTCCGAGTCGATGCCGATGCGCCACGACGCGCCCATCTCCACCTGGGCCCGCACCGTGAGGGCGAACCCGGCGGCGACCAGGGCCCAGCCGCTCCACCGGAGCGCCGGGGGGACGTGCCACACGCCCAGCGCCGGCTCACCGAAGGCCAGGTGCGCCGCGCTCCAGAGCACGATGGCGCCCATGAACAGCGCCATGCCCAAGCCGATGACCCGCTGGAGCGGCGGCCCGGAGCGATGCAGCACCAGCGCCGGGCGGCCCGTGCGGCGGCGCAGGCGCACCGACGGCAGCACCATGGCGAAGAGGAGGAAGGCGAGGGTGGCGGCGGGCAGGGCCGGCCGGGTGAAGGTGGCGACGTCCATGGGAGACCTCCAGCTGCGTTCCCCCACGCTGACGCCCGGCCCCGCGCGCTCTTACACCCGCATTTTCAAGCGGGCGCGCAGGCACAGTCCACGCAGCCCTGCGCGCAGCAGTGGCCGCACAGCTCCACCAGCTGGCGGCCCAGGGCCTGCCGCGCGCGGTGCAGCCGCACGGCGGCGTTGTTGGCGGAGAGGCCCGCCTCCTTCGCGTACGCGGCCACGCTCAGCCCCTCCAGGTCCACGCGGCGCACGGCCTCCGCGTATTCGGGCTTGAGCGTCCCCGCGAGCCCCGCCACGCAGCCGCACACCGTCGCTTCCAACCCGGAGGCGTCCTCGGTGGACAGCGGCTGTTCGTGGGCCAGCGACTCCAGCGCGGTGACCTCGCGCTGGCCCCGGCGGTGGCGGTCCACCAGCGCGTTGCGCAGGAGCCGGTAGAACCAGGCCACCGCGCTCTGGTCCTCGCGCAGGGCCCCCCCCTGCTCCATGCCCTTCACGAACGCGGCCTGGAGCACCTCGCGCGCCGCCTCCTGGCTCCCCACGCGCGGCGTGAGGAACGCGAGGAACGCGTGGTGATGGCGCAGCAGCGCGTCCAGCGCCTCCGGGGACAGGATCATGCCGGGGCCTTCCGCTCCGCCCTGCGCGCGGCGATGCGCTCCTGGAAGCCGTGCACCAGCGCGTAGAACGTGGGCAGGGCCAGCAGCGTGAACAGGGTGGACGTGACGAGCCCGCCCACCATCACCACCGCCAGCGGCCGCTCGATTTCCGTCCCGTGCAGCGGCAGCACCAGCAGGGGCAACAGGCCAAGGATGGCCGTGCCCGCGGTCATCAGCTTGGGGCGCACGCGACCGAGGCTCGCCTCGCGCACGGCCTCCGCGAAGGGCCTGCCCCGGGCCATCAGGTCCTTCGTCTGCGCCACGAGCACCAGGCCGTTCTGCACCGCGATGCCGAACAGGCCGATGAGCCCCACCAGGCTGGACACGTTCCACGTCTCTCCTGCAATCAGCAGCGCGAGGATGCCGCCCACGAACGCGTCCGGCAAGGTGGCCAGGATGACCAGCGCCTCCGCCACCGAGTCCAGCGCGAGGTAGAGCAGGACGAACACCGCGAGCAGCGCCACGGCGATGGCCACCGTCAGCGCCTGCGCCGCGCGCTCCTGGCTCTCCACCTTGCCGCCCACGTCCACGAAGTAGCCCGTGGGCAGCTTCAGCTGCGTGGCCAGCACCTCCCGCACCTCCGCCGCCGTGCCGCCCAGGTCGCGGCCGGACACGCCCGCCTCCACCGCGATGCGCCGGCTGCCCGCCTCCCGGCGCACGCTCCCCGCGCCGGTGGTCTCCTCGATGGTGGCCAGCTGGCTCAAGGGGATGCGCGTGCCGTCGTGCCCGTCCACCAGCAGGTTGCGCAGGGCGTTCACGTCGCCCCGGCGGTGGTCCGCCAGCCGGAGCACCAGGTCGTAGCGGCGCTGGCCCCGCCAGATCTGCGCGGCCTCGTCACCCACCAGCCCGATGCGGACGGCCTTGATGACGTCCCCGGGCGTCAGGCCCACGCGCGCCACCGCCGCGCGGTTCACCGCGACGCGCAGCTGGGGCAGGCCGCTCAGTTGCTCCACCCGCAGGTCCTCCACGCCGTCCACCTTCGCCATCAGCGCGCGCGTGCGCTCCGCGAGCCCGGCCAGCGTGTCCAGGTCCGGCCCGAAGATGCGCACGGAGAGGTCCGCGGGGCTGCCTCCCAGCCCCTCGTCGATGCGCATGCCCAGCGGCGTGGTGAAGAGCACCGACACGCCGGGCACCTTCCCCACCGCCTCGCGCATCCGCGACTCCAGCGCCTCGCGGCCGCCGACCGTGTCCTTCTTGAGGACCACCAGCACGTCGGACAGCGTGTGGGGCATGGGGTCCTCGGTGCGCTCGGCGCGGCCGGTGCGGCGCACCACGTCCTCCACCTCCGGGAACTCGCGCAGCACGTCCTCCACGCGGTGGTTGAGGCGGTCCACCTCGTCCAGCGACGCCTCCGGCGGCAGCACCGTCTGGAGCAGGAACGCGCCTTCGTCCAGCCGGGGCATGAAGTCGCTGCCCACCATGAAGGCCAGGCCCAGCGCCGGCACGGTGATGGCCAGCGCCACCACGCGCACCAGCCCCGCGTGACGCATGCACCTGTCCAGCAGCGGCGCGTACGCGGCCTTCACCTTGCGGATGATCCACACGTCCTCCGGCGAGTCCTCGCGCGGCGCGCGCAAGAGGAGCCCCGACACCACCGGCACCAGCGTGAGCGCCAGCGCCAGCGACGCGGCCAGGCACGCCACCACCGCCGCCGCGAGCGGCTGGTACATGCGGCCCTCGATGCCCGTCATGGAGAACAGCGGGATGAACACCGCGACGACGATGAGCGTGGCGAAGGCGATGGGACGGCCCACCTCCAGCGCCGCCGCCAGCGCCTCGTCGCGCACCGAGCGGCGGCCCTTGCCCTCGCGCAGGTCGTGGATGACGTTCTCCACGACGATGATGGCCGCGTCCACGAGCAGGCCCACCGCGATGGCCAGCCCTCCCAGCGTCATCGTGTTCAACCCGATGCCCGCCGCCTTGAGCAGGAGGCCCGCCAGCGCCAGCGACAGGGGCAGGGTGAGCGTGACGATGAGCGCCGCGCGCCAGTCCCCCAGCAGCAGGAAGAGCACGCCCACCACCAGGAACGCGCCCAGCAGGATGGCCCGGCCCACGCCTCCCAGCGCGGAGCCCACCAGCTCGGATTGGTCGTAGACGACGCGCAGCTGCACGCCCGGCGGCAGCGAGCGGCGCAGCTCCTCGATGGCCGCGCGCACGCCTTCGGCCACCCGCACGGTGTCCGCGCCGAACTGCTTGCTCACGCGGCAGCTCACCACCTCGCCCTGGAGCCGGTGCGCCATGCCCCGGCGCGGCGCGGGGGCCTCGCGCACGTCCGCCACGTCCCCCAGCAGCACCGGCGTCCCGTCCCGCAGCGCGACCACGGTGTTGTTCAGGTCCTCCACCGTCTCCGCCCGGCCCACCGCGCGCACGGCCCACTCCATGGGGCCCTGCGTGACGAAGCCGCCGGACGCGTTGACGCTGGCGCCCTCCAGGCCGTGCTGGACCTCGTCCAGCGTGATGCCTCGCGCCACCAGTTGATCCGGATCCAGCAGCACCTGGAACTGGCGCAGGTAGCCGCCCAGCCGCTCCACGCCCGCGACGCCGGGCACCGCGAGCAGCCGGTTCTTGATGTCGAAGTCCGCCAGGTCGCGCAGCGCCATCAGGTCCGCGCTGCCGGGCTCCGCCTCCAGCGTGAACTCGAAGACCTCGTTGAGCCGGCCGGTGAGGCTGGACACGAGCGGCGCGTCGGTGCCGGGCGGCAGCTCGCCCTCCACCTGCGCCACGTGCTCCGCCACGTACTGCCGGCTGCGGAAGTAGTCCGCGTCCGGTTCGAACTCCACCGTCACCTGTGTGACGCCCAGCTGCGAGGTGGAGCGGATGCGGCGCACCTGGGGCAGGCCCGCGAGCGCCACTTCCATGGGGATGGCCACCGCCGTCTCCAGCTCCTCGGCGCCCATGGCCGGGTTCTGCACGATGACGTTGAAGATGGGCGCGGACAGGTCCGGGAACACGTCCTGGCGCAGGTTGCGCAGCGACACCGCGCCGAAGGCCGCCAGCGCCAGGACGATGAGCACCGTCAGCCCGGGCCGGGCAAAGGACGCGCGGAGGATGCGCCCCGGCAGCGTCACGCGAGGTTCAGTGGCCATGTTCTTCACCTCCGCCCTCGGACTTCTCCACCTCGGCCTTGAGCAGGAACGCGCCCTCCACCACCACCTCGTCACCCACCACGAGCCCCGAGAGCACCTCCACCTGCGTGCCCAGGCTGCGGCCCCGGCCCACCTCGCGCTGCTCGAAGACGCCGGCCTCCGCCGTGGGCAGGAACACCACCCAGCCGTTCTCCAGCCGCTGGAGCGCCGCCGCCGGCACCGCGGTGAGCGTGGCGCCTGGATCTCCCAGGGGGATGGAGGCGGACGCGGACATGCCCGGCCGCAGGAGCCCCTTGCCGTTGTCCAGCTCCAGGCGCACGGGGATGGTCCGGCTGCGCGGATCCACCCGCTGGCCCACGTGGCCCACCTTCGCCGCGAACTCCTGGCCCGGGAACGCGGCGAAGGTGACGCGCGCCTCCGCCCCGGACTTCAGGCGCACGGCGTCCCGTTCGAACGCGTGGACGACGAGCCACAGCGACGACAGGTCGCCGATCCGGAACAGCGCCTGCGACGGGTCCGCCATCTGCCCCAGCCGCGCGGTGCGCTCCACGACGGTGCCGTCGATGGGCGACTTGAGCACGAAGCCCGACGTACCCTCGCCCCCGGCGCCGCCCGCGCCCAGGGCCATCAGCGCGGCCTTCGCGGCGGCGACCTCCGCGTCCGCCGCGGCGGCGTCCGCTTCCGCTGCCTGCACGTCCTTGCGCGCGACGATGCGCTCCTCGGCCAGCGTGCGCTTGCGGTCCGCGGCCTGCCGGGCGGCGGTGGCGCGGGCCTGCGTGGCCTGGAGGTCCGCGCGGGCCCGGCCCAGCTCCGGACTCTGGAGTTCCGCCAGCCGCTGGCCCTGCTTCACCGCCTGGCCCGTCGTCACGGCGACGGAGGCCACGCGCGCGGCGACGGGCGAGGCCACCTCCGCGTAGGCGTCTTCACTGAAGGTCAGCTCTCCCAGCGCGGTGACGCTCTCTCCGCCCGGGCGGGCCTCCACCTTCGCGGTGGTGACGCGCAGGTCCCGGAGCATCTCCGGTGGGACGTGCACGTGGATGACGTCCCCGGACTCGACGTGGAGCTTCTCCGGGGCGGCCTCGTCGTGCCCGGCTTCGTGAGCGTCTTCGTGCTCCGCCTTGGAGGACTTGCAGGCGGTGAGGCCCACGAGGGCGGCGAGCAGCAGCAGGGTGGGCTTCATGGCAGGGCTCCGGTTTCGACTTCGAGCTGCACTCGGGCGAGCGCCACGCGCAGGAGGCCGTCGAGCCACGCGGCCCGCGCCTCCAGCGTGTCGCGGCGGATGAGGAGGAAGGCGGCGAGGTCCATCTCGCCGGCGTCGTAGGAGCGCTGCGCCAGCGCTTCGTTGTCGTCCAGCAGCGGCAGGATCTCTTCCAGGGCCCCGAGCGCATCGCGGCTCGCGCGGTAGCGGTCGGTCGCGGCCTGGACCTGGGCGGGCACGACGATGCGCGCGGCGCGAAGCTCGCCTTCCGCGCGGCTGGCGTCCGCTTCACCCACGAGGCGCGCTTCCTGTCCGCGGGCGAAGAAGGGCAGGGGCACGCTGAGCGTTCCCAGGAACACCGTCTCGTCCGCCTCCTTCTGGTAGCGCGCGCCCAGCGTCACGTCCGGCAGCACCTGCCGCCGGCCCAGCGTCGCGGCGGCCTTCGCCCGCGCCTGTTCCTGCTCCAGGGCCACCAGGTCCGCGCGCGGCCCGCCGCCCTCCGGCGCCGCGCGAGGCGCTGCCCGCGCGAGGCTCCGCAGATCATCGTCGTAGGTGACGGGACTCCCCGCGCGTTGGCCCAGGCGCCCCTCGAGCTCCGCTCGCAGCGCGGAGACCTCTCCCTCCGCGACCTGGGCCTCCGCGCGGGCCCGGGCATGGGCCACCTTCGCCACGTTGACGTCCACCGCCGGCACGTCACCCGCCTCGTAGCGCCGCTCCGTGGCCTGGACCGTGCGCGCCGTCGCCTCCGTCGCGGCGTTCACCAGCTTCAGGTGCTCCCGGGCCTCCAGCAGGCGCAGGTAGGCCGCGGCGACGTCCCCCAGCACCCGCCGCTCCGCGTCGCGCAGGCGGGCCTCCTCCATGGACAGGCCGGCGCGCGCCGCCTCCCGGCGCAGGCCCTGCTTGCCTCCGAGTTCGAAGGGCTGCGCCAGCCCCACGGCGACGTCCACCCCGGGGTCTCCATTGGAAAGCCGACGCGGCCCGATCTGGAAGTCCAGCTGGGGGTTCTCGCGCAAGAGCGGCGCGGCGCTCGCCACGGGGCCCTGGGCGGCCTTCACGCGCGCGCGGGCCTCCACCAGCGCCGGGGCGTGCTGGCGGGCCAGGGCGAAGGCGTCCTGGAGGGTGATGCGAGCAGGCTCCGCGCCACCCGGGCGCGGACAGAGCAGGGCGGCGGCCAGCCCGAGGGCGGCCGTCGCGGAACGGATGGGCACGGAGGAAGACCTCTTCGGAAAAGGCGGCCGCGCGCACCCATGCACCTGGACGACAGCCAGGGCACACCGGTGGCGGGGCGCGTGCGAACGACGGCGGACGCGGGCCTAGACGAGAGGAGCTATGGGGACGTGCAGGATGTCATCCGCGTCGGCGGACGACGGCTCGGAGGCGTCGAGCGGGATGGGGGGAGCCCGGAACGGCGAGTCCGCGAGGCCCGGCAGCGGCACGGCGACGGCCAGGGGCTTCGCGTGCGTGCAGCAGGTGCAGTCCACGCAGGTGGGTGCGCACTGGCCCTGCGCGTCGTCATCCGCGCAGCCCGTGAGGCACGTCTCCGCCTGCTGCGCCGGCCCGAAGGCATGCGCGAGCCCGCCCCCGATGGGAGCGAGCAGCATCAGGCAGATGAAGAGCCAGAGTCGGAGCACCGGAGCGGTCTTCTAGCACGCCCGGCGGAAGTCCACACCTCAAGAGGGTGGGGCGAGCGGCGCGGGGAGCGCTGCTCAGCCGCCGATGCCCTTGCGCAGCCGGGCCCAGTCGAAGTTGGACGCCGGGTCGTCCTTGCGGCCCTTGGGCACGGCCACGTCCTTGTGCCCGACGATGTTGTTCGCCGGCACCTTGTACTCCTGCTTCAGGTAGCCCACGAGCTGCGTCAGCGCCTTGTACTGCGCGTCGGTGAAGGCCGTCTTGCCGCTGCCGTCGTTGACGATCTCGATGCCGATGGAGCGCGCGTTCACGTCCGTGGGCACGCCGTGCAGCTCCGACTTGCCCGCGTGCCAGGCGCGCTTCGAGTCACCCACCAGCTGGTAGATCTTCCCGTCGCGGTCCAGCATGTAGTGCGCGGACACCTTGCTGGCCGGGTTGCGCATCCACGCCATGTCCCCGGCGCCGTTGTTGGAGCCGGTGTGGTGCAGCACGATGGCGTCGATGTCCGCGCCGTTGCGCGAGTCGTTGTTGGGCGAGGGCGCGCTGATGACCGCGGGCTTGGTGAACTTCCCCGGCTGCGTGGGCGGAGGCGTCGTCGCCTTCGCGAGCGCCTTCTTCAGCGCCGCCGCCGTCTGCTCCCCGTAGTAGCCGGTGGTGGGCACCTTGTGGTCGCCCTGGAACTTCTTCACCGCCGCCTCGGTCGCCGGCCCGAAGCTGCCCACGCCCGTGTTCATCTGCGCCTGCGTCAGGTAGCCCAGCTTCACCAGCCCCTGCTGCAGCTGCTTCACCTTGGCCCCCGAGTCGCCCTTGCCCAGGCCCGCGGGCGGCGCCGTGAGCGCGGTGGACGCGGCCGCCGCGCGCGGTGCGACGGCGTTGGCGCTGGGCGCCTTGGCGGTGGTCGCGGGCGCGGAGGAGGTGGCGCGGGGGGCCGTGGTGCGGACAGTCATGGTGGAAAATCCCAGGATTAGTGGACAGCCGTTGCTTTCGCGATTATCGGCCGGGCTTTCCCGGAAGTTGTGTGTCGGGCGTGAAACGAAATCGCCCCGACGTCCGGTGGTGAGACCGGGCATCGGGGCGGGGACTTCGTCGGGCGAACTACTGGAAGAAGGCGGGCGGGAACGCGTCCGCGGGCTCGGAGTCGACCAGGTTCTTGTCATCGAGCGTCACGGGGCTGCCCGTGTCGTTGGTCTGGTTCTCGATGAGGTCCTTCACGAATGCGGTGAACTCGGTGCCCGTGGGGCCGGCGTCCGGCGTGCCGGAGTCCGGGGTGCCGGAGTCCGGCTTGGTGGTGCCGCCGTCCGGCTTCGGATCATCGTCGTCGTCGCTGCACCCGCTGAAGCCCACGGCGGCGCCCAGCGCGAGGAGGCAGGCCAGTGCTCTCAGGTTGCGCATGGCATCACGTCCCGTCGCCAGCGCCCGCGTTGGGGGCCTTCAGGTAGGGGAACACGGCGTCGAACTGCGAGGCGTCCTGCAGCACGGCGTCGTGGAACGGGATGTTGCGCGAGGGGGCCTGGGTGTCGTTCTCGAACAGGTATCCCATGGCCACGCGCAGCTCGATGTCCACCACGTCGTCGCCGGGGCGGCGGCCGTTGGGGAAGCCCGCCGGGTCACAGCCCTTGAGCGTCGTGTCCAGCTTGCCGTTCAAGAAGCAGCCCGCGGCGCCCAGGTTGTTCTGGGTCGCCTTGTCCGTGGCCGGCAGCGCCATGTTCAGGCGCTGCATCTCCGCCGTGGAGCCGTTGGCGTTGACGTTGGGAACGCCGGTGAGGAACGCCGTCACCAGGTCCGTGCGCGGGAAGACGGTGGGCGCCTTCGTGCCGAAGAGGGCCTCCAGCAGCGCGGGCAGGGTGGGGTTCGTCACGTAGGTGGCGAACTGGCCGTCGTCCTTGGGCTGGCTTGAGTTGAACTTGTCCTTGTCCGGCAGGCCGATGACGATCTCGTTCACCAGCGGCATGCCCAGGCGGCTGACCTGCTGCCACGCGCCGCCGTCACGCGAGGGCTTCGCGAACGTGGGCGAGGGGTTGAGGGCGCGCGCCTGGCGCACGCTCGCGGTGGTCCACCCGCCGATGACGGTCTGGGTGCCGGCCTGGAGGCAGGCGATGGGGACCTCCAGGGCCAGGGTGGTGATGTTGTTCTTCGCCAGCGGGTTGGCCACCGCGCCGCGCTTGGTGGCGTCCGTGATGATGGTCGGATCCGCGTTCACCAGGTCGAAGATGGGCCCCAGGTTGACCGCGAAGGGCTCCTTGCGCT
Source organism: Corallococcus caeni (assembly GCF_036245865.1). Classification (NCBI taxonomy): domain Bacteria; kingdom Pseudomonadati; phylum Myxococcota; class Myxococcia; order Myxococcales; family Myxococcaceae; genus Corallococcus; species Corallococcus caeni. The sequence continues at coordinate 728,608 of NZ_BTTW01000003.1, read as the reverse complement.
GGCCGACGAACACCTTGCCCGGCGTGGCGCAGTCCGGGATGTTCACCGAGTACACGTGCTCGCGCGCATAGGCCTCGTACGCGGCCGCGTTGCCCAGCGACTTGGTGCCGATGTAGTCCGTGGGCTTGCGGAAGGTGGCCGAGCCGCCCACCGCGTTGGTCACGTCCTTGGCGGTGCCGGTGCGGCGGTTGCCCCGGACGACCTTGAGCGTGAAGGACTCCTGCACGTTCAGGTTCGCCTGGTTCGCCGTGGTGATGGGCCCCACGTTGAAGAGCGGCACCGGGACGCTCTTGGCCTGCGCCCCGGTGCCGATGGTCAGCGCCGCGCCGTTGTTGGCGTTGGCCAGCGTGTTGGTGAAGCGGAACTGGAAGGTGAGGTCCTCCTGCGCGTTCCCGTCGTTGTCGACGTGGATCTCGTAGAGGGCGTCCGGATCCATCGTGAAGTAGTTCGGACCGCCGTACGGCTCCTGGAAGGGGATGTAGTCGGCGATGAACGTCACGAAGTCCGCGCGTCCCGCCTCGTAGCTGCGGAACATGTAGAAGTCGGTCGCGTCGACCTTGGGGGACTTCGTGATGAAGGGGGCTTCACGGTGACTCGACGCCAGGGCACCGGTGGCGCCCAGCGTGGTCGCGACGGTGAAGACCGCCGCGAGCTTCTTCGCTCTCATGTGTTGCTCCTCGGATGTATGGGTACGGGCTGTGGCTCACCCGGGTGTCGTGCGAGCGCGCGACCTGCTTCCGGGTACAGCCAATACGCTGCGTGGTTTCGCGCGGATTTTCAGATCGGACGAAACCCTGCCCCACGGGGCAATTGTTTCACGTGAAGTTCAGCACCACACCGAACGCGCGCTCCCAGAGCCAGGCGCACGCCAGCAGCGCGATGACCGCGGAGCCGCCCACGAGCAACGCCTGGCGATACACGCGCGTGTCACGCAGCAGGAACGCCACGGGCAGGAACACGGCGACGCACGCGAGCTGTCCCAGCTCCACGCCCACGTTGAAGCCGAACAGCGTCACCGCGAGGCTGCCCGCGGGGAGCTCCAGGTCCGCGAGCACGGACGCGAAGCCGAAGCCGTGCAGGAGCCCCAGCGCGAACGCCGCCAGCCACCGGGTGCGGTCCATCAAGGGGAAGACGTTGTTGAGCGCGGCGACGATGACGCTCGCCGCGATGGCGGACTCCACCAGCCGCGAGGGCAGGGCCACCCAACCCAGCGACGCGGCGCTCAACGTGAGCGAGTGCGCGAGCGTGAAGGCGGACACCACCTTCACCACGTCCTTCATCGCGGAGCCGAAGTCCCCCACCGGCACCCAGCGGCCCGAGCCCCGGTCGCGCCGCAGGACGGACGGCAGGAGCAGCGCCAGCAGGAAGAGCAGGTGATCCACGCCCGCCCAGATGTGTTCGATACCGGAGTGGACCATCTGCCCGAAGCGCCGCCACGGCGACAGCCCCTCCAGGGACACCCGCGCGGTGTGGCGCGTGGCGGAGAGGACCAGGGGCTCGCCAGCGCCGTCGCTGCCCACGCGCACGATGCCCCGGTGCTGCGGGTCGCGGTCGAAGAGCAGCGTGTAGTCCACCTCCAGCGCGCGGGGCGTGGCCGGGCACGCGGCGGTGAAGTCCACGACGGCATAGGCCCCGTCCGAGTGACGCACCACGCGGAGCGCGGAGGCCGGGGTCAGCGGGCACGGAGCGCTTTCCGCCGACAGCTTCAAGCGGGCGAGCGCATAGCCCGCGACGTCGGATTGCCGAGCGCGCAGTTCGCTCCAGGTGATGGAGCCGTCGCCGTCCGCGTCGAGGACGAGCACTTCCTCCAGGTCGCGCAGGGCCACGTCCCAGCGGCCGGTGAAGCCATCACCCGCGCGGTCCAGGTGCAGGTAGCTGTCGCTCGGCTTGTGGGCCAGCGCCACGAGGGGGAGCAGAAGCGCCGCCAGGGCCAGGGCCTTCACGGGAGGGCCTTTCGCACGCGCTCCGCGAGCGCCAGGGGAGCCGGGTCGTCCGCGCCGCTGGCCTCCAGGAACCGCAGGACGGGGGCGGCGTCGGCGGGCGTGCCGTGGGCGAGCGCGGCCTCCAGGAGGATGCGCGCATCCCACGGCTCGTGCTGCACCTCCCAGTTCGCCCGGGCCAGCGTGAGCGCCTTCGCGGCGTCCTTCTCGACATGGAGCGCGAAGCGGGCCTCCTCGCGCGCATGCAGCGAATCCCCGCGCAGGTGGCTGGCCGCGTGACGCGAAGCCAGCTCGGCCGCGAGCGCCGGAGCCTCCGGCGTGCCCAGGGCCGCCTCCGCGAGCACGCGGCGCAGGAGCTGGTTGTCGTCCTGGCCGTGGTCCTTCGTCAGCGCGATGACGTCGCTCGGACGGCCCAGGTCCAGCAGCAGGTCCGCGTAGGCGGCGCGCGTGTAGGCATCGGATGGATCCATCGCGAGCACCCGGGCGAAGAGCTTCGTGGCGCGCTCGGTGTCCCCCGCGCGCGCGGCTGCTTCCGCGAGCGTGGAGAGCGCCCAGGCCTGTTCATCCGCCCCGTGGCTGCCCCGCGCCAGCGCGGCGGAGAGCCGCGCGTACGCGTCCCTGGACCGGCCCGCGAGGCTCATCACCTGCGCCTGACACACGGCGCCGGCCACCGCGCCCGCGAGGGGCGCCAGCACCGCGCAGCTCCGCTGTGCCTCCGCGTGCTCGCCCCTCACGCCCAGGACGACCGCGCGCGTGAGCCACGCCTGCGCGTCGTCGGGTGTCTCACGCACCAGCGCATCCAGGTCCGCGAGGGCGGCGGGGAACTCATGGCGACCCTGGAGGATGGTGGCCCGCAGCAGGCGCACGCCCGGAGGCGGCTGCTCCGCGCCCCACCAGGGCTCGAGCGCCGCCTGCGCCCGGCCCAGGTAGCGCGGGTCCCCGGAGGCCCGGCCCTCCTCGATGTCCAGCCGCGCCAGCCGCAGCGCCAGGTCCAGTTGGTCCGCGCGAGCGGCCAGCGCCCGTCGCAGCGCGGCACGCTCACGGGCCTTCGCGTCCGTCGCCGTCGCCGGCACGTGCTCCAGCACGGCGCTGTCGGTGGCGGGCGTGAAGGGCACGCGCTCCGCCGCGGGCGACTGGCCGCAGCCGGCCAGCAGCGGCGCCACCGTCAGGGTGAGCCCGAGCGCGAGTCGCCGGAGCGAAGGAAATAGGAGCGCGTGCATGCGTGTGCGGCAATACGCAGCCCACGCGCGAATGGATGTCTCGCGGACGGAATGACCGTCCCCCGGGACGACCTCAGGTGCCGGTGGCGCGGCGCGGCGACTCGGTGCGTCCGTCCGCGTCCCCCCGCACCAGGCCGTATGGATCCAGCGGATCCCCGCCCAGCGACTCCAGCGCCACCAGGGTGCCCAGGCCCATGCGCCGCGCGTGGTCCAGCAGCAGGCGCGTCACCACGTGGTCCTCCAGCGCGTGGCCGGTGGAGTCGAACACCGTGTTGCGCTCGCGCCAGCCCTGGAACTCCTCCGGCTGCTGCACCACGGTGGCCAGGTCCGGGCCAATCTGATCCGGGTGGAGCTGCTGGCACTCGCCCTCCAGGCGCGCCTGGGCCGGGAAGTCCGGCACGACGAGGCTGCGGCGCAAGAGCGCCAGGGGCAGCTCCGCCTTGCCGGGTTGATCCGCGCCCACCGCGTTGACGTGCGCGTGCGGCTGGAGCGCGTGGCCGGAGATGACCGGCCCGGCGCCCGGGGCGACGGTGGTGGCGGTGCAGAGGATGTCCGCGCGCAGCTCCAGGTCCGGCAGGAGCGTGGGCCGCACGTCCAGCCCCAGGAACGCGACGCGCCGCACGAAGGAGCGCGCCGCGTCCGCGTCGATGTCGTGCACCAGCACCTGCTCCAGCCGGAACACGCGGCTGAGCGCGTGCAGCTGCGACACGGCCTGCGCGCCGCACCCCACCAGCCCCAGCACCCGGCTGTCCGGAGACGCCAGGTAGCGGCTGGCCACCGCAGACGCGGCCCCCGTGCGCAGCGCCGTGGCGAACACGCCGTCCATCACCGCCGCCAGGTGGCCCGTCTTCACGTCGTAGACGCTGTGGGTCGCGACCAGCGTGGGCAGCCCCGCGTCCCCCCGGTTGGTGGGGAGGGAGGACGACACCCGCACCGTCAGGCTGTCCCCGCGCCGCAGGGCGGGCATCCAGCCAATCACCCCGGACGGGCGCGGCTGGCTCACCACCTGGAAGCCCTCCCGCTTGGGAACCTGCAGGATGGATTCGTCCAGCTCCCGCAACGCCACGGTGAGCGCCTGGATGAGTTCGTCCATCAGGACGTCCAGCCCCACGCCCTCCACGAGCGCGCGCAGGTCAGGAGGGCCGAGCAGGAGGGTGCGAGGAGCCGGGTGAGTCATGTACGCGGAGTCTACGCCCCTGACAGGAATTGCAATGGGTCAGTTTTGAACACGAATTCCTGTCTCGCTGTGCCTTTTGAATACAGGTGCAGGGAACAACGCGAAGCGCGGGCCGTGTTGGAAGCAGGCGCCAAACGTCCGCCGGACCTGCGAACGCCCGGCTGCCTGCCCGCCACCCGAGCCGTTCCACCCCAACGCCCGAGTGAACGCCACCTTGAAGCCCTCCTCCGTTCCCAGGACGCCCGTGCTCACCGCCGTCTCCGACGAGTCCCCCAGCACTCCTCTCGCTGACGAGCCGCACGCCCGGGTCCTGCTGGTGGACGACGTGCCCGCGAACCTGCTCGCGCTGGAGGGCATCCTGGAGCCGCTCGGCCAGCACCTGGTGGCCGTGCGCTCTGGAGACGAGGCGCTGAAGGCGCTGCTGCTGGATGAGTACGCGTGCGTGCTGATGGACGTGCAGATGCCGGGGCTGGACGGCCTGGAGACGGCGCGCCTCATCCGCACCCGCGAGCGCACGAAGCACCTGCCCATCCTCTTCATCACCGCGCTCAGCCGCGAGGCGGCCTACGTCACCCGAGGCTACGAGAACGGCGCGGTGGACTACCTGCTCAAGCCCGTGGACCCGGACATCCTGCGCGCCAAGGTGTCGGTGTTCGTGGAGCTGTACCTGCGCGGGGAGAAGCTGCGGCAGCAGGCGCTGGAGCTGGCGGAGCGCCGGCGCGTGGAGGAGGAGCTTCAGCGCGCGGCGGAGCTGGAGCAGCAGCTGGTGGGAATCGTGGGACACGACATCCGCACGCCGCTGGCGGCCATCCTCACCACCGCCCGGGCCCAGCTGTCCCGCGAGCCGCTGCCGGCCGCCCAGCGCAAGGCGTTCGAGCGCGTGGCCCGGGGCGGCGAGCGCATCCAGCGCATCGTGGACCAGCTGCTGGACTTCACCCGCGCGCGCGTGGGCGGAGGCATCCCGGTGGTGCCCGGCGCGGGCGACCTGAACGAGCTGTGCCGCAAGGTCACGGACGAGCTGCGCGCGGCGAGGCCCGAGCGCTCCATCCTCTGCGAGTTCGCCCACGACAGCCTCCCGGGCGTGTGGGACCTGGACCGGCTGGCGCAGGTGGTGGCCAACCTGCTGGACAACGCGCTCAAGTACAGCCCGAGCGACACCCCCGTGCGCCTGCGCACCTACGAGCAGGGCCTGGACACCGTCTACCTGGAGGTCCAGAACGCCGGGGCCCCCATCCCCGCGGACCTCCTGCCCACGCTCTTCCAGCCCTTCCGCCGCGGCGACGGCCCGGACCAGCGCGAGAGCCTGGGCCTGGGGCTCTACATCGCGCGCAGCATCGTGGAGGCCCACGGCGGCGCCCTCCGGGTGGAATCCACCCCGGAGGTGGGTACCGTCTTCTCCCTCTGCCTGCCACGTCAGGCTTTGGCGGACGGACGCGCGCATTCTCCCTGTGCGAGCGTCGCTGCACCGATGACGGCTTGAAACACAAGGCCTGTCGCGTCACGAGCAAGGCATTGCAGTGATGGCTGATTCCTCCACCTGAAAGCCATACAACAATCCGTCCGCATCAAAACCTCTCATTACATGAGGCAGACATGTGGAGGGTTTGCTACAATGCCAGACGTCCGGGAGGCGATCCGTCCGGGCGTGAAATGTGTCCGCTTTGGGGAGGGTGCGCGACAAATGAACGACAACTCGACGTGGATTCCCGTGGATGGAAGCGACCCGATTCGTGCGTGGGTGCGACGCCCCGCCTCCGGGACGGGTCCGGGCCTGCTGCTGCTGATGGTGGAGGCGTTCGAGGGCAACGCCCACCTGAAGCTGATGGCCGAGCGCTTCAGTGAAGAGGGCTACGTGGTGGTGGTGCCGGACCTCGCCTCGCGCGGAGAGCCGGAGGAGATGGACCTGAAGCCGGTGGTGGCCTGGACGCGCGCGCTGCCGGAGGTGGTGGGCCTGCGGGGCAAGAAGCAGGTCGGCGCGCTGGGCTACGGCCTGGGCGGGACGCTGGCCGCGCAGCTGGCAGCGCATGCGCACGTGGACTGCGCGGTGGCCTACTGCGCGCCGGGGATGGAGGACGTGCTCTCGCAGGGCGGGGAGAACACGGCCCCCATCGTGCTCCACTACGCGGAGTGGGACGGCTTCGTGCCTCCGGCCGCCGTGGCGCGGGTGAAGCAGCACGTCGCCGTCGACGTGGAGCTGTACCTGTACCAGGGCGTGCGCCACGGCTTCTTCCGCGAGGGGTCCCCGGCCTACCACCGGCCCTCGCAGATGACAGCGCACACGCGCACCCTGGCGCTGCTCAAGCGCGTGATGGGGCCGCGCTACGACCTGGCCGCGCTGTGGGACAAGCACACGGAGCTGGAGTTCGCCGCCCGGGACGCGGACGCGACCATGAAGACCATGGTGGCGCACCCGTACGTCAACAGCGTGCCGGTGATGACGGGCGGCGTGGGCGCGGAGTACCTGCACCGCTTCTACGCGAACCACTTCGTGCACGCGAACCCCAAGGACACGAAGATGACCCTGCTGTCGCGCACCGTGGGCGCGGACCGCGTGGTGGACGAGTTCATCTTCAGCTTCACCCACGACATCGAGATGGACTGGATGCTCCCGGGCATCCCGCCCACCGGCAAGTACGTGGAGGCGGCCTTCGTGGCGGTGGTGAACTTCCGCGGCGACAAGCTCTACCACGAGCACATCTACTGGGATCAGGCGTCGGTGCTGGTGCAGCTGGGCCTCATCGACCGCAAGGGCCTGCCCGTCACCGGCGGAGAGGCCGCGCGCAAGCTCCTGGATGAGACCCTCCCGTCCAACACCTTGATGGGGAAGTGGGACGAGAGCGCGCCCTCCAACCTCAAGGCCGGCTGACGCCGGAGTGACGCCCGCGCCCCGGGGTCGTGTCTACCCAGGGCGCGGTGTCTGTCTGACTTTCACGGCCTGGGACGCGCGGAGCCATTGCGCCGGCTCCTCCGGGATGTCCACAATGCGGCACCTCACTGGATGGTCCAGAGGGGCTTCGTTTCCCAGATTTCCTCTGGATTTGGCGCCGCTCCCGGATGCGACTCTCCCTGTCCCAGAAGCTCACGTTGGCGCCGCTGCTGGTGGCGCTGTTCTTCACGGCCCTCTTCTTCGGCTACCTCATCCCGCGCGTCAGCGCCGCCTTCGAGGCGCAGGGGCGGGACGTCGGGGGGGCGCTGCCCACGGCGCTGGCGGCCACGCTGCCGGCGGCGATGCCGGGGGGCCAGACGGAGTCGCTCCAGGCGGTGCTGGAGCAGGTGGCGCGCCACCACCAGGTGGCCTACCTGGCCGTCTTCGACGGGTCCGGGCAGCTGCGCGCGGTGGCGGGCGAGTACGCCCCGGCCATGCGCGAGCTGCGCGACCGGCTGGGCCGCGCGCAGGGTGAGGCGACGTTCTACGTGCGGGACGCGGAGCTTCTGGACGTGAGCTCGCGCTTCGCGAACGGGGCGGGCAGCGTGCACGTGGGCTTCAACCGCACGGCGGCGCGCGCGCAGGTCAAGGCCATCACCACGGGTGTGAGCGTGGTGATGCTGCTGGCGCTGGCGGCGTTCGTGGCGGTGGGCATCGTGCTGGCGCGCCGGGTGGCGGCGCCGCTGGTGCAGCTGACGGAGGCCGCGCAGCGCATCGCGGAGCACGGCGACCTGCGTGAGACGGTCCGCGTGGAGGGCTCGGACGAGGTGGCCCAGCTGGCGAAGGCCTTCTCGCTGATGACGTCGAAGGTGAAGGACCTGCTGCAGCAGCTGCAGGCGTCGTCGGACCTGCTGCGCGGTTCGGTGGACCACCTGAACGACTCCGCGGGCCGGCAGAACGAGATGGTGTCGCGCCACGCCGCCGCGCTGCAGGAGACGCAGGTGACGGCGCAGGAGATCCGCCAGACGTCGGTGGTGGCGTCGCGCGCGGCGGAGACGGTCATCGACGTGGCGGAGCGCGCGGAGGTGCTGGGCAAGACGGGCGAGATCGCCATCACGGAGAGCATCGAGGGCATGGTGGCCCTGCGCGCCCAGGTGGAGCAGATCGCCGAGCGCATCATGGCGCTGGGCGAGCGCACCGAGCAGATCTCCGGCATCACGGAGACGGTGAAGGACCTGGCGGACCAGTCCCACCTGCTGGCGGTGAACGCGGCCATCGAGGCGGCGCGCTCCGGGGAGCACGGCAAGGGCTTCGCGGTGGTGGCGCGGGAGATCCGCGGCCTCGCGGACCAGTCCATCCGCGCGACGAACCAGGTGCGCGGCATCCTGGCGGACATCAGCACCGCCATCTTCGCCACGGTCGAAATCACCGCCGCGGGCACGCAGCGCATGGAGACGGGCCTGGCCCAGGTGCGCACGTCCGGGGACACGCTGCGCCAGCTGTCCTCCATCGTGCGCGACAGCGTGGTGTCCGCCCGTCAGATTTCGAATACGGTGAACCAGCAGGCCACCGGCATCGAGCAGATCTTCACCGCCGTCAACGAGCTCAACACGGTGATGGGCGACACGGTGAAGCGCATCTCCACCACCAGCGAGTCCGCCGTGTCGCTCAAGCTCCTGTCGGAGCGCGTGGCGGCGATGGTGCGCGACTACCGGCTGTAGCGGGGCGGGGCAGGAAGCGCTCCACCACCTGGGCCACGGTGCGCGTGGTGGCGGCGCCGGGTTCGTTCACCCGGGCCGCGAGGAAGGCGGCGCCCAGCCGGGCCACCGACGACACGACGAAGAGGACGTGCAGGTTCACCCACAGGTGGCCGCCCAGCATGAACTGCTGGGGCACCCGCGCCGCCAGCGCCCCGCCCAGGGCCGCCGCCGCCGCGTAGGCCAGCCCGCCCGCGGTGGCGAACGCCGCCAGGTAGAAGGGCCGGCCCCGGCGCGGCGCCACCGTGAGGGGCAACGCGAAGATGGCCAGGCCGTGGCCGCTCCACAGCGAGCCCGCCAGGAGCACGTCGAACAGCAGCGGCCAGAGCGTCCCCGCCGTGGGCAGCAGCCACAGCATGGGGATGGCGCTGATGCCCAGCGAGCAGCACATCAGCACCGGCTGCGCGCCCAGCCGGTCGATGGCGCGGCCCCACAGGGGCGCCGTCAGCACGCGCACCCCGGCCACCGCCGCCGCGTGCAGCGCCATGATGACGAAGGTCATCTTGAGGTTCTGCAGGCTGTGCAGCGCGAAGAAGGGCGCGGACACGCCCACCGCCGCGTTCCACGCCACCTGGTACACCAGCACCCGCCGCGCGCCGTCGTCCTTCCAGGGCAGCAGCGCCGCCTTGAGCTCCAGCTTGGGCGCGGTGCCCGGGGGCGCGGGGTCATGCTGCGCGGCCATCATCAGCGTGGTGACGACGCCCATGACGCACGCGGCGAGCGCCAGCAGCGGCAGCGCCAGGCCCACCCCGTCCAGCCCCTTCAGCCGGTCCATCAGCAGGCCCGCGGTGAGCGACGCGGCGGTGCCCATCAGCGTGGTGAGCGCGGTGCGCTTGCCGAAGAAGCGGCCCCGCACGGCGCTGGGGACCAGCTCCCCCATCCACGCCACCCAGGCGTTGTTGCCCACCACGGCCAGCACCGCGGAGGCCCCCGCCACGGCCAGCAGCAGGTGCTGCTGTCCCTCCAGGGACAGGCCCAGCCACGGCATCAACGCCATGGGCAGCAGGGCGAGCCGGGACAGGCACACCGCCGTCAGCGCCACCCGCCGGTGGCCGAAGCAGAGGGTGAGCCACGCGGCGGGGAACTGCACGAACTGCGCGAAGAACGGCAGCGCCGTCATCACACCCACCAGGAAGGGCCCCAGCTTCAGCGCGATGGCCCACGCGGTGAGCACGGTGGGGCCCGCGCACGCGGTGAACACCTCCGCGAACATCCCCTCCACGATGGACACCTTCAGCGACGCGCGGAGGCGCCGGTGCAGGGGCACGCCCTGGCGGCCGTCCGGGGGCGGAGGGGCCCCCAGCAGGGGCGCGGACGAGCCGGGCAGCGAGGCGCCAGGGCGGAAGAGGGGGACGCCGGTGGCGAGGGAAGCGAAGCTCTGGACGAGGCGGCGACGGAGGGCGGCGGACACTGGGATTCGTTTCCCATGGCCTCGCATTCCCCCTCAATCGGACCCCCAAGCAGTCGCTCGCGCACGGCCGCCCACCAACCGGGCTTATTCCCTGCGTTCGACGCACTGTCCGCCTGCCTGGTGGGCAGGAGGGATTCAGGTGCAGTTCACGCGGTCTTGAACTATATGAACGACCCGGAAGGAGACCGCGCACATGGATGTCGCTCACGAGCTGACGGAGTTTCTGGGGCAGGTAGAGCAGCGTCTGACCGAATTGCTCGCGGATGGCGACGTCGGCCCGGACGTGAAGGGCGACACGCTGATGGACGCGGCCCGCCACCTGTGCCTGGGTGCCGGGGGCAAGCGGGCTCGCCCCATGCTCGTCCGCCTGTTCGGCGGTGTGGTGGGCGTGCCGGCCGCGCGGCTGGTGGACGTGGGCGTGGCGGCGGAGATGATCCACTCGGCCAGCCTGCTGCATGACGACGTGGTGGACGCGGGCATGTTCCGCCGGGGCCGCCCGACGGTGAACGCGCGCTGGGGCAACATCGTCGCGGTGATGAGCGGCGACCTCATCCTGTCCACGGCGCTCTCGCGGCTGTCCATGCTGGACGCGCGCCTGGTGCAGAGCGGCCTGGCCATCGTCACGGAGATGACCCGCGCGGCCATCGCGGAGGTGGAGGCGAGAGGCGACATGAACCTGCCGCTCACGCGGCTGCGCTACATCGCCGAGGGCAAGACGGGGTCGCTGTTCGGCTGGTGCGGCAAGGCGGCCGCGACGCTGGCGGACCAGCCGGAGGCGATGGAGCGCTTCGACGCCTTCGGCCGGCACCTGGGCGTGGCGTTCCAGATCGCCGACGACATCCGCGACATCCTGGGCACGGACGTGGGCAAGCCCCGGTACGCGGACGTGCACTCGCGCACGCCGTCCTTGCCCATCCTGCTGGCGGTGTCGCGGGATGAGTCCCTGCGCCGCAAGCTCAAGGACGCGTGGGCGTTCTCCGTCATCACCCCGGAGCGCACCCGGGAGATTGGCGCCGCCATCGAGGCCACCGGCGCGGTGGAGGCGTCCATGGAGATGATGAACGCCGAAATCGGCGCGGCGCTCGACAAGCTGGGGCCCTTCGCCAACGACGCCGCGGGCGCGGAGCTGATGAGCTGGGCGCACCGGCTGTCGGAGGGCATCGCGCAGCAGGTGAAAGGGCGCGCTGCATGAAGGGCTACCTGTGGACGGGGGGGGATCCCGGGAGCCAGAAGACCCTCGCGCCGCCGGAGCACGGACGGCTGGCGCCATGGGAGGCCATCGCGGTGGAGGCGGTGGGCAACGTCATCGAGTTCTGGGGCTTCAAGCGCAACCAGGGCCGGGTGTGGGGCCTGCTGTACCTGCGCGGTGAGCCGCTGACCGCCGGTGAGATTGAGCGCGAGCTGGAGCTGTCCAAGGGCGGCGTGTCCATGCTGCTGCGCGACCTGGAGCACTGGGGCGTCGTCCAGCGGGTGCGCGTGCCGCAGGACACGGTGTGGCGCTACGCGGCGGAGACGGACCTGGTGCGGATGGTGACGCACGTGGTGGAGGAGCGCGAGGCGGCCTTCGTCACCCGCATCCGCGCGGACCTGTCCGAGGCGCGCCGGCTGGCGGAGGTCGCGGGCGGCGTGCAGCCGGAGAAGCTGCGGAAGCTGGAGCGCATGGCCGTCCTGGCCGAGCACGTGGAGCGCGCGCTGCGGTTGTTCATCAAGACGTCCCGCCTGGACGTGGGAGGGGTGCTCGGCGCGTTCCGCGACGGCGCCCTCGCGCGCAAGGGCGAGCGGTAGGCAAGACGAGGGCACACGCATGGATTCGCACTACGACCAGGTGATGAAGGCGCGCGAGCAGGCGGACGCGAGCGCCCCCCGGCGCTACTTCGCGTACTCGACCATCCTGGACCGGGCCGCCTTCGACGAGTGGAAGCACCAGCACAGCTACGGCTTCTTCGAGCTGCCGGAAGGCCGGCTCGCCGAGGCGCTGGACGTGGACCTCGTCTACGACTTCCCCTCGCGCTGGTGGGGCGGCCGGGTGGCGGGCCTGACGGACGCGCCGGGCGCGCGGGTGTACGGCCGGCTCTTCGAGATTCCCGGCAAGGACTGGCCCATCGTCCAGCACAAGGAGGGCTTCGTCACCAGCATGTGCGTGGAGCGCACGGTGCGCGTGCGCGTGGAGGGCCAGGAGGTGGAGGCCACCGCGTTCGTGACCAACCCGCGCCGCGCGTCGTCGGACGGGCCGGTGAGCCCGCGCTTCGTGGAGGCGCTGGTGCGCGGCGCGAGGAGCGCCGGGCTGCCCGCGGACTACGTGGAGCGGCTGGCGCGCGGCGAGACGCGCTGACGGCCTACGGCAGGGTGAGGGGCGCGATGCGGTAGAGCGCCCCGGCCTGGTCGTCGCTGACGATGAACGCCTGGCCCGGGGCCAGGGCCACGTCCACCGGACGGCCCCACACGCTCTGATCCGGGTTCACGAAGCCCGTGACGACGTCCACCTCGCCCGTGGGCTGGTGCGTGGCCAGGTCCCACGGGAAGACGGTGACCTTGTAGCCGGTCCGCACGGTGCGGTTCCACGAGCCGTGATAGGCGACGAGCGCCCCGCGCTTCCAGGCCGGGTTGAGCTCCCCGTTGTCGAAGAACGTCAGGCCCAGGGGCGCCGAGTGCGCCTGGATGCCCTGGTCCGTCCTGTCCAACGCCGCGCAGTCCGCGTTGGAGCCGTCCCGGTTCATGTCGTAGTCACGGTCCAGGGGCATGTGCTTCAGGCCGCTGGCCGTGTCCGGGTTGGGGTTGCAGAAGGGCCAGCCGTAGTGGCCGCCCTGGCGCACGGAGGTGAGGGCCTCCGGCGGGTGGTTGTCCACGTACCCCGGAATCACCTTGCCGTACTGGCCGGTGCCGTCATCGAACGGGTAGGGCGTGTTGTCGCGGTTGTTGACCGCGACCCACAGCGTGTCGGTGCCCGGCTCCCACGCCAGGCCCTCCGCGTTGCGAAGGCCCCGCGCGAACAGCTCGCGCGAGCCGCCGTTCCAGTCCCACCGGTAGATGGCGCCGCGCAGCGGGTCGCTGGTGGTGTCGCTCAGGCACACGTTGCAGGTGGACGCGATGGCCACGTACACGCGGTGCTGGGAGTCCACCGCGAGGTTCTTGAGCTCGTGGCCGTAGGTGCCGTGCAGCTCCGGCAGGGACGCGTCCGGCAGCCCGGAGACGACGGTCTCCGCCGCGCCGCGCGTCGTCTCACCGGCCGTCCAGCGCGAGCGCGTGACGCGGTCCTTCTCCGACAGGAAGACCCACACCTGCCCGTCGCGCTCATGGAAGACGATGTCGTGGGGCCGGCCCAGGCCGCCCGCCCACTGCGTCACCTCCGGCGCCTGGCCTGAGCGGGGACGCACCTGCATCACCTTGCCCTGGCCGGGCACGGAGACGAGCAGGGTCCCCTCGGGCGAGAACGCGAGGAACCGCGCCCCTGGCACTCGCGCCCAGACCGACACGGACATGCCTGATGGGATGTTCAGGAAGTGCGGCACGTCGAACGGCGCGCCCCGCATGCCCTCCGCAACCTGGACCTCCGTGCTTTGGAGCGGCCACTCGGGAGGCTGGCCGGCGTCGGTGGCCAGGCCCGCGTCGGTGATGCCCGCGTCCACCACGCCCGCGTCCTGGGGAGTGGGGAAGGGGACGGGAGAGTCGGTACGGCAGCCCGACTGCAAGGTCGCCAGCCCCAGGAGGGTCGTCAGCACGAGTGGTAGCCGCATGGTCCTATTTTCCTAACCGGGGACTCAGATGGAAGGCGACGGGATGCCGACCCTGAATCCACTGAACGGAACCTGAACAAACCTTCAGCCAGTTTTTCCGAGGCCCCACAAGCCCCTGAACGGACCTGAACAAACCTTCAGCCAGTTTCGCCGGGCGAGCAAGGCCTCATGCCTACATGAACGGAAAGACAGTGGATTGGCAGGGCGTGAAACATTGAAACAGTCAAAGGCAGTCATTGATATGTAATTGATGTTGTTTGTGTTTATTTGATGCTTCATGTCTGTGTTTGGGGCTCCGGAACAGAACGGCGTGGACCGGGCTTGACGGCGGACGGGTGTTGTGGCCTCATGAATTTGATTTCGATAATCAAAATCAAATGGAGATCGCGATGCTCGGTCAGGGATGCTGCAGGGCGGTGCTGGCGCGAGGCCCGTGCGCGGAGGTGACGCGGTGCAGCTGTGGGCACATCCACCTGGCGGTGGGGCCGGTCACGCTTCGTCTGGAGGAGGACGTCCTGCGCGCGCTGGGCCACACCCTGGTGGAGGCCATCCAGCAGTTGGAGGCGCCGCCCGCGCACGAGGCAGACGCGTCCGAGCCGCAGGCCCCCACCGCCGCCCACGGGGCGCCTGGCGGCGGGTGGAAGCAGTGAGCCTCCGGGGAACCCTCCGCTGGGGTGGCTTCGAGCGCTCCGCGAGGGATCGGCGCCTGCCGTCCGCGGCCACCGGGGACCTTCCGTCCACGCAGCGGCTGTCGTCGCGGCTGGAGGAGGGGACGGGGATGGCGCGGCGCCAGGTGGAGCAGTCCCCCTTCCTGGAGGCGCTCTTCCACGGCTCGTGGAACGGCGGCGTCTACGGCCAGTTCGTGCGGGCCCGACACTACGTGAACCACCTGCGCCAGCTGCACGTCGTCTACGAGGCGCTGGAGTCCGTGCTGCCGGCGCTGAAGGACGGCCCGCTCACCCGGGTGCTGCGGCTGCCGGAGCTGCGGCGGGCCTCCGCGCTGGTGGCGGACCTGGACGGGTTCTGCGGCGACACGCGCACGAAGCCCTTCGCCTGCGCGGAGACGCGGCTGCACGCCGAGCGCATCCGCGAGGTGGCGGCGGAGGCCCCGCACCTGCTCATCGCCCATGCCTGGTCGCGCTGCGTGCAGGACCTCTTCACCGCGCCCCAGCGCTCCGGGCTCATCGCTCGCGCGTTCGAGCTGGAGAACGGCCGGGGCATGGCCTTCTACAACGCGGTGTCCGCCGGAGAACTGCCCGCCTTCCAGGCGCGGCTGACGGCCCGCCTGGACGAGGTGCCGCTGACGGAGGGCGAGGCCCAGGAGGTGGTCCAGGAGGCACGGCTGGCCTTCCGCATCCAGGCGCTCATCTGCGACGAGCTGGCGCGGGATGCGCCGGGGCTCGAGGTGCCAGGCGGCCCTCAAGGGTAGGGTGGACCTGAACCCACGGAGGAGGTGGTCCGACCCCACGGGTCTCCTCCTCGCCTGGGAGGGCGATATGCCCTTTCGTGACAGTCACGCTAGGATGGCAGATCGTGACACTCCAGATGACCTCTCACATTGATCGCCGCGCCTTCCCAAGGATTCACGCGCCCCTCTACTCGCGTCCCGCGCGAATGAAGGTGGGCGACAAGAAGCAGGTGCTCGACGTCAGCCTCGGGGGCGCGCGCATCTACTCCGACGAGCCGCAGGACGTGGGCTCGCGGTTGGATCTGGAGTTGTTCCTCCCTGACGGCAGCTCGCTGGAATGCACGGCGCGCATCGTCTGGGCCATCAAGCTCCCCAAGGACGCCGTGGCCCGCTTCGAGGTCGGCCTGTCCTTCATCGACGTGCCGGAGCCCATCCTGGCGCAGCTGAAGACCGTGCTCGTCACGGATGAAACATAGACGCGCTGTCCAGCTCACGCAGGTCGTCCGCCTCCAGCTTCAGGGAGAAGGCCCCGAGCAGCTCCTTCACCTGCGTGACGGACGTGGCGCTGGCGATGGGGGCCGCCACCGTGGGCCGCGTCGCAAGCCACGCGAGCGCCACCTGAGACGGCGTGGCCCCCCGGCGCTCCGCCACCTTCTTCAGCGCGGCGACGACGCCCCAGCCCTTCGCGTTGCCGTACTTCTTGAGCACGTTGCCCGCGCGCGGTGAGGCCGGCGCCGGCTGCCCCTCCTGGTACTTGCCGGTGAGGAAGCCCGCGGCCAGTCCGAAGTAGGGCGCCACGGCGAGGCCCTCGCGCTCACACACCTGCTGAAGCGCGCCCTCGAACTTCGAGCGCTCCACCAGGTTGTACTCCGGTTGAAGCACCTGGTAGCGCTTGAGCCCCAACCGCTGCTGCGTGTCCAGCGCCTCCTGCGCGCGCTGCGCCGAGTGGTTGCTCAGGCCCAGCGCCTTCACCTTGCCCGCCTTCACCAGCGCGTCGAAGGCGCGGAGCGTCTCCTCCAGGGGCGTGTTCGGGTCGTCGTAGTGCGAGTAGTACAGGTCGATGCGCTCCACGCCCAGGCGGCGCAGGGACGCGTCCACGCTCTTCTCGATGTGCTCGCGCGTGAGGCCCTTGCCCAGCGCCGTCTCCGCGCCGACCTTCGTGGCCACCACCAGGCGGTCCTTCGCCTTGCGCGAGGCGATCCACTTCCCCAGCACCGTCTCCGACTCGCCACCCACGTGGCCGGGGACCCACCGCGAGTACACGTCCGCGGTGTCCACGAAGTCGCCGCCGCCCTCCACGAAGGCGTCGAGCACGGCGAACGAGGTCGCCTCGTCCGCCGTCCAGCCGAAGACGTTCCCGCCCAGACACAGCGGGAACACCTCCAGCCCCGTCGCTCCCAGCTTCCGCTTCGCCGCCATGCCCGAGGTCCTTCCGGTGAGGCCGGGGCGCTACCCCGGCGTGAACCACACCACCGACAGCGGGGGCAGGGTGAGCACCGCGGACGCCGGCTGGCCGTCCCAGCCCGTCGCCTCCGTGTGCACCTGGCCCCGGTTGCCCAGGCCGCTGCCGCCGTACTCCCCGGCGTCGGTGTTGACCAGCTCCACGTAACGGCCGTGGAGCGGGAAGCCCACGCGATAGTCCTCGCGCGGCACCGGCGACAGGTTGGCCACGCACACGACGTGACGGCCGGGCGTGCGCGAGCGGCGCACGAAGGCCAGCACGTTCGCCGCGGAGGCGTCCGGCTGCAGCCACTGGAAGCCCACCGGCTCGCTGTCGGAGTCGTAGAGCGCGGGCAGGTCGCGGTAGATGCGGTTGAGGTCGCCCACCAGCTTCTGGATGCCCTTGTGGCCCGGGTCGTGGAGCAGGTGCCAGTCCAGGCTCTTGTCGTGGTTCCACTCCGCCGGCTGGCCGAACTCGCCGCCCATGAAGAGCAGCTTCTTGCCCGGGTGGGCCCACATCCACGCGAACAGCGCGCGCAGGTTGGCCCGCTTCTGCCATTCATCGCCCGGCATGCGCCCGTAGAGGCTGCCCTTGCCGTGCACCACCTCGTCGTGGCTGAGCGGCAGCATGAAGTGCTCGCTGAACGCGTACAGCAGGCCGAAGGTGAGCTGGTTGTGGTGGTACTGCCGGTAGACGGCGTCCTTGGAGAAGTACGACAGCGTGTCGTGCATCCAGCCCATGTTCCACTTGAAGTGGAAGCCCAGGCCGCCCTCGCTGACGGGCTGGCTCACCTTGGGCCACGCGGTGGACTCCTCCGCGATGACCACCACGCCCGGGTGCTTGCGGCGGATGGTGTCGTTGAGCTCGCGCAGGAACTGGATGGCCTCCTCGTTCTCGCGGCCGCCCCAGCGGTTGGGGATCCACTCGCCCTGCTTGCGGCTGTAGTCCAGGTAGAGCATGGAGGCCACGGCGTCCACGCGCAGCCCGTCGATGTGGTACTCCTCCAGCCAGAACAGCGCGTTGGCGATGAGGAAGTTGCGCACCTCGTTGCGGCCGAAGTTGAAGACGAGCGTGCCCCAGTCCGGCTGCGCGCCCTTGCGCGGGTCCGCGTGCTCGTAGAGGGACGTGCCGTCGAAGTTGCCCAGCGCGTGGCTGTCGCGCGGGAAGTGGCCCGGCACCCAGTCCACGATGATGCCGATGCCCTCCTGGTGCAGGTAGTCCACCAGGTAGCGGAAGTCGTCCGGGTGCCCGAAGCGCGACGTGGGCGCGTAGTAGCCGCCCACCTGGTAGCCCCAGGAGCCGCCGTAGGGGTGCTCCGACACGGGCAAGAGCTCCACGTGCGTGAAGCCCGTCTCCTTCACGTAGCGCGACAGCTCCGGCGCCAGCTCGCGATACGTCATGGGCCGGTCGCCGTCCTCCACCACGCGGCGCCAGCTGCCCAGGTGCACCTCGTAGACGCTCCACGGGTGGTGGGCCGCGTCCACATGCTTCTCGCGCGCCTCCAACCACGCGCTGTCGCCCCACGCGTAGCGCTGCAGGTCATGCACCACCGACGCGGTGGCGGGCGGCGTCTCCGTGCGGAAGGCGAAGGGGTCCGCCTTGAGCAGCGCGCCCCCGCCGTGGCCGGGGCGGATCTCGAACTTGTAGCGCGTGCCCTCGCCGACCTCCGGGACGAACAGCTCCCAGATGCCGGAGGAGCCCATGCGCCGCATGGCGTGCAGGCGCCCGTCCCAGCCGTTGAAGTCGCCCACCACGGACACGCCCCGGGCGGTGGGGGCCCACACCGCGAACGACGTGCCCTTCACGCCGTTGTGGTGGATGAGGTGCGCGCCCATGCGCTCCCAGAGCCGCTCGTGGCGGCCCTCGCCGGCGAAGTACAGGTCCATCTCCCCGATGGTGGGCAGGAAGCTGTACGGGTCGCGCAGCGTGAAGACCTTCTTGCCCGGGTACTCCACCTCCAGCAGGTAGCCGAAGGGCTCCGTGCGGCCGTTGATGCGCGCCTCGAAGACGCCGCCGGTGCGGTGCACCATGGGCACCTTGCCCCCGAACTCCGGCAGGACGTGGATGGCCACGGCCTCCGGGCGGTAGGCACGCACCACCACCGCGTCGCCGTCCGGATGCACGCCCAGCATGGAGTGGGGTTCCGGGTGGCGCAGCTCCACCACGCGTTGCAGCTCCGCGTCCACCTGTGCTCTGTCCGCCGGCTTCCTCACTGGGCATCCTCCATCCGCAACAGGGCCTCGACGGGGATGCGCACCCAGTCCGGCCGGTTGGCGAGTTCGTAGCGCACCTCGTACAACAACTTCTCCAGCTCGAAGGCGCGCAGCATCACGTCGAAGGCTTCGTCACTGTCGGGCAGGAAGGGCGCCCCGCGCGTCGCCTGGCGGTAGCCCTCCAGGAACGCGTCGCGGGTGGGGCCCACGCGCCCGCGCGGCTGGCCGCCCTCCAGCGCCACCGTGGCCTCCGCGTAGTCGAAGGAGCGGATCATCCCCGCCACGTCGCGCAGCGCGCTGTACTTCTCCCGGCGCGCGGTGAAGGAGCGGGACGGCTCGCCCTCGAAGTCGAAGAAGAGCCACTGGTCCTGCGAGCGCAGCACCTGGCCCAGGTGCAGGTCGCCGTGGATGCGGATCTTCTGGCCGGAGGGCGCCACGTGCGCCAGCCGCTTCGCGTACGCGATGAGCCCCTCGCGCCGGCCCTCCAGGTCCGCGTGCAGCCGCCCGGCGTCCGCCAGCGTCACGCCCAGTTCGCCCACGATGGACGCGCTCCAGCGCTGCAGGTCCTCCTGGAGCAGCGGCTCCGGGGAGAACGCCAGGTCGTCCGGCCCCGCGGAGGCGAAGGCCTTGTGCAGTTCTCCCAGGCGCGCGCCCAGCTCCCGCATCTCCCCGAGGAAGCGCTCGCTCAGCGCCTTCTCCTGGCGCAGCCGCTCCAGCGTGTACTTCCAGCCGTCCACGGCGTCCGGCACGAAGCGGTGCGCCACCGCGAGCGTCGCGCCCGCGGGCCCCTCCAGGTTCAGCGCGCCCACCAGCTGCGGCGTCGCGCGGAAGTCCGTCTTCGTCGCGAGGAAGCGGCCCACCTCGTACTCGGGGTTCACGCCGGCCTCCAGCTTGCGGATGACCTTGATGATGACCCGCTCGCCCAGCACCAGCGACGTGTTGCTCTGCTCCACGTTGAGCCGGCGCACGCTGAGCGGCTCCGGCAGCGCCACGCCGCTGTCGGTGGAGGCGATCCACTCCCCCACGACGCGGCCGGAGCCGGACGACACCACCCGGCCCTCGCGGGCCAGGTTGAAGACGGCGCGCACGCAGTCGTCGTCCTCCAGGGCGCTGACCAGCCCGTCCGGCGTCTGCCGGGCCTGGAGCTGGTAGCGCTCTGGCTGGCCCAGCTCATAGGCGACTTCGATGATGGCCAGGGTGAAGGAACACGTGCCCAGCTCCATGGTCACGTGGTCCGCCACGCTGACGCTCTTGATGGGCCACGCCTTGCCGGCGAACCAACGTTGGGCTCTGAGGAAGTCTGGCAGCTTGGTCAGGTCCAGGGGCGTCACGCGGGTTACTCCTTCGCCTGCAGCGGCTTGTCCAACCGGAACCACAGGAACATGTAGGGCCCCATCGACAGCTGATAGGGCAGGTCGCTGATGCGGGGGAACGCGGTCTCTCCAATCAATTCCACGGGGATGCTGCCCGCGAACTCGCGCAGGTCCAGCACGCCCGGCTGCGCGAAGCGCGACAGGTTGCACACGACGAGCACCGTCTGGCCTTCCCATTCGCGCACGAAGGCCAGCACCTTGCGGTTCTCCGTGGCGAGGAACTTCAGCGTCCCCATGGCGAACACGGGGTAGCGCTGGCGGATGCGGATCATCCGCTTCACCCACTGGAGCAGGCTGGACTTCTGCCGGTCCTGGGCCTCCACGTTGATGGACTGGTAGCCGTAGACGGGGTCCGCGATGACGGGCGCGAAGAGGCGCGCGTAGTCCGCGCGGCTGAAGCCCGCGTTGCGGTCGCCGGTCCACTGCATGGGCGTGCGCACGCCGTTGCGGTCGCCCAGGTAGATGTTGTCGCCCATGCCAATCTCGTCCCCGTAGTAGAGGACCGGCGTGCCGGGCAGGGTGAACAGCAGGCTGTGCATCAGCTCGATGCGCCGGCGGCCGTTGTCCATCAGCGGCGCCAGCCGGCGGCGGATGCCCAGGTTGATGCGCATGCGCGGGTCGGTGGCGTACTCCCGGTACATGTAGTCCCGGTCCTCGTCCGTCACCATCTCCAGCGTCAGTTCATCGTGGTTGCGCAGGAAGATGGCCCACTGGCAGGACTCCGGGATGTCCGGCGTCTGCTGCATGATTTCCACGATGGGCGTGCGGTCCTCGCGGCGCACCGCCATGAACAGGCGGGGCATCACCGGGAAGTGGAAGCCCATGTGGAACTCGTCGCCCTCGCCGAAGTACACGCGCACGTCGGCGGGCCACTGGTTGGCCTCCGCGAGCAGCACCTTGCCCTGGTACTCGGAGTCGATGGTCTTTCGCAGGCGCTTCAAGAACGCGTGCGTCTCCGGGAGGTTCTCGCAGTTGGTGCCCTCGCGCTCGAAGAGGTAGGGCACGGCGTCGCAGCGGAACCCGTCCACGCCCATGTTGAGCCAGAAGCGCATGACGTCCAGCATGGCCTCCTGCACTTCGGGGTTGTCGTAGTTCAGGTCCGGCTGGTGGCTGAAGAAGCGGTGCCAGAAGTACTGCTTGGCCACCGGATCCCACGTCCAGTTGGAGCGCTCCGTGTCCGTGAAGATGATGCGCGCGCCCTTGTAGGACTCGTCCGTGTCGCTCCAGACGTACCAGTTGCGCTTGGGGCTCTTGGGGTCCCGGCGCGCCTCCTGGAACCAGGGGTGCTGGTCGCTGGTGTGGTTGACGACCAACTCGATGATGATGCGCAGCCCGCGCTTGTGCGCCTCCTCCACCAGCCGCTGGAAGTCCGCCAGCGTGCCGTAGTCCGGGTGGATGCCGTAGTAGTCCGCGATGTCATAGCCGTCGTCGCGCAGCGGCGACGGGTAGTGCGGCAGGAGCCACAGGCAGTCCACGCCCAGGTCCTGGAGGTACGGCAGCTTCTCAATCAGGCCCGGGATGTCCCCGTGGCCGTCCCCGTTGGAGTCGTGGAATGCGCGGATGTGCAGCTCGTAGATGAGCGCTTTTTTGTACCAAAGCGGATCCAGGTCCATACGCCTCTCGGATGGGGTCACTCGAAGTAGTCGAACGCGTGTTCGGTGCGGCGGTAGCGGTACACGGCCCAGATGGCCGCGGGCTGTTCAGGCGTCAGGCGCACCTGCACGTCCGGGCCCTGCCACAGCGAGCGCTGGTCGGCCATCAGCTCATGCACCTGATAGGTCTCCTCCGCGTTGACGCCCAGCCACTGCATGGGCACGTGGAGCAGCGCTTCCTGCGGCGCGTACGGATCCAGGCTCACCGCCACCAGCACCGTGCTGAGGCCATCCGGTGAACGCTTGCCGTAGAAGATGACGCGGTCGTTGTCGGACTCGAAGAAGCGCAGGCCCTGGTACTGCTGGAGCGCGGGGTGCGCCTTGCGGACGGCGTTGAGCTTGCCAATCCACTCGGAGATGTTGCCCGGCCGGTCCCAGTCCCACGCGACCAGCTGGTACTTCTCCGAGTCCAGGTACTCCTCCTTGCCCGGCACCGGACGGCCCTCGCACAGCTCGTAGCCGGAGTACATGCCCCAGACCGACGACAGCGTGGCGGCCAGCGCGACGCGCAGGCGGAAGGCGCCGGGGCCCGCGTTCTGGAGGTTCTCCGGGAGGATGTCCGGCGTGTTGGGCCAGAGGTTGCCGCGGAAGTAGTCCGACACGGGCGGGCTGGTGATCTCCTCCAGGTACGAGCGCAGCTCGTCCTTGAAGAGGCGCCAGGTGAAGTACGTGTACGACTGGGTGAAGCCCACCTTGCCCAGGGCCTTCATCACCTTGGGGCGGGTGAAGGCCTCCGACAGGAAGAGCACGTCCGGGTGCAGGTCCTGCACCTCGCGGATGAGCCAGTGCCAGAACTGCATGGGCTTGGTGTGCGGGTTGTCCACGCGGAAGGTCCGCACGCCGTTGTCCACCCAGTGCAGCACGACGGACTTGAGCTCCTTCCAGAGGGCGTCCCGCGCGGGGCCCATCCAGTCGAAGTTGACGATGTCCTCGTAGCGCTTGGGCGGGTTCTCCGCCGTCTTGATGGTGCCGTCCGGGCGGTGCTGGAACCACTCCGGATGCTCCTTCACGTACGGGTGGTCCGGCGAGCACTGGAAGGCCAGGTCCAGCGCCACTTCGATGCCGTGCGCCTTCGCCGCGTCCACGAACGCGCGGAAGTCCGCCAGCGTGCCCAGCTCCGGGTGCACGGCCTTGTGGCCGCCCTCCGCGGCGCCAATGGCCCACGGGCTGCCCACGTCACCGGGCTCCGCGCGCAGGCTGTTGTTCCTGCCCTTGCGCGCGGTGCGGCCAATGGGGTGGATGGGCGGCAGGTAGACGGTGTCGAAGCCGAGCTTCTGGACGTAGGGCAGCCAGCCCTGCGCGTCCTTGAAGGTGCCGTGCGTCTTGCCATCGCGCTTCGCCGAGCGCGGGAAGAATTCATACCAGGCGGCGTTGCGCGCCTTCTCCCGGTCCGCGAACACCTCCAGCACCTTGTCGTACTTGCGAGCGAGCGAGCGGTCCGGATGGCGTGACGCTGCGTCCGCCAGGTCGGGGGACAGCGCGACGAGGAGGTGATCCGGCGTGGGCGGCGTGCGCAGGCGGGCCCCGGCCTCGGCGAGCACCCGGTGGTCCTCCGCGGCCTTGCCCTTCGCGCGCGCGGCGGCGCCCTCCAGCAGCGCGGCGCCCTCCAGCAGCTCGCTCTTCACGTCGCGGCCGGCGTCCACCTTGCGCTTCAGTTCGTGCGCCCAGGTGCGGAAGAGGTCCGGCCAGGCTTCAATCGTGAATTCGTAGCGGCCGTTGTTCGCCAGGGGGATGGAGCCTTCCCAGGCGTCGTTGTTCTTGAAGGTGAGGGGGACCTCCGCCCAGTCCGTCTTCTGGGCGGCGGGGGTGACCTGGCGCCAGCGGGCGACGGCCACGAGGACGTCGTGGCCCTCCTTGAAGATGTCCGCCCGGACGGTGAGGCTCTCTCCGGCGACGCGCTTGATGGCGTAGCGCCCCGCGTCCAGCTCCGGCTGGACGTTCTCGATGAACACGCTTCCGAGTCGTTCGGTCATATCGGCTGGCGGCCCCTTATAGGACTCTGAGTCAGTGGCTCCAGGCGGCAATCGTGCGGGTCTGGTGGATTGAGGATGGCGGCCGCCGGGTCGCGTTGGCCTGTCAACGTTAGGAACGGAGGGAGCGGCCGCCCACCCCGAGGTGCTGGGTGGATGGCTTCCGATAGTTGAAGCTGGGATCCGCCCCGCCGGTTGCGGTATCCGGGACGAACATGGCGCCTACCGACTCCGCTGCTCAGCAAGCGAGTGACCTGTCGGCCGACCGCGACCTGCTGAAGCAGGTGGCGCTCGGCAGCGCGGCGGCCATGCGGGGTGTCTACGCGCGGTGTTCGGCGCGGGCGTTCGCCATCGCGGTGCGGCTGTTGCCCACGCGCGCGGACGCGGAGGAGGTGCTGCAGGAGACCTTCCTGGACGTGTGGCGGCGCGCGCGCGAGTTCGACCCGGCGCGCGGCGGACTGGAGACGTGGGTCACGACCATCGCGCGCACGCGGGCCATCGACCGGCTGCGTTCGCTGGGCACGGCGTCGCGGATGGTGGAGGGGGTGTCCCAGCAGCCGCCGCCGGTGAGCGCGACGCCGCCATCGCCGGACGACTCCGCGTCCGCGGCGCAGGACCAGGCGCGGGTGCGCGCGGCGATGGAGCAACTGCCGCCGGAGCAGCGCGAGGTGGTGCTGCTCGCGTACTTCGACGGGCTCTCCCAGAGTGAGATTGCCCAGAAGACAGGCCAGCCGCTGGGCACGGTGAAGACGCGCGCGCGGCTGGCGTTGGAGAAGCTGGCGGTGCTGCTGGATGCGCGGCCCGCGAGCGCCTCCGGCTGAGTGCAGGACAGTGGACCTGTTCCGCGGGGACGGGCGGTGGAGCAGGCCCGGGCCGTGTCCGCCTTGCCGTCACCCGGTGGGGCCCCAAACCTTGCGACTGTTTGGCGAACCCGAGGGAGGGGCGGACATGCGCAAGATGCGGGAGACGGGGTCGGCGTTGATGAACGCGGGGGAGATGCGGCTGGTGCTGGCCAGCGCGCCGCGCAACCTGATGGAGCTGTCGCGGCGCGAGCTGATGGGGATGGTGCGGCGCGCGCGCGGCATGGTGGTCCAGTACGAGAAGCTGGCGCACCGGCTGCGCCGCGAGGCCATGCGCGTCCCCATGGGGAGCCGCGTGATGGGCGGGAGCATGAATACGCGGCGCAAGGCGGCGCTGTTCCGCACGGCGCTGACGCGCTTCGAGTCGCGGCTGGGCCGGATGGAGAAGGCACCGGCGCGCAAGGTGAGACCCGCGATGCGCAAGGCGAGGCCCGCGATGCGCAAGGCGAGGCCCGCGATGCGCAAGCGTCCCGTGGCGAAGAAGGCGATGCGGCCGGCAGCCCGCGCCACGGCGCCGCGCAAGAAGGCGGTGACGGCGAAGGCGGTGACGGCGAAGAAGGCGATGCGGCCCGCGGGCTACGCGCGCCGGGGGCCGGTGAAGGCGCGGGCGCACAAGCCCCGTCGCGTGTCGGCCATGAAGACGCGGACGCACCGGACCGCGAAGGCGCGGACGCCGACGCGCCGGGCCGCGACGACGCGGTAGCGGGTTTCGGGGGCAGGGAAGCCGGGGCGCGTCCAGCTCGTGGTCCGGCGAGGGGGAGGGGAGCTGGACCGCGTCCGCCCCGCGCCGGGGCGGGCACGGTGGGGCTCGTGCTGAAGCACGGCCTCTCACGAATTCGCGGATTCGCCGCATTTGTGCTCCTTTCCGTCCATGACCACCGGAAGCCATTCGCCTCCTCATGAGCTGGGCATGCGGCGCGCGGTATCGCGCTGGGAGATCGTCGGATTCTCCATCAACGACGTCATCGGCAGCGGGGTCTACCTGCTGCCCGCGGCGGCCGCCGCGAACCTGGGCTCTGCCAGCACGGGCGCCGTCGTGCTCGCGGGGCTGGCGGTGTTGCTGCTCGTGCTCTGCTTCGCGGAGGCGGCCAGCTACTTCGACAAGCCCGGCAGCGCCTATCTCTACACGCGTGAAGCCTTTGGAGAACGGGTGGGGTTCCAGGTCGGCTGGATGACGTGGCTGGCGCGCGTCTCGTCCGTGGCCTCGTTGTCCGTCGGCTTCTCGCGCGCCCTGGGCTTCCTGTGGCCCGCGGCGAACTCGGGCCTGGGGCAGGGCCTGGCCATCGCCGTGCCCCTGCTCGCGCTCACCGCCGTCAACGTCGTGGGCGTGAAGGGCGGCGCTCGCACCGCGGTGTTCCTCGCCGTCACCAAGACGGTGCCCCTGCTGGTGTTCATCGCCGTGGGCCTCTTCTTCGTGTCCGTGCCGCTGGCGACGTCGGTTGCGCCCAGGGAGGGAGGCAACCTGGGGTCCGCGGTGCTGCTGCTGCTGTTCGCCTATGCCGGCTTCGAGAACACGGCGGCGCCGGCGGGTGAGTTCAAGAACCCACGCCGCGACGTGCCCTTCGCGCTCTTCGTGCAGATAGGCGTGGTCACGCTCATCTACACGGCGGTGCAGTGGGTGGCGCTGGGCACGTTGCCCGGGGTCGCGGACGCGCAGACGCCGCTCGCCAACGCGGCCGCGCGGTTCCTCGGGGGATGGGGTGGGCTCCTCATGACGGTGGGCGGGGTGCTGTCCATCCTGGGGACCAACAGCAACACCGTGCTCGCCGGGCCGCGCTACCTGTATGCGCTGGCCCAGGACGGCTTTGGCCCCGCCGCGCTCGCCTCACTGCATCCGCGCTACCGCACACCGGCGGTCGCCATCCTCACGCAGACGGCCATCGCGCTGCCCCTGGCGTTCTCCGGCTCGTTCGAGGTGCTCGCCACGCTCTCCGTGGTGGCCCGGCTCGCCACGTACTTCGGCACGGCCCTGGCGGTGCCCGTGCTGCGCCGCAAGCTCCAGGCGCCCGAGAACGCGTTCCGCATCCCGGGTGGGCCCGTGATTCCCCTGGCCGCCGCGGCGCTGTGCGTCGTCTTCGCGCTGAGCGCGGAGCGCGAGAACCTCATCGCCGGGGCCGTCGCGCTCGCGGTGGGCTTCGTGCTCTACAGGTTCCAGCGCAAGCCGGACGGGAAGGCGGCGCTCGGATAGCGCAGCGGGACGATGATCAGTCCAATGGCGAGGTGGTGAGAGTGCCCGGGGGACCATGAGGCGGCTCGTCCTCTTCGCGCACCACTTCGCGGGGGGACCCGCGGGCTCCGGAGGGTGGATGTTCGGGCTTAAGGTCTTCCTTCGCTGACAAGCCGCTCTGATCAGTCCGACAGTCGAGCTGGCTACTCAAGGTCGCGTCCGGCACGTTCCCTGCGGCGCACTCACCGCCGGCTTCGTCAGGGGATGCGCTCAAGGCGGCTGGAATCAACAGAGCATTGCTGCCCGACTCCACGGAGAAGGCCTCCGCATGAGGAAGGGGGGCAACCCCAACCGCTGGGTGTTCCGCGCCAGTGGGTGCGAGGGCGCCGAGGCCCTGCTCCTCCATGCAGCTGCGTGCATCCAGCGCGGAGTCCTGCCCGATAGCGGGTGTGGAAAGGTCGAGGAGGCGCTCCTCTGCGTGAGGGGCTTCGTGTGAAGCATGCTCCTGGAGGGCAGGCGCGAACCGTTCGAGCACGCCCTCATCGTATGCCTTCAGCAGCGCCGGCAGTTCGTGCGTCAGCGCCCGTACGTCGCGATCGCCCAGGGCGTGCATCGCGTAGATGGCCCATTCGCGCAGCGACTCGCCGCCCATGAGGAACTGCAGTCGGGCCGCGTTGCCCCTCATGGCCCGCTGTAGCGACTGGATGAGGAGCAGGTGTCCGGGACGGGCCGCCGCTTGGGCCGCCAATCGTAGCAACTCGAATTCCAACTGCGCGCAGCGTGCCCCCGGCTCCCAGCGCGCCGCTTCCCAGAGCGCGTAGCAGGTGGCCTCCAACTGGCTCACCTGCGCCTCGGAGGCACTTGTGCAGCAGTCGGCCAGCAGGTCCACCAGCACCTGCCGCTTGAGGCTGAAGTAGCCCTCCAGGAGCCGCCGGCACTCCTCCGAGCGCTCGTCATGCAGAGCCAGGCCCAGGTTCTCCAGCGTCAACGACTCATCGAGCGCCACCGCGCGGGTCTTGCGTCCGGAGCGCTGCACCACCAGGCCTCGCGCCGCCAGCCGCCGCAGCGCCTCCCGCACGGTGCCCCGGCAGCACCCGAACTCACGCGCCAGCTTCTCTTCCGAGCCGAACTGCCCCCTCGGCAGCATCCCCAGCGCAATCGCGCGCTCGAGTTGCTCCTCCACGTACGCCACGAGTCCCACCCGCACCATCACCGTCGCCCTCCTCGCCCAAGCCACGCCCATCCAACCAGAGGGGTCTGACATGGACTGGTGGGCCCGCTGTCCTCGGGGCCTTCCAGCCCGGCGAGCCCCGCGCCGCGAACCTGTCCGACTGTCGGACAGGTTTACGGAAGACGGCACCCGACGGGCGCCCCTGCCCATGACTCCGCGGTGCCGCCCGCGCTTGCACGACGTCGCGGCCCACTACTGCGCTCCGCGTGACGCGCGTCCTGGCGGAGAGCTTCAGGGCGCGGGATTTGCTGACGAGCGTCTGACGACCCGGTTAGAAGCCGCCCCATGCGGAAATCCTGGCCGTACGCGGTGGTGATGATGCTGGTGCTCTTGGGCGTGCCCAGGGTTCTGCACCACTTCATTCCCGACCCGCGGCAGGTGCAGATGATGTTTCCCGTCGTCCTGCTCGTCCTGCTGGTACCGGCGGCCCTCTACTTCCTTCCGCGATACCGCCGGAGCAAGAAGCTGACGGACGAGGGACTTCAGCTGCTGTCGGAGGGGAGGGTGGCCGCCGCGCTCGATCGGTTCGAGGCCGCGCGTCCGTTGGCGAAGGTCCAGGTTGTTCCCACGTACAACATCGGCATCACCCAGCTCCAGCTCTGGCGGTTGCCGACGGCGGGGCGGGAGCTGTCGAGCCTGGAGTCGCGCAAGGACCTCACGCCGCAGTTCCGCGCGGTGTTGTCCACGGCGCTCGCGCTGGTGGACGCGCTCGAGGGGCGGCTGGCGCGGGTGGAGTCCCGGCTGGCGGAGGCGAAGTCCCAGGTGGACTTTCCCCTGGGGCTCGCACCGCTCGCTTCGGCGGTGGTGGCGTGCCGGGAGGGGCGCTGGGCGGAGGCTCGCGCGCTGCTCGGAGATGCCTCACTGGAGAATCTCACCGGCCCGCTGCGCGGTCTGCGGAACGCGCTGGAGGCCTGGTGCGTCGAGCAGCTCACGGGAGAGCGGAGGCCGGTGGATGCCATCGCGTTGTTCGGTGAGGCGTCACAGGACTCACTTCAGGCTGCGTGGCCGGAGTTCGTGGACCATGTGGTGAAGCACGCCGCAGCACCTCTTTCGCTGTCCGCCGTCACTCCGGAGGAGGCGTCAGTGGGCCGGTGAAGGCGACCTCCAGGCCTCCGTATTCCGACGGCGCCAGGGTCATCTTCCAACCGTGCAGCTCCACCACGTTGTGCACGATGTGCAGGCCCAGGCCCTGGCCTTGCGGCTCCCGGGTCCGGGCCGCGTTGCCCCGGAAGCGGCGCTCCAGGATCCTCGACCGCTCCTCTTCGGAGATGCCCGGCCCGTCGTCGATGACTCGCAGGTTGAAGGACTGCTGGCGCGTCGTCTCCAGCACCACGGCCACGTGGCCGTCCTCGCGGCCGTAGCGGATGCCGTTGAGCACCACGTTGCTCACCGCCTGCTCCAGCAGCGTCTCGTCGCCCCTCACCCAGGTGGGCGTCGCCGGTACTCCGCTCTCCAGGGCGATGCGCTGCGGCCTCGCGATGGGCTGGTGCCGGCCCAGCACCCGTGACACCAGCGCGTTCAGGTCCACGGGCGCGTGCTGCACCTGCGGCGCTCCGGCCTCCAGCCTCGCGGCCGCTCCCAGGTTGTGGACCAGCGAGGCCATGTAGTGCGCCTCGCTCATCGCGGACAACATCAGGCCCGACTCCAGCGGCTCTCCCGCTCGCATCCGCTGCTGCATCGCGGCCAGGTGGCCCTGCAACACCGTGAGCGGCGTCATCACGTCGTGCGTCGTGTTCGCCAGGAAGTCCCGCAGCGTCTGCTCGCGCGCTTGCTGGTGCGCCATCCGCGCTTGAATCTCCGCTCGCGCCTGCTGGAAGGCCCTGGCCAGCTCCGCGATCTCGTCGCTGCCGTTCACCGTGACGGGTTGCTCGTAGCCGCTTCCCGACGACGCGCGCACCTCCTCCGTCAGCCGGCGCAGGCGCTGCACCACGGGGCCCAGCGCCACCACCATCGCGGACAGGAGGATCAGCGTGGGCACGCCCCAGATGGACAGCGGCGGCAGGCCCACCTCCGGCGACTCCGCGGGCTCCACGCGGCGCGCGAGCACGTACTCGCAGGGCCCTCCCTCCCAGGGCATGCGCAACAGCAGGTCCTGCACCAGCGCGCCGTCGTCCTTGGAGTAGCGGCGCACGCCCACGCCGTCATCCCGCACGCCCTGGCGCAGCCCGTCGTCCAGCGCGGGGGCCTGCGGGTTGCGCGAAACGAACCGTCCGTCGAAGGGGTAGAGGCTCACCGGCGGCAGCCGCCGGCCCAGGGGCCCCCGGCCTCCGGAGCGGGGTGGGCCCTCGTTCCCGGGGCTCGGGCCTCCCGAAGCGGGGCCTCTTTCCGGTGGCCCGTCCGGCGCGACGCTGCCCGAGGGCGGACCGCTGCTGCCGTCGGGCAGGCCCTCCCGCTCCCACGGCGGACGTTGGGAACGGGAGCGGACCATCCAGGTCTCGGGCGCGGCCTCGCATCGCTCGCGGCCCCCGGACTGCATCTGCGACAGCGTGGACTCGATGATGACTTCGTCTGTCGTGCGGCGGCGCACCGAGTGCTCCACCTGCACCAGCGCGAACACCGCGGGCACCGTCACCGCCACCGCAGTGAGCGCCAGACGCAGCCGCAGCTTCACGCATCCTCCCCGGGCACCAGCCGGTAGCCCACACCCCAGACCGTCTCCACGCACTTCACCGGCCCCAGCTTGCGCCGCAGCCGCGACACGTGGACGTCCAGCGTGCGCTCCGTGCCCTCACGCTCCGGATCCAACACGTGCTCCACCAGCCACTGCCGTGTCACCGCCTCTTGCGGCCTGCGCGCCAGCGCCGCGAGCAGTTCGAACTCCACCCGCGTGAGCTCCACCGGGCGGCTCCGCACCTGCACGGTGTGCCCCTGCAGGTCGATGCGCAGCGGGCCCACCTCCACCACCGCCTGCTCCTTCTGCAGGGTGGGGCGGCGCAGGCGCGCGCGCACTCGCTCCACCAGCTCCTCCGGCCAGAAGGGCTTGGTCATGTAGTCGTCCGCGCCCAGCTTCAGCGCGCGGACCTTGTCCAGCGTGTCGTTGCGCGCGCTCAGGATGAGCACCGGGACCTCCGAGAAGGTCCGCAGCGCCTTGAGCATGTCCAGGCCGTAGGTGCCGGGCAGCATCAGGTCCAGCACCACGAGGCTCACGTCCGGCAGCTCGCCGGACACCAGCAGGCGGCCCTCGCGCCACCACACGGGCTCGAAGCCCGCGCCCCGCAGGTGCCCGACAATCTGGGACCCGAGCGGGTCGTCATCCTCCACCAGCAGGATGCGGTCGCCCATGCGCCATGCCTCCCTTCGGACACGCCGCCCCGGAGGACTCCGGGAGGGCCCGGCCCACCCTAGTTCAGGGCATGCCCCCGTCGAAGCCAGGCGGCGGAGGCCCCATGCCACCATCCCAGCCGGGCGGGGGACCCCCGCCGCCACCACCGCTGCCTTCCGGCACCGCGCACGACGCGCTGTCCAGCGAGGAGCGGATGACCAGCGTCTTGGATGCCAGCATCGCGCCGTCCGCCATGCGCTGGGTGGCGAAGAGGTAGTCCCCCACGGAGTCCGCGGAGATGACCGTGTCGTTGGAGTTGGTCGTGTCGCGTGCGCCGCGCGCGTTGTAGAGCGGCTGGTTGTTGACGATGTCGTCGCTCGTCGTGTCGTCGAAGAACAGCTGCGACGTGACGAACCCCTGGCCGTTCACCCGCACCGTGAAGTGGATGTGGATGGTGCGGCTGCTGTACCAACCGGGGAAGCACGTGTCGAAGTCCACGCGCCCGTTGGCGTCCGTGGTCTGCACGCCCCGGAACCACCGCGCCGCGCGCGCCGTCGCGTCACCGGAGGTGCAGAAGTCGCTCGCGTCCTCGCCGGAGTACAGGCCTTCCGGCGCGGCGTGCCAGATGTCCACCGTGGCGTTCGGGATGGGCGCGCAGGACTCGTTGACGATGAGGAAGGCCAGGCGCACCGGCAGGCCGTCATGGCCCTCGCTGATGTCCTTGCGGTCCACCGTGGTCGCGTAGCAGGGGCCCAGCGTGGCCTCGCAGGTGAGGTTGCACACGGTGCCGATGCCGGAGGCGAACGGATCCGGGTACGCGGCGGCGGCCGTCATCGCCGCGGTGCCCCCCGTGGCCCAGACGCTCGGGTCCACCACGCCGGAGTCCGCGTCCGTGCCTGCATCCGCGCCGGTGTGGGTGTCGCCGCCGGTCGTGTCGTCGCCACCGCAGGCGACGAGCAGCTTCGCCACGGGAACCGCGGCCAGCGACAGGCCAATGCCGCGCAGGATGCTCCGGCGCGTGATGACCTTGGGGGACGGGTCCTGGGGGGATTCGCTCTTCATCCGGGGTTCCTCCGGGAGCTCGGGAGCCAGGAGTGGCGGGGGGGCCGCTCGAGGACCGTCCGGGGCTGACCGGACGGTGAACCGGGTTATCGCGGGCGAACCTTAAGCAATCCTTGCGCGGACGGGCCGCGACTCAGGAGAAGCGCACGCGGAAGGCGGCGAGCAGTGGACCCGCTGCCCGGCCGTCCGCGGTGGACCTCGGTCCGCCCTCCGGGAGCGCCGCGCCCAGTTCCTCCAGCGCGGGCTTCATGGACTCGAAGGCGTGGAGCGCCTCCGCCGCGTTGTCGAAGAAGCGCGGATGCGACAGCCAGCCGGACACGCCGCAGGTGACGACGTGGAAGGAGCGCGAGTCGTCCGCTTCGTAGGTGAGGCGCAAGAGGTCGCGGATGCCCTCGTCCCGTACGACGGTCCCGCCCTGGCTGCCCATGCCCCCGAGCGTCGCGCCGCCCTCGTAGTCGCTCCAGCCCGTGTTCGCGTCCATGCGCTCACGCATAGCACCCCAGGGGCTGACGCGGGCGGAGTGACAGGGAGGCGCCGCGCCGTTGCCCGCTGCCCCTGTCAGGCGGGGCGGCACGCCGGTTGTCGCCCCTTCCACACCGACCAACGTTTGCCGTGTGGGGGGACGTCGTCATGTCCGCGGAAACCATCCATGCGCCGCGCTACTCCGAGGAGATCGTGCCCTTCCTCGCGGGCGACGGCCGCGCGCTGCACCTGGTGCACCTGCGCGGCGTCGAGAAGCCGGACAAGGGGCCGGTGGTGCTGGTGCACGGCGCTGGCGTGCGCGGGAACATCTTCCGCGCGCCGGTGCGGCAGACGGTGGTGGATGCGCTGATCGACGACGGCTACGACGTGTGGCTGGAGAACTGGCGCGCCAGCATCGACGTGGAGCCGGGCGAGTGGACGTTGGACCAGGCCGCCGTCCTGGACCACCCGCACGCCATCCGCACCGTGGTGGAGAGGACGGGGGCGGACAAGGTCAAGGCCCTCATCCACTGCCAGGGCTCCACCAGCTTCACCATGGCCGCGGTGGCGGGGCTGCTGCCGCAGGTGGACCTCATCCTCACCAACGCCGTGTCCCTGCACCCCGTGGTGCCGGCGACCGCGAAGCTGAAGCTGCGCTACGCCGTCCCGCTCGTCTCGAGCTTCACGCCGTACCTGGATCCGCAGTGGGCCTACGGCGGCCCCACGCGCACGGCGCGCGTGCTGACGCGCGTGGTGCAGGCGACGCATCACGAGTGCGAGAATCTGGTCTGCCGCTGGACGAGCTTCACCTACGGCACGGGCTTCCCGGTGCTGTGGCGGCACGAGAACCTCAACGCCCAGACGCACGACTGGCTCCAGCACGAGTTCGGCCCGGTGCCCTTCAGCTTCTTCCGCCAGATGGAGGAGTGCGTGCGCGCGGGCCACCTGGTGCCGGTGGAGGGCTTCCGCGCGCTGCCGGAGGACCTGGGCGAGCGCGAGCCCCAGACGGACGCGCGTTTCGTCTTCTTCGCGGGCGAGGAGAACCGCTGCTTCCTCGCGGAGAGCCAGCGCCGCAGCTTCGAACACCTGGAGCACTTCCACCCGGGCCGGCACGCGCTGCACCTGCTGCCGGGCTACGGCCACCTGGACGTCTTCATGGGCAAGCGCGCGTCCCAGGACGTCTTCCCCCTCATCCTCTCCGAGCTGGACCGCTCCCTGAGCCACTGACGAAAGGTCCGCCATGTTCCTCCCCCGACGCATCCAGAGACAGTCCGGCCGCTACTCGCGCGTGGACGACATCCCGTACGCGCTGCCCGTGGATTCGAAGGGCGCACCGGCGCTGATGGCCGCCTTCACGGTGGACGCACGCCGCGCGGCCAGCCTGCTGCCCGGCAACGAACTGCACCCGCTGCGCGTGTCGCGCGACCGGGCCGTGCTGCTCATCTCCGTCATCGACTACAAGCAGACGGACATCGGCGCGTACATCGAGTTCAGCATCGCGCTGGGCTGCACGCACGGGCGCAGGCCCGCGCCGCCGCTGTTGCCGCTGCTGTTCCAGAAGCACTTCGGCGTGGGGCAGTACGTGGTGGACCTGCCGGTGAACACGGAGGTGTCCGTGAAGGGCGGCAAGGGCATCTGGGGCATGCCCAAGCACCTGGCCCGGCTGGACTTCCGGATGGAGGACGGCTCCGTGAGCAGCCGCTACGAGGAGGGCGGCCGGCAGGCGGTGCGCGTGCGCATCGAGCGCCCGAGGTTCCCGTGGCTGCCGGTGCGGATGGCGGCGGTGAACTACTGCGCCTTCCGGGGCATGTTGATGAAGTCCACCATCTACTTCCGGGGCCGGTTCGGCTTCCGGTTGGGAAAGCACGCGTGGGGGACGCTGGAGCTGGGAGATCATCCGCGCGTCAAGGCGCTGCGCGACCTGGGCATCTCCCCGCGCGCCTTCTTCACCGGGTTCTTCCCGTCGTCCAGCGGCGTGCTGGATGACCACTCCGAGGCGTGGTTCCTCACGCAGCCCACGCTCCCCGACGCGACGTACCCGGAGGGCCTGGAGAGCGTGGTGGACCTGGGCCAGGACCAGACGCCGATGCCGC
The DNA here is from genome assembly GCF_036245865.1 of Corallococcus caeni. NCBI lineage: Bacteria > Pseudomonadati > Myxococcota > Myxococcia > Myxococcales > Myxococcaceae > Corallococcus > Corallococcus caeni. The sequence goes on along the minus strand of NZ_BTTW01000003.1, from coordinate 693,309 downwards.
CTCCGGAGCCGGACGGGGAGCCGCCGCGGGTGCTCCAGGAGGTCGTGCCGCTCCACGACGCGCGTTCGCGCGAGGAAGCGCGGCGATGAAGCGCGGCGGCCCCTTCGACCTGGCGAACGCGTGCCTGCTGTTCCTGTGCACGTCCATGTACCTGGGCACGGGCTGGTCGCTGATCCTCTTCACGTTCCCCATCGCGCCCCGGCTCACGGTGGACAACTACTACCTGCAGTTCGTGCCGCAGGTGCAGGCGGCCACGCGGTTCTTCACCTGGATGACGGCGGTGATGCTGCTGTCGTCCGGGGGGCTGGCGTGGCGCGAGCGCAGGACGGCCCTGCGCTGGTACCCGCTGGGCGTGCTGCTGGCGGTGGTGGTGGCCACGCTGCTCACGCGCATCTTCATCTTCCCGTACAACGACGAGATGGCGGCCGGCATCACGTCGCCTGAACGGCTGAAGGAGGTGCTGGGCGCGTGGATGCGGATGAACCGCATCCGCGTGGGGTTGTGGTCGCTGCAGTGGCTGTTGACGCTGGGCTACTTCGTGCACCGGGTGCTGCGCGCGGAGCACCCGGCCAGGGCGCGATGGGGCTTCGGGCTGCCCGTGCCACCGCGCCAGGAGGTCCACGCATGAGCCCGGCCGCGTCGCGATGGCTGGAGCGCCAGGCCCGCGTCAACGGGCGTCCGTGGCGCTGGGCCCTGGCGGCCATCGGGTGGATCACCCTGGTGACCGGCGCGGCGCAGATGCTCCTGCCGGGGGTGGAGCTGCGCGTGCTGCGCGCGGATGCGTCCGCAGCGCCCGCGCACTTCTTCCGCATCGTGGGCATGTTCATGGTGCTGTTCGGCGGCCTGCTGCTGCACGGCCTGCACGAGCCCCGCGCGAACCCGGCCGCCTTCCTGTGGACGGGCCTCCAGAAGGTGGGGGCCTGCGGGATGGTGGCGATTGGCGTGGGGCGCGGCCTGCTGTCGCCGCTGGCGCTGGGGGTGGCGGCGTTCGACGCGCTGAGCGCCGTGCTGGTGCTGGGGTTCTACGCGTCACTGCGCCAGCGCGAGCAGATCATCTCCGTGCTCAAGCCCCAGGTGGCGGAGGAGGAGGAGGCGCCGGAGCCGGAGCCCACCCGGGAGGCGACCAGCCCCTCCGTCAGCACGCTGCGCGTGGCGGATGCGACCCGCGAGCCCAGACCGCTGGGGAGGCCTCTGCGGGCGCTCGGGGATGATCCGGGCGTCCAGGCGTCGTCGGCGGAGGCGCCCCGGCGCTCGCTGGTGCTCGCGGGCGGCGGCATGCGCGTCGCATGGCAGGCCGGCGTGCTGCGCGCGCTGACGGACGCGCGGCTGTCCTTCAACCACGCGGACGGCACGTCGGGCGGCATCATCACCCTGGCGATGTGGCTGTCCGGCCAGACCCCCGCGGAGATGTGCGAGCGGTGGCGGACGCTGGACGTGAAGGACTTCGTGTCGCTGATGCCGCTGGACGACTACGCGCGGCCCTGGAAGCTGCACGCGCTGGGGGACGCGGACGGCATCATCCAGCGCGTCTTCCCGCACCTGGGCGTGGACGTGGACGCCATCCGCGCGAACCGCGACCGCACGGGCACCTTCAACGTCTGTGACTTCGCCCGGAAGACGAACGAGGCCATCCCGCACACGGACGTGGACCGCGACCTGCTGGTGGCGGGCATCTCCCTGCCGCTCTTCATGCCCCCCGTGGCCAGGGACGGCCACCTCTACCTGGACTCGGTGTGGATCCAGGACGCCAACGTGATGGAGGCCGTGCGCCGGGGCGCGGACGAGGTGTGGGTCGTCTGGTGCATCGGCAACACGCCCCAGTACCACGACGGCTTCTTCCGACAGTACGTCCACATGATCGAGCTGAGCGCGAACGGCGCGCTCTTCGCGGAGCTGGAGCAGGTGCGCGAGCTCAACGCGCGCATCCTCGCGGGCGAGCACGTGGCGGGACACGCGCGGCCCATCACCGTGCACCTCATCAAGCCGGAGCACCCGCTGCCGCTGGACCCGGACTTCTACGCGGGCCACGTCACGGCCGCGACCCTCATCGACCAGGGCTACTCGGACGCCTGGCGCTACCTGTCCGTGGCGCTCGCCCAGGGGCTGCCCCTCACCCCGGAGATCACGCAGATGACCGAACCCTCCTATGACCTGTCCTTCCGAGAGACGATGTCCGGCCCCCTCGCGATGGGCACCACCGACCCCGAGGCCGGCGCCCATGACGGGCGCTCCACGCCCTTCACCATGCACTGCACCATCACCATCGACGACATGGAGGCGTTCATCCGCGACGCCAACCACGCGGCGCGGCTGGTGGCGCACGTGCAGTTCAAGCCACTGGGCATGGACCTGCCCGTGCGCGACGGGAGCTTCAACCTCTTCCGCGCCACGGATGATCCGCGCACGAAGATCATGACCTACGGCCTGCGCTTCCAGGCCCACGGCCAGGACTACTACCTGGACGGCACGAAGACGCTGCACGACGACCCGGGGCCCGACCTCTGGCGCGACACCACGCGCCTCTACAGCTACCTGCACGAAGGCCCGGACGCGCGCGGCCCGGTGGTGGGCGCGGGCGTGCTGGTGCTGGGCATGCGGGAGCTGCTCCACCTGGTCGCCAGCATGCACTCGACGCGCGGGGGCGTGGAGGGCGCGGGCATGGTGGCCCGCTTCGGCCGCCTGTTCCTGGGCGCGCTCTGGGACCTCTACGCGCCGGAGGCGCCGGTGCGTGAGCGGGAAGGGGAGGCCACGCATGGCCACGAGGGCTGAGCACTTCGACGTCGTCATCGTGGGTTCGGGCTTCGGCGGTTCGGTGATGGCGTGGCGGCTGGCGGACGCGGGCCTGCGGGTGTGCGTGCTGGAGCGCGGCAAGGCGTATCCGCCGGGCTCCTTCCCGCGCAGCCCGCACGACATGCGCCGCAACTTCTGGGACCCGAGCAAGGGGATGCACGGCCTCTTCAACCTCTGGTCCTTCCAGGGGCTGGGCGGCGTGGTGTCCGCGGGGCTGGGCGGCGGGTCGCTCATCTACGCCAACGTGCTGTTGCGCAAGGACGCGAAGACCTTCATCCACGAGGACCTCCACGGCGGCGGCTACGAGGACTGGCCCGTCACCCGCGCGGATCTGGAAGCGCACTACGACGCCGTGGAGCGGATGATGCACGCGCAGCGCTACCCGCTGGAGCACGCGCCCTACTCGACGACGGCGAAGACGCTGGCCATGAAGCTGGCGGCCGAGCGCCTGGGCCGCGCGGGAGACTGGCAGCTGCCGCCATTGGCGGTGACGTTCGGCAACCCGGGCGAAGTGCCCGTGCCCGGCGAGCCCATCCGCGAGGAGCACCCCAACCTCCACGGCCGCACGCGCACCACCTGTCACCTGTGTGGGGAGTGCGACATCGGCTGCAACACGGGCAGCAAGAACACGCTCGATTACACGTACCTGTCCGCGGCGAAGCGCGCCGGGGCGGAGCTGCGCACGCTCGCGGAGGTGACGGAGCTGTGGCCCGCGGAGGGCGGCGGCTACGTGGTGCAGTACCTGGACCACACGGACACGCCGGAGGACGTGCCGCGTGAGGGCCCCAAGTCCATGCAGCCGCGCACCACGGTGACGGCGGACCGGCTGGTGCTGGCGGCGGGCACGTTCGGCACCCCGTTCCTGCTCCTGAAGAACCGGCGGCACTTCCCCGGGCTGAGCGGACAGCTGGGCACGCGCTTCTGCGGCAACGGCGACCTGCTGGGCTTCATGCGCCAGTGCCACGACTCGAGCACCGGCAAGCAGCTGCCGCGCATCCTGGAGGGCGGGCACGGCCCGGTCATCACCAGCGCGCTGCACTTCCGGAGCCAGGAGGAGGGCGGCACGGGCCGGGGCTACTACCTGGAGGACGCGGGCTACCCGGAGTTCGTCAACTGGCTCTACGAGGGCGCGCACCAGGTGCCGCTGCTGGAGCGCGGCCTCAAGCTGGCGTGGCGCATCATCCGCGGGTGGACGGGGCTCACGCGCGACTCCGACGTGAGCGAGGAGATCGCCGAGCTGCTCGGGGACTGCCTGGGCTCCGCGACGTCGCTGCCGCTGCTGGGCATGGGGCGCGACATCCCCAACGGCCACATGCGGCTGACGAAGGACGAGATGCTGGAGATCGACTGGCGGATGAGCGGCTCGCGCGAGTACTTCGATGAGGTGCGCCAGTCGATGGCGGACATCGCGCGCACGCTGGAAGGCAAGCTGGTGCAGAACCCGCTCAGCTACCTGAGCCGCGTCATCACCGTGCACCCGCTGGGCGGCTGTCCCATGGGACGTGGCCCGGAGACGGGCGTGGTGGACGCGACGGGCGAGGCCTTTGGCCACCCGGGCCTGTACGTGGCCGACGGCGCGATGATGCCGGGCCCCACCGGCCCCAACCCGAGCCTCACCATCGCCGCGCTCGCGGACCGCTTCGCGGATGCGCTCATCGACTCGCACCGACGTTCCACGAGGGGACGTTCGTGGCACGCACCGGAGCATGCGCCGGAGCACGCACAAGAGGAGGGGCCATGGCCGTCCGTGCCTCCGATGTGAGCCGCATCCCGGGCCAGCGAACCCGGCCCGAACCCCAGCCGGAGACGCCCCCGGGAAAGCCGATGGTGTCGTGGTTCGACCCGGCCGTGCTCGCGAAGTCGGGGGTGAAGGCGCTGCTGTCGGGGACGTTCGGACGGCAGGCGGACCGGCGGCTGCTGGACGCGGTGTCGCAGCCCCAGGACCTGAAGTTCGACTACTCGGAGGACAACCCCCAGCACCCGCGCGACGAGCTGTGGCTGGACTACGTGGCGGACCTGGGGGACGGCTGGGACTCCACCTACTCGGTGGCCTCGGCGGTGACGGCGCCGGAGCTGGTGCTGACGGACGCCTCCGGGAAGGCGTACCCCACGCGGGGCGGCGAGGTGCTCGTGTTCGGCGGGGACGAGGTCTATCCGACCGCGAGCGTGGGGGAGTATCAGGCGCGCACGGTGGTGCCGTACGAGGACGCCTTGAACCGGCGGCGTCACCGGCCGGATCTGTTCGCGGTGCCGGGCAACCACGACTGGTACGACGGGCTGGTGTCCTTCACGCGCCTGTTCTGCCAGGGCCGGACCTCCAGGGGCTGGCACACGCGGCAGCGGCGCAGCTACTTCGCGCTGAAGCTGCCGCACGGCTGGTGGCTCCTGGGCACGGACATGCAACTGGAGTCCGACCTGGACGCGCCGCAGGTGGAGTTCTTCACGAGAGTGGCCAGGAAGATGGACGCCGCGGATCGCGTCATCCTCTGCAACGCGGAGCCGGATTGGATCAAGCAGCAGGTGACGCCCCACGCGGGCCGCGGCTTCCTGGACAACAACATCGACTTCCTGGAGCAGAAGGTGCTGGGCAAGCGCGTGAGCGTCTTCCTCGCGGGGGACCTGCACCACTACCGCCGGCACGAGAACGCGGACGGGCGGCAGAAGATCGTCGCGGGTGGGGGAGGGGCCTTCCTGCACCCCACGCACCTGCCGAAGGTGGACCAGCGTCCGGGTGGCTTCGTGCAGAAGGCGTGCTTCCCGTCGAAGCAGACGTCCCAGCGGCTCGCCTGGCGCAACCTGCTGTTCCCCGTGATCAACCCGTGGTTCAGCGTGTTCATGGGCGTCATCTACACGATGCTGGGCTGGGGCGTGGCCGCGAACCTCAACGAGGGGGCCGTGGGGGCGCCTTCGTTCCGGGAGGTCATCAACGCGGCGTTGCAGAGCACGGGCTCGATGGTGCTGGGCGCGGGAGTGGTGCTGGGCGCGGTCGCGTTCGCGGATGGCCGCCGGGGACCGCGGTGGAAGAAGGCCGCCGGCGTCGTGCACGGACTGGCGCACATGGCCGTGGCGCTGCTGCTCACGTGGGGTGTGTCCGCCGTCGCCGCGCCGCTGGCGGCGGAGCTCCAGTGGAGCCTGCGGCGCGACTTCTTCAGCGGCCTGCTGCTCTTTGGAGGCGGCGCGCTGCTGGGACCCCTGGTGGTGGGCGTGTACCTGCTGCTGTCGCTCAACGTGTTCTCCTGTCATCCCAACGAGGCGTTCTCCGCGCTGTCGATACCGGACTGGAAGAACTTCCTCCGGCTCCACATCGACACGGAGGGTCAGCTCACGGTGTACCCGGTGGGCTTCCGGCGGGTGCCGCGCAGGTGGAAGCGGGGGCGCGGACCGGAGGAGCCGGTGTGGGTGCCGGACCCGGCGGACACGCGGGCGACACCGCCCCGGCTCATCGAGCCGCCCATCGTCATCGGCCGCACGAAGGCGCTTCCGGTGAAGCTTGGGGCTGGTCCGCCCGGACCCACGGGCGTGATGGTGGACGAACACCCTCCCGGCGGAGCGGTTTGAGCGGCGCGGGCTGGCGGCCTACGCTGCTGTCCCCATGAAGGCGATGCTCCTCTCCCTGCTCCTCCTCGGCGCCGCGCCGTCGGGCCCCGCGCCGTCGTCCCTGCCTCCCGAAGCGCTGGGCGCGCCCCCGCTCGTGGATGCGTCTCCCACCGCGTGGGCGTGCACCATCGACACGCTGCGCGCGGGCAAGGAGTGCGTGTTCGAAGCGGAGCTGCCGCCTCCCGGTGCCGCGAACGCGGACCAGGAGTCCGCGAACGTGAAGCTGCTGAAGGACGCGTCGCGCGCCCTCTGTTCGGAGGCCGTGAGCAACGCGCGGGACGGCACGCCGGACCCGAAGCTCGTCGCCGTCTGCGAGCGCAAGTACGCGGACGTCGTGGGCCGCTGCGGCATCGAGGGCAACTCCCCGGTGGTGGATGCCAAGGGCCGCTTCGCGCCCGTGGCCCGCGCCTGCTACCGCGCGCTGTCCACGGTGCTCCAGGACGTGCAGTTGATGGCCACCGTGGCCTCCACCTGCTGTGAGTGCGCCGCGCGCAGCCAGTGCCCGGGCACCGGCGAGAGCTGCTACGCGGCCGTGTCGAGGCAGCAGGCCGGCCCCACCACGCTCGCGTGCATGGACGACCGCTGCCACGACGCCTGCTCGATGATGCTGCCCTCGTCCGCCTCCATCCCGCGCCAGGCGCCGTCGCGCGCGCGCCCGCAGCACACCGACTCCGCCTCGCTGTAGCGCGCGGGAGTCCGCGCGTTCAGTCATCGCGCGAGCAAGCCGTTCGCAGGACCCATTGCTTCACGCCTGTCCGCCATCCAGCACGTCCCGCCGCGCCGCCGCACCTCAAGGAGCCCCGCGCCATGCCCCGTCTTCCGTTGCTGACCCTCCTGGGTGCGCTCGCCACCGGCTGCGGTGCCTCGCACTCCCATGTCGCCCTGGAGGATCGCGCCCTCACGGACGCGCCGCCTCCCCAGACGCCTCCGCCGGCCGCCCGGCGCTCCGTCGCCTCCGAGGAGCCGCCCGCGTCCCCGCATGACGCCCGCGCGTTCCTGGCGCGCTACCCCACGCCTACCGCCTGCGAGGGCGCCGCCCGCAGGCTCCAGGCGTCCTCGCGCGACGACGCGTGGCTGGCCCTGAAGGTGTGCGCGGAGGCTCCCGGCTTCACGCAGCTGGGCGCGGTGCTGGGCAGCGCGTGGACGGAGGACCTGCGCGTGCGTCCGGACGCCGCCAACCTCATCGCCCGCGTGGTGGCCCAGCGCGGCGGCAGCGTGGACGGCGAGCTGCGCCTGCTCCACGCGCGCAAGGTGCCCATCTTCTCGCTCGCGTCCGCCATCGCCCAGCCGGACACCTACCGGGGCCGCTACGTGCTCCTGCGCGCGCAGGTGGCCGACCAGCGCTCGGAAGGGGAGCGCCCCACGCTGTGGCTGGTGGAGCAGGGCCTCCAGGCCGTGGGCTCCCGCCGCGAGGTCGGCGTCGCCTACAACACCGACACGGTGGCGGAGACCTCCGGCGACCTGGGCGGCCGCGCGGCGCTCACCGGCGAGGGCCGCGTGGGCGGCTCCATCTTCACGCGCGAGAGCACCACCCAGTCCGCCTCCGAGCGCACCTACGACAACCTCTCCGAGGAGACCGGCCGCGAGGCCCTGGGCCGCCTGGCCGCGCCGGATCCCTTCCTGGAGACCCGCCGCGACTACGTCATCCTCGCGCGCTTCGACGGCCTGCGCGTCACCTCCGGCATGACCACCGACGACGAGGACGCGGGCCCGAAGATCCCCGTGCTCACCATCGTCAGCTACCACCTGCCGCAGGCGCTCGCCGTCTACTGACGAACCGTCGCGCCCGTCAGCGCTTCACCGGCGCCGCCGCCGCGGTCAGGTCCCGCGACGGCGTGCCGGAGTAGATCTCCACGTCGGTGGCCACCCACGTCCCCAGCCGCTCGCCGTAGGTCGTGTGGACCAGCACGCCCGGGCGCAGCTGGGCCCGGGCCACGCGCTTGCCGTCGCGCAGGATGCGCGTGGACGGCGCCACCTCGAACGGCCGCTCCACGCCGTCATCGTCGCGCACCGTGAAGCCCCGCGTACCGGAGAGGGTCACCGTGCCGTAGAAGTCCGGGGCCTCCTCGGCCACCGCCTCTGCCACGCTCCCGCTCCCGCCGGTGCCTTCGTCCGGCAACGCCTCCGAGCGGGGCTGGAACACCGCGAGCGCCGGCACCATGCCGCTCTCCGCGACGGCCGCCCCGTCCCGCGACTGGCACGCGCTGCCTTCCAGCACGAGCCCTCCCAAGAGCCCTCCAGCGAACAGCCACCTCCCCCAGCCCTGGCGCATGGCACCCACCTCGCGTGCGTTGGTGCTCCCAAGATGGGGCGGAAACCCCGTGCGACAACCACCCCTGGCAGGGAGGTCCACCCCAGTGTCACCCGGGCCACGGCACCCGTGACTCCCGGTGGGGGCAGAGGACCGCTGTCAGTCCGGACCGGACACCAGCCCGTGCTTGCGCAAGAGCTTCCGCAGGTAGACGCGGTCGATGCCCGCCTCGCGCGAGGCCTTGGAGACGTTGCCGCCACAGCGCTCCAGCAGCGTGCGGAGGTAGTCGCGCTCGAAGCCCTCGATGAGGCGCTCCTTCGCTTCCTTGAAGGGCAGCTCCAGCGCCAGCGACAGCGTGTCCTCGGGGCCCAGGTCCGGCGACAGGGCATGGCGCGCGGGCGGCGTGTCCGGCAGGTCCGGCAGCGCGGACTCGCCCAGGCTCACCACCCGGTCCACCACGTTGCGCAGCTCGCGCACGTTGCCCGGCCACGGGTACTGGGCCAGCAGGGCACGCGTCTGGTCCGACAGGGCGCTGGGCGGCTTGCCCATGCGCTCCAGCACGGTGTCGATGAGCAGCGGGATGTCCTCCGGCCGCTCGCGCAGGGGCGGCAGCGTCGCGCGCAGCACCGCGAGCCGGTGGAACAGATCTCCCCGGAAGCGGCCCGCCTTCACCGCGCCCTCCAGGTCCTGGTGCGTGGCCGCCACCACCCGCACGTTCACGGAGCGGTAGTCGTTGGCGCCCACCCGCTTCACCTGCCGGCGCTCCAGCGCGCGCAGCAACCGGGGCTGTACCTCCAGGGGCAGCTCACCCACCTCGTCCAGGAAGAGGGTGCCTCCGTGCGCGCGCTCGAAGGCGCCTGCCCGGTCCGCCTGCGCGCCCGTGAAGGCGCCCTTCACGTGGCCGAACAGCTCCGACTCCAGCAGCTGCGGCGCCACGCCCGCCAGGTCCACGATGACGAAGGGCCCCGTGGAGCGCGCACCGTTCAGGTGCAGGCCTTCCGCGCACAGCTCCTTGCCGGTGCCCGTCTCGCCCTGGATGAGCACGTCGGACTCGCCCTGGGCCACGCGCTCCAGCAGCGTGAACACCTCGCGCATCCGCCGGCTCTGGCCCACCAGGTTGCCGAACCGCTCCCGGTTGGACAGGGGCAGGGCGTGCGCCTTCTCTGACTCCGGAACGAGCTTCAGCTCCGTGGTGCCCAGCGTCAGCACCGCGCCGGGGCGCACCTCCAGGGTAGTGAAGCGCATGCCCTCGCAGAACGAGCCGTTGCGCGAGCCCACGTCCACCGCCTGGATGCCGTCCTCGCGCACGTCCAGGAGCAGGTGGCTGCGCGACACCGCCCGGTCCGCGATGACCACGTCCGAGCTCGCGTCCGCGCCCACCCGGTAGCGGCCGGGGGTCAGCGGGTAGCTCTGGCCGGCGTCCGGGCCGGACAGCACCAGCAGCCGCACCCGCACCCGCGCCGAGCGCATCGCCGGCAGGGCGTCCGTGCGAAGCTGCCGGTCCTCCTCCCCGCTGTCGTCCCCGAAGCGCGCCACGGCGCGGACCATAACATAGGGAAATGGAAAGGCCCGGCCTCCCCGCACGCTCTGGAACTGAGCGTGGGCGGAAGAGGTCGGGCCCGGGAGGCGACCAGGAACCGCGCCGCTGTCAGGCCGGCGGGGCCGGCGGCTTCGCGTGCTTGTAGAACAGCACCAGCGTGTAGCAGTGGAACTCGTTGTCGGAGGACTGACACACGACCCGGTCCACGATCTCCAGGTCCGCGTTGCTCTTGATCCAACGGGTGACGTTCTCACCCAACTCTTCCCGCTCCTTGGCCTTCGTCGCGGAGAAGACCTTCACGCCCGTGAACATCGCCTGCCACTCCTTGTGCGGTGGTGAGAAAAGGCTTGACCGGGGGTTATCGCACACGCCTTTTCAGGGTGTCAAAAATGCTGCGCTCCAAAAGTCGTGATCCGCGAGGGAGCGGGGGAGCGCGACGGGGTGGGGGTTTGCAGGTGTACCTGCATGCATAGGTTCATCCGGTCGCACCCGGTTCTTGGATTGGGGCGGGGGCCCGGAGCCATTTCCGGCTTCAGGGCCAGGGCGGAAAGAGGGGGCAGGACCGTGGACATGAAGACGAAGAAGGACCTGGCGGTCGATTTCATCAACACCATCCGCACCATGGAACCGAGTGCGCTCAACGCCCTCATCGTGAAGGAGGCGGGCGAGGAGCTGGCGCAGTTCTTCCTGAACTACAGCGCGAACCTCATCTCCAAGGATCCTTCGCGGGTGCTGGAGAACACCTCCTCGCTGATGCTGATGGGCTACCTCATCCGCACGTACGAGGAGAAGAACAGCCAGGCCAAGCAGGGCAACTTCCAGTCCTACGCGTACGCCTGAGCGGTGCGTGCGCGCGGGCTCGACAGGCCCCGGGAGGCCTGTTAGGCACGCATCGCCCATGCTCATCGACCTACACGCCCATTCCCATCTGTCCAAGGGGTGCGAACTGGAGCCGCGCGCCGTGCTGGAGCGGGCGGCGATGTTCGGCCTGGACGCGGTGGCGTTCACGGAGACCAACACCCAGGACGGCTGCGACGAGCTCTTCGAGATCGGCGCGAAGTCCAAGGTGAAGGTCTTCGTGGGCCTGGAGCTGGTGACGGACCGGGGCCAGTACCTGTGCTTCTTCCCGAAGCCGGAGCTGGCGCCAGAGCCCGTGCAGATGTGGGGCAGCAACCGGGAGAAGCCCTGGAGCGCCGCCGAGTGCCTGCCCAAGGTGAAGGCGCTGGGCGCGGCCATCGTCGCGGCCCGCCCCTTCGACCGCGACGTGCCCAACCCCGCCATGGACTACGTGCGCTCGCTGTCGGGCGTGCTGTGCGCCGTGGAGGGCTACAACGCCAAGGTGAAGCAGACCGCGAACGACCTGGCCGTGGAGGCCGCGGACGCGCTCAAGCTGCCCTGCGTGGGCGGCAGCGACGCGCGCGGCTCCCTGGACGAGATGGGCCGCGGCGCCACCTTCTTCAAGCGCGACGTGCTCACCCAGGCGCAGTTGGTGGAGGAACTGCTCAAGGGCGACTACTGGCCGGTGATGGCCGGTGAGTTGCCCCGCCTCACCCGGCCGGGCGAGGCCCAGGCCCAGCGCAAGGGCGGCGGCGGCAAGAAGCAGCACCGCCGCGGCGGCCGGCGCTAGACGCCTACGGGAGGCCTCAGGGCAGGACCGACTTGCCCGCCTCCTCCGCGCGCACCAGCCTCCCGTCGGTGAGGAACGCCTTGCGGCGCTCCCCCGTGTAGCGCCACTCCTCGTTCTTCGCGGTGCCCTCCAGCGTGCGGCGGATGGACTCCGGAGGCCCCCAGGCCATGCGCACCGCGTCCGCGGGCATGTCCGCCACCAGCTTCTTGGTGCGCACCGCCTCCTTCACCGCCGCGCTGAAGCCGTCCAGCTGCGCCTTGGGCGAGTGGGGTGACAGCGTGTTCTCCAGCTCCGCGCGGAAGGCGTCCGGCCGGTCGAGGTTGGGCGGCAGCACCAGCACCACCTGCTCCCCCGCGGGCGCGCCCTCCACCGTCACGTACACCCACGGCCAGGTGCGCGGGGAGTAGAGGACGCGCTCGGTGACGACCCACGCGGTGGGGAACTCCACCTTGGTGATGCGCACGCGCGAGCCGGCGGGGAGGGTGGCCTGGATGGGGCCGGGGTTGATGGGCTTGCCCTGGGTGTCGTCCACCAGCCGCACGTCCTCCGGCGGGTAGGGCGTGAGCAGCCGCTTGGACGCGTCCCCGAAGAAGGGCGTCAGGTAGGCGGAGACGCGCAGGTACTGCTCCGCGTCCGGGCCGGTGAGGGTCCGGTCCAGCGAGGCGCGATCCTCGGGGGACATGCGGGTGGCGGACGCGCAGCCGGCACAGAGCGCGGCCAGCAGCGGCACCAGGAGGAGGGACGACAGCGAGCGGAAGGAGGGACGCGGCATGGCACCTGGAGGCACGCGGGGAGGAACGCGCGCTTCTGAGGTGTCTGCTTAGCCTAGCGGATGGCCTGCGTCAGCGCTGGCGTGTCCGTCGCCGCGAGCTTGCCGTTGCGGCAGCCGCGCTGCGGAGGGCACACGGGGCCACGGCCATGCGGGTCCGCGACCAGGAGGAATCGCCCCTGCCCCCGCGCATCCGTCAGCTCTGGATGGCCGCACAGCGCGCAGTGGCGGGGGGGACGCTTCGAGGGAGGAAAGGGCACGCGTCAAGTGTGCGGCCTCCCCGCGCCCCCAGCGAATTTTCAGCCGGGGGCGGTGGGGCGTGCGCGCTACGACTTGTCGCCGGACGCGGGGGCGGGCGCGGCCGCGGGAGCGCTGGCCGCCGGGCTGCTGCTCGGCGCCGCGGCCGCGGTGGACGCGGTCGACGACGAGGAGGACGACGACGATGACGAACCGCCGCCGTCCTTCTTCGTGGAGCCGTACAGGTCGGAGTACCAGCCGCCTCCCTTGAGGTGGAAGCTGGAGCGGCTGACCTGCTTGCTCAGCGTGCCCTGGGCGCCGCACGCGGTGCACGCGGGGGGCGTCGGGTCGGACATCTTCTGCAGGACGTCGATGGTCTTTCCACAGGCCGAGCAGCCGTACTCGTAGATGGGCATGGGGTGGGTACCTCGTGTCGATGAGTCAGTGCGAAGGGGATTGGGCCTGGGCGGAGAGCTGCTTGCGCAGGCCCTCCGTCAGGTTCAGGCGTTCGAAAGCGCGGGTGACCAGCTCCGCGGGCGCGCCGTGCTTGCGCCCCACGACGTTGGCCAGCGAGTGCAGATCCGTGGCGTCCGGCAGGGCATCCTTCGCCAGCCGCTCCAGCTCCTTGCGGAGCGCGTCGGCGAAGCGCTTCTGGATGCCCAGGTCCACCAGGTACTTGTCCCGGCCGAGCAGATCCAGCCGGTGGGTGAGGTGGCCCGTCGCCAGCACCTCGTTGCGGAAGCGCTCGCGCAGGGCCTCCACCTCTTCCTCCAGCTTGAGCGCGTGGGTGAGCCGCTGCAGCTCGCTGGGGGACAGGCCCAGCGCCCAGCCCACGCGGCCGGTGGCGCCGCGCTGCGAGGCATAGGCCGTCTGGATGTTGTGGCGCTCGCGGGCCTCCAGCGTCTCCATGATGCCGTGCTGCCGGAGGACGTTCTCCATGTCCACCTGGGTCAGCTCGCCGCGCGGGCCGTTGTAGCGGTGCTCCAGCGTGCGCAGCAGCGAGTAGCGGTGCTCCGTGGCCTCGATGGCGGCCTCCAGCGTCTCCTTGCCCTCCGCGCGCGTCAGTTCAAAGAACGACAGTCGCTGGGCCTCCACGCGGGTGAAGCGGCCGCGGGGGCGGGGCAGCTCGCGCTTGAGGAAGCGCGGGGCCTCCTCTTCTTCAGGCGCCTGCGGTGCCAGCGTGGCCTGTGCGGCGGTGTCGGCGTCCTCCGCGTCGGTGGTGCGCTTCTTCGGCGCGATGCGCTCCTGGACGGCGGCGGCCTCCGCCTTGGCGCTCTTGCGGCGGCCCGTCCTGGCGTCCGTCTCCTCCACGGGGGAGGAGGGGAGGGCGAACACGGGCGTGGTGGGAGCGGGCGCGGGGGGCGGCGTCTTCTCCTCGCGCACCTGGGCCAGCTCCTGGACCACGTCGTAGTAGCCGCACTCCTGGCGCTGGGCCGCGAGCGACGGCGTCACGCCGCGCAGGATGTCCACCACCGCGAAGGGCCCCAGGGGGGACGTCTCCGGTTCACCGTCCGTGAGGGCGCGGACCCGGAAGTCCTCATCCTCCGTGAGGAGCGCGAGCGCCTCTCGGACCTGCTGTGCGGGGGCCGGAGCCTTCGCGCGTCGGCAGAAGTCCGACACCGCCACCGCCACCGGGGTGGGTACGTCATCGGGCTGCCGTCTTCTCTGCCAGGGACTGATCATGGAAAGGTTCGGAAAATTGCTCGTTTACGAGGGCGGATGCCTCTATCTTCGCGGCCAGACAGGTGTCAATGAGCCAGTCCGGCCTCAATGTAAACAGCCCAGGCGCGGCGCAAGCCGAAGACGCCGAAGTCCGTGGTAGTCAGCGGGGGAGCGGGCGCTCGCTGAGGCCGGTTGGCGAAATTGTCTTGCGGGAGCAGGCATTCCCACCTCAACACATGGGGTGCTCCAGAGATTGCAGATGACGACCCATCACCACAGCCACTCCCATTCCGAGAAAGACAAGGACGAGGTGCTGGCCCGCTACATGGCCCAGCACGGCCTGAAGAGCACGCGCCAGCGCAGCCTCATCATCGACACGTTCTTCGAGGTGGGCGGCCACCTGTCCGTGGAGGAGCTGTGGAACAAGGTGCGCGAGCAGGACACCAAGGTGTCCGTGGCCACCGTCTACCGGACCATGAAGCTGCTCAACGAGTGCGGCCTCGCGCACGCGCGCAACTTCGGTGACGGGCAGACTCGCTACGAGGCGGCGGCGGGGCGCGAGCACCACGACCACCTCATCTGCACGAGCTGCGGCACCATCGTCGAGTTCGAGAACGACCGCATCGAGACGCTCCAGGACGCGGTGGCGCGCAAGCACGGCTTCACGGTGACCTCGCACAAGATGGAGCTGTACGGCCTGTGCCGGGAGTGCCAGCTGCGGGGTGGCCCCCTGGAGCCGGAGGCCTGACCCGCGTGAGTCCGGTGCGACGACGCGCCCTCGCGTGCGCGGTGGCGCTGGGCGTGCTCGGGCTGACGGGCCTGGGGGCCGGCTGTCACCGGAACAGCGGGCCGGTGGACGCCGGGCCCGCGTTCTACCGGGCGCTGTGGCTGCCGTCGGTGGGGCCCACGCGCTACGACCCGCGGCAGCTCCCGGGCAAGGTGGTGCTGGTGTCCTTCATGGCCACCTGGTGCTTCCCGTGCCTGGCGGACCTGCCCACGCTCAAGCAGCTCCAGGAGACGTACGGCCCCCAGGGCTTCCAGGTCGTCGCGGTGGGGATGGACATCGACGAGGGCCGGGTGCTGGGGCCGTTCGCGGACCACTACGCCTTTCCGTACCCGGTGCTGCTGTCGGATGACCGCATGCGCGCGGGCGGGAGCGCCTTTGGCCGCATCCGAGCGCTGCCCAGCACGGTGCTGCTGGACAAGCACGGCCGCGCGGTGGCCGCGTGGCAGGGGATTGAGGGCCAGTCGGACGTGGCGAAGGCCATCGAGAAGCTGCTGAAAGCGGACTGAGTTCCGCCCCTGCTGGGGAGTGCTACAGGGCTGGAGCGGAATTCTTGCGGGCAGGGGGGCCGCTGGTACCTTCGCCGGCGCTCATGACGTCCCGGCGAAAGCTCCTGATGGTGGCGGCGGTGGTGGCGGTGGCCCTGAGCCTCGCTTCGGTGGCGGACGCCAAGGGCTTCCGTCGTTACCTGCGCCTGCGGCAGGACGTGGAGGCGCTCGACGAGCGCAACCGCTCGCTGGCCGCGCAGAACGACGCGCTTCGCAAGGAGATCGCGGCGCTGCGCAAGGACCCGGCGGCGCTGGAGCAGTCGGTGCGTGAGGAACTCGGCTACGTGAAGCCGGGCGAAATCGTCTTCCATCTGGAGTCGCCATGACCTCGCTGACCGTGGTGCCCTCTCCGGCGAAGCTCGTGCGCGCCTTCTTCCGCGCCATCCCCGCGGCGGTGGCGCTGGCCACCTTCGTGCACCTGGCGCAGGGCGGCTTCCGGGGCCTGCACACGCTGGGCTGGACGGAAGCGGCGCTCGTGATGGGGCTGCTCGTCGGCATCGGCATGGCGGCGTGGCGCCGGGCGATGCGCTCCTCGGTGGGCGCGGTCATCGACCTGCGCGACGACCTGGAATTGGGCGGCGGGCTCATCTCCGCGGCCTTCATCGTGGTGGCCATCGGCGGCGGGGAGCTGTTCCCCATCGTGTATCTCTTGATGGCGTTCCTGGTGGCGTTCCTGCCGCGCAACGCGGGCATGACGCTGCTGGGCGTGGCGCTGGTGTACGACGGCCTGGTGACGCTGGGCGGGCCGGTGGTGAACGTCACGGGTTTCCTGACGCACACGCTGTTCCTGGCGCTGTTCGCGGGGCTGTACCACCTGGTGCTGTCCGCGCGGATGGCGGTGGCGAAGCGGGCGGAGTCGGACGCGGTGCAGAAGCGCATCCGCGAGGTGGAGGAGCGCGCGCGCACCTTCCGGCTGGTGTCCTCCGGCACGCAGGACAGCTTCAGCGGGATGAACTCCGACGAGAAGTGGCTGGTCGCGTCGGTGAAGGAGATTGAAGGCGCGGTGCACGCGGCGCTGGAGATCGCGGAGACGGGCCTGCGCACGGACACCTGCGCGGCGTTCCTGCTCACGTCGGACGACCGGAGCCTGAAGCTGTACGACTGCCGCTCCGCGTCGGAGCGGGTGCAGCGGGAGAAGTTCAACGCGGGCGAGGGCATCATCGGCGGGGTGCTGAAGCGCCGCGCGCCGGTGCGGATGAACTCGCCGCAGGGGCTCAAGGGCGTCACGTACTACGAGGGCGGCGGCCCCACGGTGCAGGCGCTCCTGGCGGTGCCCATCCTGGAGGGCAGCGGGCTGGTGCGCGGCGTGCTGGTGGCGGACAAGCTCAAGAACGAGCCGTTCACGGATCAGGACGAGAAGATGCTCACCACCATCGCGGGAGAGGTGCTGCGCTCCATCGAGGTGGAGCGGGTGATGAGCTACATCCGCAAGACGCGCGACGAGAAGGACCGGTTCTTCCGGGCCATCGAGGAGCTGAACCGCGCGGGCAGCCCGGACCAGGTGTTCGTGGCGGTGCTGGAGGCGACGCGGCAGCTGGCGGGGCTGGACTTCTGCGCGGTGACGCTGGTGTCGGAGCAGGAGGGCAAGCGGGTGCACCGCGTGATGCGGATGACGGGCGTCACGGCGCAGGGCAAGGCGCTGGAGGGGCGCACGTTCCAGGACAACAACGGCCTGGTGGCGAACGTGGTGCGCTACGGGGCGCCGTTGCCGGGGCGGGACATCAAGGCGATGGACCGCCAGGTCATCTTCGACGAGGAGACGCAGGTGCGCGGCCTGGGCGCGCTGAAGATCTTCCCGCTGGTGGCGGGGGACCGCATCCTGGGCACGCTGGTGGCGGGGTCGCGCAAGAAGACGGCGTTCGAGCAGGACGTGCTGCGGATGATCGAAGTCATCGCCATCCAGGCGGCGCAGGCGGTGTTGCGCGCGCAGCTCTACGAGCAGATGGAGAAGATGGCGACGACGGACGGCCTCACGGGGCTGCTCAACCACCGCACGTTCCAGTCGCGCGCGGACGACATCCTGGCGCAGGCGCGGCGGTACAACCGCAAGTGCTCCATCATGTTGACGGACGTGGACCACTTCAAGAGTGTGAACGACACGTACGGGCACCCGACGGGCGACCAGGTGCTCAAGGGCGTGGCGCGCATCATCAAGACGCTGGCGCGGGACACGGACATCGTCGCGCGCTACGGCGGCGAGGAGTTCGTGATGGTGATGCCGGAGACGGACGTGCAGGGCGCGAAGATCATCGCCGAGCGCATCCGCGAGGCGGTGATGGCGGAGGTGTTCCAGACGGAGATGGGCCCGCTGCGCATCACGATGTCGCTGGGCATCGCGACGTTCCCGGACAACGCCATGGAGAAGCAGCAGATGATCGACCTGGCGGACCAGTGCCTGTACCACTCCAAGCGCAACGGCCGGAACCAGTCCGTGACGGTGGCGCAGATGCAGGGTGGCCGGAAGCTCCAGGCGGTCGCGGAGTAGGGCGCTTCAGTCCAGGTCCGCGAGCTGGCCTTGCGCGAGTTCGCGGTAGTACGGCACGACCTCCACGGCGAGCAGGTCCCGCATCTGCTGGCGCGCGCCGTCCAGGTCGCCCTGGTCGCGCAGGCGGTACATGCGGTGGAGGGCGTCGCTCATGCGCCGGGAGCCCTCCGTGATGCGCTGGCGCATCTGGTGGAGGAGGGTGCGTGCGGCCTCCGGGGCGCGCAGGCCGGCTTCTACTTCCTCGGCGGGCATGGCCACGGACGGGCCAGCCCGGCGCAGGAGCGAGCGAAGGGCGTCATCCAGGACGACGGTGCCTTCTTGCTGGGCTCGCGTGTCGAGCACGCGGAGTTGATGCCAGTCGCCTTCGAGGTCTTCGACCATGGCTTCATTTCCTCGTGGGAGCGCAGGCCTTGAAGGGCCATTCGTGCTGCCCTTCGCAATATCGCAGGCATTCATAGCAGCGCCCCTTCCAGCCCTGGTTCTTGCAGTCCACGTAGCTGCGAATGCAGGCCTGCTGCCATTCAGGAAGGTGGGCATTGTTGGCGAACTCGTCTTCGGTCAATCGTGAGGCTTCGTAGGCTGTCTTCAGGGCGGTGAGTGCGGCAACCGCCTCGGCCTCAGAAGCGCCGCAGCTGTCGACGGGGCTCAGGGGATGCGTCTTGATGCAGCAACTCATGGTGGAGTCGGCAGGCGTGCAGGTCGCGAGCGGTGCCGCTGCGCAGCCTCCGGCAAATGCCCCTCCCGCGAGCACGGCGATCCAGACCCGAAAGTTCATGAGACGCATGGTATGGGACCTTGCCCGCCATGACTCCGCTTCCCCTCGCCGTCACCACCAGCACGAAGACGGACGTGGCCACGGTGCGCGAGGCGCGGGCCGTGGCGCAGCGGTGGAACCTGCCGTTCCTTTCGCGCCGCTCCAGTGAGGGCATCGCGCCCTGGCTGGGCACCAAGGTGGACGCGCTGCTCGTCGTGGGCGGCGATGGCGTGACGCTGTGGGAACCGCAGGGTTCATTCGGCTTCCACGCGGGCATGGCGCACCTGCGGCGCATGCGCCTTCGGCAGGGTCAGCGCGATGATGCGTTCCTCAAGGTCGCGGAGATCGTCCCGGGCGATGCCGTGCTCGACTGCACCCTGGGCCTGGCGCAGGACGCGCTGGTGGCGTCGCTCGCCGTAGGTCCGACGGGCCGTGTCGTGGGACTGGAGAAGAGCCTGCCCCTGTGCATCGTCGCCGCGGAGGGGCTCCAGCGCTATGACCGGGGCGCGGACTCCTGCGCCATCGAAGTCGTCCACGCGGACGCGCACGCGTACCTGAAGACGCTGCCCGCGAAGTCCTTCGACGTCGTCTTCTTCGACCCGATGTTCGCCAAGCCGAAGAAGGCCCAGCCGGCCTTCGACGTCCTGCGCCGCTTCGCGGAGCACGCCCCCCTCACGCCCGAAGCGGTGGAGGAGGGGAGGCGCGTCGCCCGCCGGTGGGTCGTCGTGAAGGGCGCTCGCCACACCGACGACCTGCGCAAGCTGGGCATCGAGCCGGCGCCCACGTCGCGCTTCAGCGACGTCATCTGGGGCCGGCTTCCCGCGACGCCCTGAGCTACTCCTTCTCCAACGACCCCTTCGGCGGGCCCTCGCTCCCCATCGGGGACAGCTTGCTCGACAGCGCTCCCGCCTGCTCGTGCGCCATCAGGTCGCGCGGCGAGCGGTAGTACTGCATCGGCGAGTGGTGCAGGAAGTTCGACACGCGGCTCGTGTAGAGACACGCGTACTGCTCCACCTGGTAGCCGAAGCGGCTGTTCTCGTTGCCCTCCTTGAACAGCAGGCCCCAGTAGGGGTTGAAGCCCTCCTCGACGTCGCGCTCCAGCGTGTCCGCGATGCCGTTGGTCTCCTTCAACGACCGGCGCAGCTTCTCCAGCTCCGCCTTCGTCTTCTTGCGCAGCTCCTCCACCTCCTGCCGCTCCGCCGCGGGAAGCTCCTCGCGCTCCAGCCTGCGCTCCAGGGTGTTCAACACCGTCTTGCGGTGGTTCACCTCGTCGTCCAGCCGCGCGCGCGTCAGCTCCACCTCGGACAGCGTGACGATCTCCTCGCGCCTCGCGTCCGTGTACGTGATCTCGTCCTCAATCTCCTGGACGATCATGCACGTGCGCCACAGCGACGACTTCTTCGACTTCAGGATGTCGCCGTAGATGTGGTCGCCCACGTAGAGGACGTGCTCGCCCCGGTAGCCGGTGAACTCCTCGAACTGGGCCAGGTTGCCTCCGGAGTACACCGTGCCGCGCTCCAGCGACTTCGCCTCACCCACGACCTTGCCGGCCTCCGTGGACGAATCCAGCTCCAGGAACGGCCGGTTCTCCGTGAAGAACGCCGGCTTGCCCGCCGCCGTCACCACGAAGTCGAAGTAGTTCTTCCAGCTGGGGTACTCCGGCAGCTGCCCGTCCAAGAGGTAGCGCATCACCGCGTTCGTGTAGTCCCACGCGGAGTTCGTCAGCAGGAACAGCCGCTTCCCGCCCGAGCGCAGCTTGTGCAACGCCGGCCCCAGCTCCGGGTCCAGGAACACGTAGCGCGCCAGGTCCTTGCGGATCTCCCGCTTGAGCGAGTTGTCCCGGTGCACCGTGTCGATGGCTTCCCGGATGTCGTCGTAGAGCTTGCCGTAGTTCACGGTGTGCCCCAGCGACTCCATCAGCTCGATGATGCCCGAATACAGGCACGTCTCCGGCAACGCGAAGAGCGTGTCGTTCCACGCGAACTGCGGGTTGCGCAGCCGCACGCGCTTGTTGCGGTACAGCTCCTTCCACGCGTCGCGCTTCAGGGGCCTGAGGCCGTGGTACGCGCGCCCCACGTGGCCGAAGCGGTCCATCTTCAGGACGTTGCCGTTGACGCGGTCCACCGCCAGCCCGCGCATCACGAAGTGGTGGTCGTAGAGCAGGCCGCCCACGAACGGCGGATAGCCGTACTCGCTGATCAGCTTCGCCAGCGTCATGTCGAACGACAGCTGCTCCAGCCGGCGCATGTGGTAGATGGCCAGCGTGTAGTCCATGTCGAACCCGATGAGCTCGACGTGGTCCATGCGCAGGTTGCGGTTGACGAACACGTCCCGTGAATGCGGCACCTGGGTGGTGGGCTCGCGCGGGGTGGTGAGCAGCCGGCCGAGCACGTCGTCGGTGAGCAGGTCCCTCGCGCGGCGGGCCGCGTCTTCGGCGTGCTCGCGGCGGATGGAGGAGCGGAAGCTCCCGTGCAGCGGATCCACGGAGGGTCCGCCCGGGATGGGCTGGGCAGGGGAGAGTAGGGGCGACACGGGACCCCAAGACATAACACGCGCCGCTCGCCCTTCGCCCGCGTCCTTGCGGGCTTCGCACGGGGCTGGCACGCTCTGTCCAACGATGCGCACCCCACGTCCATCCCCGGCCTCCGCCGAGGACCTCCACGCGCGCCTGGCCGCTCGCATCACCGCGCTGGAGGACCGGGTGCGCCGGCTGGAGGCCCGACTGGCCCTGGAGGCTCGCAAGCCGCCCCCCGTCCGCACCCGCGCCAGCGTCTCCGCCGCCACCGTCCGCACCGCCCGGCCCCGGCCGCGCTGCCCCGGCTGCACCCTGGAGCTGCCCCGCGGACGGCGCGGTGAGTCGTGCGTCTGGTGCGGCTTCATGTTCGCCGCCGTGTCCCGCCGCGCGCGCGCGCCCAAGACGCCCCGGAAGCCCCGATGAGCGGGACGTACCGGCTCACCGGCCGCACGGAGGCGGGGGACCTGGCGGAGCTGTACGAGGCCCTGCTGCTGCCCACGCTCCCCGTCGCGGTGAAGCTCTTCCTGCCGCGCACCTCCGACCCGGGCTATGCCCGCGAGCTGGCGGAGACGGTGCGGCGGCTCCAGCCCGTGCGCCACCCGGGCCTCCTCCACGTCGTGGACGTGGGCTTCGTGCGCCAGCGGCTCGCCATCGTGCGCGAGGACGTGGACGGCTTCACGCTGGGCATCGCGCTCCAGCGCCTCAACACGAAGGAGGTGCTGCTGCCGCCCACGGTGGCGCTCTCCATCGTCATCCAGCTGCTGGAGACCGTGCAGCTCGCGCACGACGCGGGCGTCGTCCACGGGGCCATCACCCCCGGCAACGTGCTGTTGTCCCGCGACGGCTTCCCGGCCATCTGCGACTTCGGCGCGCTCCAGGCGCTGCTGTCCGTGCCCCAGCTCAAGCGCACGTTCGCGCACCGGGGCCGCAGCGCGTACCGCGCGCCGGAGGTCACTCGCGGGGAGACGCCCACGGAGGCGTCCGACGTGTACTCGCTGGGCGCCATCGCCTACGAACTGCTCACGCTGCGCGAAGCCGTGGTGCCCGGCAGCGGCGTCAGCACCCGCCGTGAGGCGCTGCCTCCGCCCAGCCGGTTGGACCGGCGGATCAACTCGCGGCTGGATCCGGCCATCATGCGCGCGCTGGATCCCGCGCCCCAGCGGCGCTTCCGTTCGTGTGGCGAGTTCGCCCAGGCGCTGCGCAACTTCCTCTCCGCGGGCGGCGGCCTGCCCGGCGCGGAGGAGGTGGGGCGCTTCGTGTCGGAGCTGTTCCCCAACGAGGTGAGCCTCGCGGCCCCCGGGCCCGTGCCGTTCGTGGAGCCCTTCCAACTGGAGCCCGTCTCCGGCGCGGAGATGGAGGACCTGCACGCCGAGGAGCACGAGGCGTCCATCGTCCAGCGCGCCCCGTACAGCCGCGCGCCCACGGAGCAGGAGTCCTCCGCGGACACGCAGGAGGCCGCGCCCGGCTTCGAGGCCTTCCGTCCCGAGGACTACGCCCCGGATGCTCCCGAGGACGACGGACCCGCCCCGGAGCCCGAGCCCACGAACGAAGCGCGGAGCACGGATCCGTCCCACGCGGGGCCGCTGGAGCAGGGCTGGGACGCGCCGCCCGGCGTCCTCGCGCAGAAGTCCCGCCGTCAGGCCGGCCCGCAGGGCGGTGCGGAGGGCCAGGGCTCCTCGCGCGCCGGCCGCAACCCTCGCGTGAAGGTGGTCGAGGACTTCTCCGGGCCGCCCCTGGGCGAGGACGAACCGCCCGTGCCCACCGGCCGCCGCGCCGCCATGCGCCCCGGGGTGCCCCTGGGCGGGGAGGAGCCCGTCCCACCCTCCGGCCGCCGCCCGGCCCTGCGTCCCGGTCAGCCCTCCGGCGCGCCCTCGGGGCCGCCCCTGGGCTCAGGCGAAGAGCCGCCGCCCTCCACGAAGCGCCCGGCCCTGCGCCCCGCGCACGGTGCCGGCGGCAGGGCCCCCGGTCAGGAGACGGCGATCCTCCCCGCGGGCGGCGGAACGCCCTCCGTGGCCCCCAAGGCCCCCGAAGCGCCCGCGCCCCGCCAGGAGCGCCGGGGCCGCGCCGAGCCCACCGAGGCCCTTCCTCCCGAGCCCCGTTCGGAGCGCCGCGCGGCCGTTCCCAAGGCGGAAGGCCGCGTGCGCAGCGACATGGCGGAGCCGGCGCCGTCGGACCGGCACCTGCCCGTGCACCAGCGCTTCGACACGGTGGAGACGCCGAGCATGGACGCGGTGAACGCAGGCACGCGCCGCAAGCGCCTGCTCTTCATCGCGGGCGGCATCGCCCTGGTGGGCCTGTTCATGTTCGCGGTCGCCGCGTGGCGGCTGGGCCTGGAGCCGGTGCATGAGCCGGAGCTGCCCCGCTACGACCCGAACGCGCCCGGGGCGAACGGCTCCCCGGCTCAGCCCGCGAACCCGTCCGCGCTCAAGCCCATCACGCCCCCTCCGCCCGCGCCGCCGATCGACCCGGGCGCCCGGGACGTGGAGGACGAGGACGCGGAAGAGGACACCGCGGAGCCGGGCGTTCCCCCGAAGAACCAGCGGGCGTTCCTCACGCTGCGCACGAACCTCCCGGCGAACGTCTTCATCGACGGGGCCCGGGTGCGCCGCGCCACGCCGCTGGTGAACTACCCGGTCCGCGTGGGCACGCGCGACATCCGCGTGGTGGCCATCGCCACCGGCGAGCAGAAGGACTTCCAGCTCCGCTTCTCGCGGGGCCAGCACCAGAAGCTGGAGGAACAGTTCCAGCCTCCCCCCACCAGGCGGTGAGTTCCGTGGAGCGCACGCGCATCTTCGTCGTCGAGGACCAGCCCCAGCTGCTGCGCAACCTGGTCAAGGTGCTGGGCACCTTCCCGGAGCTGGAGGTGGTGGGCACCTCCCAGGACGGTGAGCAGGCGGTGGACGACATCGTCCGCGAGCGCCCGCAGCTCGTCCTGCTGGACCTGGAGCTTCCCAGCCTCAACGGCATCCAGGTGACCCAGAAGGTCAAGCGCCGGGCCCCGGAGGTGGAGATCCTCATCCTCACGTCCTTCGAGGACGAGCAGAAGGTCTACGAGGCCATCCAGGCGGGCGCGTCCGGCTACCTGGTGAAGCGGGTGGGGCCGGAGAAGATCCGCTCCGGCATCCAGGAGGTCATGGACGGCGGCACGGTGCTGGAGCCCATCATCGCGCGGCGCTTCTGGAACTACTTCCAGTCCGTCCAGGCGAAGCCCGCCCAGAAGCCCGCCGAGCTGCCCTGGGGGCTGACGGCCATGGAGCTGGACGTCCTGCGCTACGTGGCCAAGGGCCTGTCCAACGCGGAGGTGGGGCGGGTGATGACGCTCGAGCGGCGGACGGTGCGCACGCACCTGTCGCATATCTACCGGAAGATGGGCGTGAACTCCCATGTGGACGCGGTGGTGATGGCCCTGCGTGAAGGTGTCGTGGATCTCTAGGCCCGCCGTGGTTACGGTGGGGCACCTATGTCCAAGGCATCCCCGCGGTCCACCGCCGTGCGCGCGGTGGACCCCACCCTCGCCGCACTGTTCGACGTTCACGAGGCAACGCTGCCCAACGGCCTGAAGGTCCGCCTGCTGGCGAACCACCAGGCCCCGGTGGTCAGCCTCTACACCTTCTTCCAGGTGGGCAGCCGCAACGAGCGGCCCGGCATCACCGGCATCAGCCACCTGTTCGAACACATGATGTTCAACGGGGCGAAGAAGTACGGCCCCAAGATGTTCGACAAGACGCTGGAGTCCAACGGCGGCCGCTCCAACGCGTACACGTCCAACGACATGACGGTGTACTACGACGACTTCTCCGCCGACGCGCTGGAGACGGTGCTCGACCTGGAGTCGGACCGGATGCGCTCGCTGCGCATCTCCCAGGAGACGCTGACGAGCGAGCGCCAGGTCGTGATGGAGGAGCGCCGCGTCCGCGTGGACAACGAAATCCCCGGCATGATGGACGAGGAGCTGGGCACGCTCGTCTACAAGGCGCACGCGTACCGCTGGCCCGTCATCGGCTGGATGGCGGACATCGAGAACATCACCCGCGAGGACTGCCAGGAGTACTTCCGCACGTACTACGCGCCCAACAACGCGGTGCTCTACATCGTCGGGGACATCGACCCGAAGAAGACGCTCGCGCTGGTGCGCAAGTACTACGGGAACATCCCGCGCGGCCCCACGCCCGCGCCGGTGCTCAACGCGGAGCCGGAGCAGAAGGGCGAGCGCCGCGCCGTGGTGCGCCACCCCGCGCAGTCGCCGTCGGTGATGATCGGCTTCCGCGGCCCCGCGGCCAGCGACGAGGACACGCTGGTGCTGGACGTCGTCCAGTACGTCCTCACCAAGGGCGAGGGCAGCCGGCTGGTGAAGTCCCTCGTGTATGACCAGAAGGCCGCCGTGTCGGTGATGCTCGACTGGAGCTGGCGCATCGACCCGGGGACCATCCTGTTCTACCTGGAGCTCAAGCCGGACTCGGACGCGGCGAAGGTGGAGGGCCTGCTGTACGCGGAGCTGGAGCGGCTGGCGCGTGACGGCGTCACCGACAAGGAGCTGCAGAAGGCGAAGAACAACCTGCGCGCGGACCACCTGCGGGAGCTGTCCACCAACAGCGGCCGGGGCCACGCCCTGGGCCACTACGAGGCCCTGCTGGGCGACTGGCGCGAGGGCCTGTCCCTGCCGACCTTCTACGCGAACGTCACGGCGGACCAGGTGAAGGCCGTGGCCGCGAAGTACTTCGCCCCCGAGCGCCGCTCGGTGGTCACCCTCCATCCCGAAGCCGGCGCCAACGAAGCCGGTGACGAAGCGGCGGAGGCGTAACCCATGGCCTCCCGAAAGATCGCCTCCGTGAAGAACACCGTCCGCAAGGCCGCCAAGGCCGTGCGCAAGCAGGCCACGTCCGCGCGCAAGAAGGTCGCGCAGGCGAAGAAGGCCGTCCCGGCCCGGGCGAAGAAGCTGCTGAAGGCCGTGCCCGCGCCGAAGTCCGCCGCCACCGGCGAACTGAAGCTGCCCGCGCTGCATGAGAGCACCACGTCCACGGGCCTGAAGGTCATCGCCGCGGAGCGCGGGCCGCTGCCGCTCGTGTCCGTGCGGCTGGTGATGCGCGCGGGCGGCGTGTGGGATCCGCCGGGCAAGGACGGCCTGGCGGACTTCACCGCGCGGCTGCTGCGCCGGGGCACGAAGCGCATGGACGCGGATGGCATCAGCGAGGCCATCGAGTTCGTGGGCGCCAGCCTCTACGCGGGCGTCAACGAGGACGTGCTGTCCGTCTACCTCACCACGCCCGCGGAGCACTTCTCCGCGATGCTCGACGTGCTGGGGCAGGTGGTGCGCGAGCCCACGTTCCCGGAGCAGGAGGTGGTGGACGCCCGGGAGCGCGCGCTGGCGCAGTTCGCCAACGACCTGGATGATCCATCCTCCATCGCGGACCGCGCCTTCACGCGCGCCGTGTGGGGGGACCATCCGTACGGGCGCGACCTGGGCGGCAACAAGCGCACCGTGTCCACGTTCACCCGCGACGACGTGGTCCGCTTCCACGCCGAGTGCATGGGGCCGCGCATCTCCCTGCTCACGGTGGTGGGCGCCCTGGCCCCGGAGACCGTGGCCGCGGAGGCGGAGCGCGCCTTCGCCGGCTGGACGGGCGGCCCCGCCGTGGAGCCGATGCTGCCGCGCAAGCAGGAGCGGCCCGCGAAGGCCGGGACGGTGCTGTTGGTGGACAAGCCGGACCAGACGCAGTCCCAGGTGCGCCTGGGCGGCCCGGGCTTCTGGCTGGGCCACGAGGACTACTTCCCGGCCACGGCGATGAACATCGCGCTGGGCGGCGGCTTCACGTCGCGGCTGATGAACGAGATCCGCGTCAACCGGGGCCTCACCTACGGCGTCAGCTCCTACTTCGACACGATGAGCGCGGGCGGCATCTTCGCGCTGTCCACGTTCACGAAGACGGCGTCCACGCGGGAGATCATCGACGTGGCGCTGAAGGAGATCCACGGCGTGCGCGACGCGGGCTTGAAGCCCCGGGAGCTGAAGGACGCGCAGAGCTACCTGGCGGGCCTCTATCCGCTGCGCACGGAGACCAACGAGTCCGTGGCCTCCGTCATCGCGGACATGCGCATCCACGGCCTGGGCGACGACTGGGTGGAGAAGTTCCGTGACCGGCTGCGCGCCGTGACGCCCAGGGACGTGGCCGCCGCGGCGAAGAAGTACGCGTTCGCGGACCGGCCGGTCATCGTGGTGCTGGGCAAGGCGTCGGAGGTGAAGCCGCTGCTGGAGGGGCTGGGCCCCATCACCGTCGTGCCGGCGTCGGACTACGAATGAGCGGGGAGGTTCCCCGCGTCCTCTTCGAGGGCGCGGGCGTGATGGTGGTGGACAAGCCGGCCGGGGTGCTCGTCATCCCCGGCCGCGAGGGCGGCCCGTCCCTGCGCGACACGCTGGAGGCGCACCTGGGCCGCAAGGTGTACGTGGTGCACCGGCTGGACCGGGACACCTCCGGCGCCCTGGTGTTCGCGCTGGACGCGGACGTGCACCGCGCGCTGTCCCAGGCCTTCGAGACGGGCAAGGTGCGCAAGCGCTACCGCGCCCTGGTGGAGGGCCGGCTGGAGGCGCCCCGGATGGTGGACGCGCCGCTCGTCGCCGGCCGCAAGGGGCGCATGCGCGTGGCCAGGCCGGAGGAGCCGGACGCCAAGCCGTCGCGCACGCGCGTGCGCCCGGTGGAGACCTTCGCGCGCGCGTCCCTGGTGGAGGCGGAGCCGCTGACGGGCCGCACGCATCAGATCCGCGTGCACCTGCTGTCGCTGGGGCACCCGCTGCTCGTGGATCACCAGTACGGCCGCGAGGCTCCGCTCACGGAGGGCGACCTGGGAGGGCAGGGGACCCGGGAGGTGCTGACCCGGACGCCGCTGCACGCCGCGCGGGTGGAGTGGCCCGCGCTGCCCGGAGTGCCGGCGCGCGGGGTGGATGCCCCGCTGCCTCCGGACATGCTGCGCGCGCTGGAGCTGCTGCGCGCGGCGGGGTGAACGTCCGCGCTACTTGTACGGCTCCAGCCGGAACGTGTTGGACTCGCCCGTCACCCCGAAGGCGTCCACGGAGTTGAGGTGCACGTTGCCGGCGGGCGCGTCCATGATGATGGTCGCGTTGCACACGCCGCTGTCGCAGGGGCCGATTTTTGCGGGCTTCACGGTGCCGCGTGAGGCGATCAACTCCAACGAGCCCTGGAAGTGCCCGGCCCGCGGCCCCTGGGCGTGCACCGTGATGGTGAAGGCCGTCCGGCTGATGCGCGTGCCTTCGATGGGGTCGAAGACGTAGGCCGTGACGTCGCCCTCGCGCATCGGGTCCTCCGCGCCGGGCCCCGCGTCCTCGGGCTCGCCACCGTCGCCGACCCCGCCATCGAAGCCCTTCACGATGGGGCCCGCGTCGGTGGCGATCAACACGCCGCCGTCCTCGATGGTGAGGGGCGGATCCACTCCTCCCTGCCCCGGCGGGCGCAGGGTGAGGGCGTCCCTGGAGACCGCCTCGCGACCGTCGTCCAGCCGCAGCCGCACCGCGTGCGTACCCGCGCCCAGGCCCTGGGGCACCGTGGCGATGGCGACGCCGGTCGGGTCGAAGCGCGTCACCGTCGCTTCCTCTTCGTCCACCCAGACGCGGCCCGAACCCATGCGCGCATCCACCTTTTCCGCGCCGTAGTCCACCGTCATGGCGTAGCGCGCGTCGAACCGGATGGTGATGTCGTCGTTCTTCGTGTTCACCGGCAGCGTCGCGGGCTCCACCGCGACAATGGTGGGCTGGGGCAGCGACTCCGGGGCGCCCGTGCAGGCCCACGCCAGCACCGCCATCCCCACCATGCCCAGGCCCGCGCGCTTCACGGAACGAACCTCAGCCCCGCGGACACGGACACGCCGCCCAGCTCGGCGCGAAGCGACGGCGTCTCCACGGGCGCCAGGGCCCCGCGCACCTCCGTGAGGAGGCTCCAGCGGCCCCACTGATAAGCGCCTTGCGCGGCCAGGAATCCCATGGCGCGCACTCTGCGCTCATCCACGGCGGCAGGAAAGACATCCCCGGTCCCAATGCCTTGCGTTGAAAGGTGATGGCTCAATGCCAGCACACCCCCGCCTGCACGGCCGTCCAGTTGGAAGGAACCCCGTTGAAAAAGGGTGACCCGCGCGGACAAGAGCAGGGGCATCCCCCACACGCGCGAGCGCACCTGCGTGCTTCCCTGCTGTCCCTCCAGGCTCGCGTGACGCAGTCCCAGCTCCGCCTCCGCCGCCACGCGCCTGCGCCACACCGGCAGCGGCACGGACACGCCCAATCCCAGCAGCGGTCCACCATTGGCGCCGCTCGCGAACGCCGCGCCGCCCAGGAGGAACAGCGACGTCTGCCTCGATATCGGGATCCGGCCTTGGAGTGCCGGGTAGGGGCGGGCGTCGGCCGGGATCGCGATCACCTCCGCGGGCTTGGCCGCGGTGGGCTTCACCGCGCCCTGGATCCGCACCGCGTCGTCCGCCGGCGCATCACGCCACCCCACGGTGACGGACACGTTCGTCGCGTCCGCGCGCGGCCGCACCGTGTAGCGCGTGAGCTCCGGCGTCACGGTGGCACCCTCCGCCACCACGTCCAGCTCCGAGGGGGAGATCCGCTCCCGCGTGCCCGCGATGATCAACCAGCCGCCGCCCTCCGCGGGCAGCGGATCCGGCGTGAGCGCCGCGACGAGCGGGCGCCCGGCGGGCACCTCCAGCGGCGTGCTGCGATCGGTGGTGAGCGTGCCCCGGGTCGCGAGCACGCGCGCCTCCGTCGCATCCGGAGGCACCTCCACGGGCACCTGCGCCCGACCGTGCCCGTCCGCCCTCACCGGGCCGAACCGCGCGTCGCCCACCGCGACCACCACCTCCGCGCCCGGCGCGGTGGACACGTCCAGCGTGGTGCGCCCCAGCAGCGGCAGCACCACGGTGGTGACCTCCGGCGCGCGGCCGTCCTCCACCCAGAACGCGAGCACCGCCCACAGCGGGTAGCGCACCGGCGGAGGTGTCCAGCGGAAGACGCGCTCGGCGCCGCCCTCCAGCCGCGGCTGTGCCCAGGTGCCGGAGGAGGCCGCCGCGCGCACGGGGCCGGCGCCCTTGGGCACCCGCACCCGCACCTCCACGGCCGCGTCCTTCCCGAGCACCACGCGCCCGGGCGTCGCCTCCACCTCCGGCGGTTCCGCCCGTGCCACGGCGGCACCCAGCATCAGGAGGCAGACGGCGAAGTGGAGCGGCGGACGCATACGGGAAACCCAGTGTCCCAGTTGACCGCCGCTCCGGCCTCCGGGTCAATCCCCGGAAGGCAGGGAAGTCTCAGCCGCCAGTTCCTCCTCGGGAGGCGGCTCGGCCATGGGCTTGTCCGCGGGCCCCGCCTGCCGGGTCGTGGGCGGGCTGAAGGCGGGCTTGTCCGCCGGAGCCCCGCCCCGGCCGTGCACCAGCGTCTTGGTGTCCGAGCGGAAGGTGAGGTCCACCTTGTCGCCGCGCACCGCGGTCACCAGGCCCACCCCGAACGTCGGGTGGTGGATCACCTGATCCACCTTGTAGGTGTCCTTGGGGCTGTACTTGGGGGCGCTCGCGATGTCCTTGCCCGCCAGCTGCTCGTCGAAGGAGATGACCACCTTCTCCGCGCGGGGCGTGCCGGACGCGGCGCGCGGGGCCCGGGTCGAGGCCGCCTTGGGGCGGTCCGTGACGCCCGCCGCGCCCCGGAACGCGTGGTCACCGCCGCAGGTGTTGCAGCGGACGCGCACGATCTTCGGACCCACCATCGCGAGGATGGTGTGCGCCAGATTCATCTTGCAGCGGGTGCACTGGGCATCCACCTCGCCGCCGACCTTCAGAGTAGCCATGCTGTCGTGTCGCTCTGGCCCGGCAACTCCCCCAAAAGGGCGCGCCGGGCGTGGAAAGTAAAGAGGGCCGCGGAACATAACGGCCGACCCCAGGCGGAGGAAGCCCCATCGCATCCCGCCTTCGCGCCGCGTGGGAGCCCCCCTGGCGACCAACCGATGGAGGTGGGGGTGGGATGGGGCGGCGCTGGAGTTCCCTTGTGCCGCCGTCCGGAGCACGTAGAGTCGCCCGCCTGAGCGCATGACCACCGAGACCCCCAGCAAACCCAACCGGTTCACCGGCGCCTTCACTCAGTCGGTGGAGGGCCTCGGCAAGGGCATCATCGACGTCGTCAGCAGCATTGGCGGCGTGGTGGCCCTGGGCCTGGACGTCTTCCGCTGGAGCGTGCGCCGCCCGTTCCGGCTGCAGAACCTCTTCACCCAGCTGGACTTCGTGGGCGTGGGCTCCATCTTCATCGTGGGGCTCACCGGCACCTTCACCGGCATGGTGTTCGCCCTCCAGACGTCCACCGCCTTCGCCCTGTTCGACGCGGAGAGCCTGGTGGGCCCCACCGTGGCGCTGACGCTCACGCGCGAGCTCGCCTCCGTGTTCGCCGCGCTGATGGTCACCATGCGCGCCGGCTCCGCCATGTGCACGGAGCTGGGCACCATGCGCGTCACCGAGCAGGTGGACGCGCTGGAGACCATGGCCGTCAACCCGGTGCAGTACCTGCTGGTGCCCCGGGTGCTCGCGGGCCTGTTCATGGTCCCCGCGCTCACCATGCTCTTCAACACCACGGGCATGTCCGGCGCCTACGTCGTCGCCGTGTTCGGCCTGGGCATCTCCCCCGGCACGTTCCTGTCGCGCACCCAGCAGTGGATGGCTCCGTCGGACGTCTACGAGGGCCTCCTCAAGGGCGCCATCTTCGGCCTCTCCGTGGCCCTCATCTGTTGCTACAAGGGCTTCAACGCGTCCGGCGGCGCGAAGGGCGTGGGCCAGGCCACCACGGAGGCGATGGTCTCCAGCGCGCTGGCCATCTTCATCCTCGATTTCATCGTCGGCATGATGATGCACTGATGGGCCCCCCGACTCCGCCCCCGCCCGAGTCCACCGGCGCCCCCGCCGGAAGCTCGAAGGCGATGATCCAGATCGTGGACCTGCACAAGACGTTCGCGGGGAACAAGGTCCTCACCGGCATCAACCTCACCGTGCCCGCGGGCAGCACCTGCGTCATCCTGGGCGGCTCCGGGTCCGGCAAGACGGTGCTGATGAAGCACATGATCGGCCTGCTCAAGCCGGACAGCGGCCAGGTCATCATCGACGGGCAGGACATCGTCCCCATGAGCGTGGAGGGGTTGCAGCAGGTGCGCCGCAGCTTCGGCATGGTGTTCCAGGCCGCCGCGCTCTTCGACTCCATGACGGTGTTCGAGAACGTCGCCTTCCCGCTGCGCCAGCACACGAAGCTGTCCGAGGACGAGATCCGCGAGCAGGTGCGCAAGCGCCTGGACCTCATGGGGCTCAAGCGCGAGGTGGAGGGGCGCTTCCCCGCGGACCTGTCCGGCGGCATGCGCAAGCGCGTGGGCCTGGCGCGCGCCGTGGTGCTGGACCCCAAGGTCGTCCTCTACGACGAGCCCACCACCGGCCTGGATCCCATCACCACGGACTCCGTGGACGACATGATCCTCACCGCGCAGAAGGAGCTGGGCGTCACCAGCGTGGTCATCAGCCACGACATCGCGTCCGCCTTCAACGTGGCCAACCAGATCGCCTTCCTGTCCAAGGGCGTCATCGTGGAGCACGGCCCGCCGGAGCAGCTGCGGGAGTCCCAGCACCCGGCCGTCCAGGTCTTCCTCCAGACGTGGTTCGGTAAGAACTGATAGGACGGCGGGGCGGGGAAGGCGGTCCCCCAAGGATTCCAGCCCTTCATGAAAAGCTGGCAGCCGGCATGCAAATCGTTAGAGTCGCGCGCGGCCGGTGGTAGCGGTGGTAGCGCTCGGAGTCACATCAGGTGAAGAAGCTCGTCACGCCCTTCCGTGTTGGCCTGTTGGTCCTCGCCGCCGGGGGCTTCCTCATCACGTTCGTGCTGTTCGCCAAGAAGGGCGGACTGAGCGACCGTGACTCCACCCAGGTGTGGGCCTACTTCCGGGACGCGTCCGGGCTCGCGGTGCGCGGCCGGGTGCAGATCGCCGGCATCCCCGTGGGGGAGATCAGCGACATCAGCCTGGAGGGCACCCGCGCGAAGATCTGGCTGAAGATCCGCAAGGGCGTGGACATCCGCCAGGACGCCGCGATCACCAAGCGCTCGGAGTCGCTCCTGGGCGACTACCTGCTGGACCTGAACCCCGGCACGGAGCAGGCGCCGGAGCTGGAGAACGGCGGGCAGATCCGCCGCGTCATCGACACCCAGGGCGTGGAGGCCGTCTTCGAGTCCCTGTCGCAGATCACCTCCGACATCCAGCAGGTGACGGGCGCGCTGCGCGAGGTGCTGGGCGGCGAGAAGGGCGCGGGCAGCCTGGAGCGCATCGTGGAGAACCTGGTCCGCCTGTCGGACTCGGTGGACGCGACGGTGCGCCGCAACACGGACCGCCTGGACACCATCATGGCGAACGTGGAGGGCGTGTCCTCCGACGTGCGCGCCCTCACCCAGGGCAACGGCGCGGAGGTCACCCGCATCGTCACCAACGTGGAGCGCATCACCCAGGACGTCCGCGAGGTGCTCGGCACCGTCAAGAACATCGTGGGCAGCGGGGAAGGGGAGTTCAAGGAGAGCGTCTCCAGCCTCAAGCAGACGCTGGGCCGGCTGGACAACACGCTCGCCAACCTGGAGGACATCACCCGCAAGGTGAAGGACGGCGAGGGCGCCGCGGGCGCGCTGCTCACCGACGAGCAGCTGGGCCAGCGCCTCAGCGAGGCCGTCACCGACGTCAGCGAGTTCGCCACCCGCCTCTCCACCCTCCAGACGGAGGTGGGCCTGTTCAGCACCTACCTGGTGTCCCAGGGCGCGTCGAAGAACGGCCTGTCGCTCAAGCTCATCCCCAAGCCGGACAAGTACTACCTGCTGGAGATCATCGACGACCCGCGCGGCTCCGTCAGCACGCAGGTGGTGCAGACCAACCCGCCGTCGGACGGCGACCCGGTCATCCAGACGCAGAAGGTGACCCGGGAGTCCTTCAAGGTCAGCCTCCAGTTCGCCAAGCGCTACTACTTCACCACCCTGCGCGTGGGCCTCATCGAGTCCACGGGCGGCGTGGGCGCGGACCTGCACCTCTTCGACGACGCGCTCACCCTGAAGATGGACGCGTTCAACTTCACCGCGGACGAGCTGCGCTACCCGCGGCTGCGCGCCATGCTGAAGGCCCAGGCTTTCGACCACCTGTACGCCATGGCGGGCATGGACGACATCCTCAACGCCAGGCAGCGTGACGCGGCCACCCGGCGCCTCATCGCCGGCCGCGACTTCTTCTTCGGCGCGGGCTTCTTCTTCACCGACGACGACCTGAAGGCCCTCATCACCACCATCGGCGTCCCCACGTTCTAGGCTGTGTAGTCCTTGACGTTGCCGGGAAGGTGTCGTACCCGGCACGGGCACGGGGTTTCCCCTGGAATTCGCCGTGCCCTGACGCGATGCCGTACTCGCGCCAGGTCACCCCCAGGAAGAAGCCTCCATGTCTCTGCTCGTCGTCGGTTCAATCGCGCTGGACTCGCTGGAAACGCCCTTCGGCAAGAAGGAGGACGTGCTGGGCGGCTCCGCCACGTACTTCTCCACGACCGCGTCCTTCTTCGGCCCCGTTCAGCTGGTGGCGGTGATTGGCGAGGACTTCCCGGAGTCGCACCTCCAGTTCCTGCGCGGGCGCGGCATCGACCTGGAGGGGCTCACCCGCGAGGCCGGCCGCACCTTCCGCTGGAAGGGCAAGTACGGCTGGGAGCTCAACGAGGCGCAGACGCTGGACACCCAGCTCAACGTCTTCGAGTCCTTCTCACCCAACCTGCCGGCCGCCTACCGGGAGACGCCCTACGTCTTCCTGGGCAACATCCACCCGGAGCTCCAGTCGCGCGTGCTGGACCAGGTGAAGGCGCCCAAGCTGGTGGCCGCGGACACGATGAACTTCTGGATCCAGGGCAGCCGCCCCGCGCTGCTCAAGACGCTCCAGCGCGTGAACCTGCTCTTCATCAACGACGCGGAGGCGCGCCAGCTGTCCGGCGAGCACAACGTGGTGAAGGCCGCCCGCGCCATCCTGGCCATGGGCCCGTCCCGCGTGGTCATCAAGCGCGGCGAGCACGGCGCGCTGCTCTTCGACCACGACCACATCTTCGCCTGCCCGGCCTTCCCCCTGTCGGAGGTGTTCGACCCCACCGGCGCGGGTGACACCTTCGCCGGCGGCTTCATGGGCACCCTGGCCAGCTCCGGCGCCTCGGGCAACGTGGATCAGCGGCTGCTCCGCAAGGCCATGGTCATGGGCAGCGTGATGGCCTCCTTCACCGTGGAGAAGTTCAGCCTGGAGCGCCTGCGCGAGGTGCAGCGCCCGGAGATCCACGCCCGCTTCGCCGAGTTCAAGAAGCTCACCCACTTCGACGACCTGGGCCCGCTGGGCGGGTAGGGGAGTTCAGGAAGGGCATGCGGCCCGGTGTGGAACTTGACGGGCCGCACCCACCCTCCCTAGGCTCGACCGGACGCAGTGGATGAATAAATCCGGTGCGGACGTCCTTTTTCAGCGCCGACGTGGACGGGCAGATTCCGCGTCGGGAGGTCCCCCCGGTTGAGCGAAAATCGAAAGCACGCGCGGGTCGGCACCCTCCTGCGCTGCTGGTGCGAGGGTGAGAACGTGACCCTGTATGCACGCATCGCCAACCTGAGCGAGGGAGGCCTCTTCCTCAGGACGAGCACCCCGCTGGCGGCGGGGACGCGGGCGCAGGTGCGGCTCACCCAGCAGGCGACGGACACGCAGTTGCAGGCGCAGGCCACGGTCGTCTGGTTGCGGCAGGACGAGCAACCCGCCGGCCGGCCCCCGGGCATGGGCCTGAGATTCGAAGCGTTGGACGCGGACGCCCTGACGAGTCTGCGGCGCATCATCTCCCAGTCCCAGCAGCAGACCCCCCGATAGGGCTCCCATGCGCATCGCCGTCATCTCCGACATCCACTCCAACATCGAGGCCCTCACGGAGGTGCTGAGGGTGGCGGAGCACCAGAAGGTGGACCGCTTTGTGTCGCTGGGGGACATCGTCGGGTACGGGGCGTCCCCCAACCCGTGCTGCGACCTGGTGCGCTCGGTGGCGGAGATCACGCTCTTGGGCAACCACGACGCCGCGGTGGCGGGGCGGATGGACTACTCGTACTACTACGACGCCGCCCGGCACGCGCTCGACTGGAGCGCCAACGTCATCTCCGACGAGAACCTGGCCTGGCTGCGCAGCCTCCCGTACACGTACCGCATTGGCGAGGTGGGCTTCTGCCACGGCTCGCCCATCGACCCGAAGGCGTACGAGTACATCTTCGCGCTGGAGCAGGCGCGGGAGCTGACGCCGTACGTGGCGGAGCTGCCGGAGGTGACCTTCATTGGCCACAGCCACCTGTGCCGCGCGTTCGCCATTGGCAACGGCGAGGTGAACGACGTGGTGGCCCAGAAGTTCGTGCTCCGGAAGGGCTACAAGTACATCGTGTCGGTGGGCAGTGTGGGCCAGCCGCGCGACTACGACAACCGGGCCTGCTTCGTCATCTGCGACACGGACGCGCGCACGGTGGAGTACCTGCGCGTGGAGTACGACATCGAGACCTCCGCGCAGAAGATCTTCGACGCGGACCTGGCGCTCAACTTCGGCAAGCGGCTGTTCCTGGGCGTCTAGCCCGTCCGGGCCGCATGGCGCGGCGCGTGCGGAAAAGCGGCGCGGCCGGACGGAAGGTGGCATAAACCGGGGCCGTGCGCCCCCAGGTCCCCCGTCCGAAGCGGCCCTTCATGGGCCTTGGCCTCGCAGCCCTGCTCTTCGTCTCCGGGTGCAGCCGCGCCCCCGCGCCGCCCTCGCCCGAGTTCGAGCAGGCCAGCCGCCGGTGGACGGCGCTCTACGCCCAGAAGCTGGACGAGGCGTACCTGGACCCCTCCATCGGGGAGATTGAAGCGCAGCTGCAGCGCGTGCCCTCGGACAGCGTGGACTCCGCCGCGTCCCAGTCCCTGCTCCAGCGCATCCAGCAGGGCCGCACGCGCATGCAGGCGGCCCAGGAGGAGAAGCGCCGCGCGGTGGCCAACGCCCGCACGGTGCCCACCCTGGACCCCTCCTCCACGAACATCCCGCGCCGGCCCGAGCCCGAGGCAGCGGAGCCGGCGGACGCCGGCCTGGGGGACGCCGGCGTGATTGCCGGGCCCCAGATGGGCACCCCGGCCTCCGAGCTGGTGGCGGGCTTCCAGGGCTGCTTCACCCGCTCCATGCCCGTCACGGTGGAAGGGCGGGGGATGCGGGACACCTGGCAGCTGAGCGACCGGGCGTCCTGCCAGTTGGAGTACCCCAGCCACCGCGACACCTCGCTGGTGATTGAAGACGGCCGCGTGCTGGCGCTGTTACCCAGGAGCGCCATGCGGACCGTGCGCCGTTATGAGGACGGCGGCACGGTGCCCGCGAACGATGGCGGGCGTTGAACCACTCTCTTTCAAGAGCTGACGACCTTCGATGAACGAACAGACCTTCATGAAGTTGATGCGCGTGCTGCCCAAGTCGGCGGTGTCCTCCGTGGTGGGCCTGGCCACGCGCCTGCCCGCGCCCGCGCCGGTGCACCACTGGGCCATGCGCACCTTCGCCAAGGCGTACAACGTGGACATGGAGGAGGCGGAGCACTCCTTCGAGAAGTACCCGACCTTCGCCCAGTTCTTCACCCGCGGCCTGAAGCCGGGCCTGCGTCCGGTGGACGGCGGTGAGAAGGTCGTCGTGTCGCCGGTGGACGGCCGCGTGTCCCAGGTGGGCTACTCGGACAACGGCCGCTGCCTCCAGGCCAAGGGCATCGAGTACACGGTGGACGAGCTCTTGGGGGACTCGCAGGCCGCGAAGCCCTTCCACGGCGGCGCCTGGACGACGTTGTACCTGTCGCCGCGCGACTACCACCGCATCCACTCGCCGCTGGGCGGCACCATCACCGGGTACGCGTACATCCCGGGTGAGTTCTGGCCGGTGAACCCCGCGTCGGTGAAGAACAAGCAGTCGCTGTTCTGCGTGAACGAGCGGCTGGTGACGTACCTGGACACCGTGGCCGGCAAGGTGGCGGTGGTGAAGGTGGGCGCCACCTGCGTGTCGCGCATCAAGGCGTCCTACGAGGACATCACCACGCACCTCGGTCAGCCCGGCAAGGTGCACCGCTACGGCGCGGGCATCCCGGTGGAGAAGGGCGGCGAGCTGGGCCGCTTCGAGATGGGCTCCACCGTCATCCTCTGCTTCGAGCCCGGGCGCGTGCGCTGGGACGACAGCATGCAGCCCGAAGCGGTGGTGCGGATGGGCACGCGCATCGGAGTCATCACGTGAGCCAGAAGATCAACGGCGTGAAGGGGATGAACGACCTTCTGCCGGGCGAAATCGAGGTCTGGCAGTTCGTGGAGTCCACCGCGCGCACGCTGTTCGGCCGCTTCGGCTACGGCGAGGTGCGCACGCCGATGGTGGAGGACACCGCCCTCTTCGTGCGCAGCGTGGGCGAGGAGACGGACATCGTCGGCAAGGAGATGTACACCTTCGAGGACAAGGGCGGCCGCAGCCTGTCCCTGCGTCCGGAGGGCACCGCGCCCGCGGCGCGCGCGTACATCGAGCACTCGGTGAACAACCAGGAGCCGGTGTCGCGCTGGTTCTACATGGGGCCCATGTTCCGCTACGAGCGGATGAAGACGGGCCGCTACCGCCAGTTCTCCCAGATTGGCGCGGAGGCGTACGGCGCGAAGGAGCCCGCGCAGGACGCGGAGCTGATGGACGTGGTGGTGCAGTTCCTGGAGGCCCTGGGCCTCACGGACGTCACCCTGAACATCAACTCGCTGGGCGACGACAACTGCCGGCCCGCGTACCACGCCAGGCTGGTGGAGTACCTCAACGCGCACCGGGAAGAGCTGTGCGCGGACTGCCAGCAGCGGCTGGAGCGCAACCCGCTGCGCGTCCTGGACTGCAAGAACGAGAAGTGCCAGGCGGTGGCCGCGGCCGGGCCCAACGTGCTGGAGTTCCTGTGCGAGCCGTGCCGCGCGCACTTCACGGACCTGCAGCGCAAGCTGGGCGTGCTGGGCATCAAGTACGTGGTGAACCACCGGCTGGTGCGAGGCCTGGACTACTACACGCGCACCGTCTTCGAGTTCATCGCCTCGCACCCCGCGCTGGGCACCGCCAGCACGGTGGGCGGCGGCGGGCGCTACGACAAGATGATGAAGGGCCTGGGCGGGCCGGACGTGCCCGCGGTGGGCTACGCCATGGGCCTGGACCGGCTGGTGCTGCTCCTGAAAGAGAGCGGCAAGACGTTCACCCAGCAGCCGGACCTGTTCATCGCCGTGGCGGACGAGGGCTCGCAGGACGAGGGCCTGGCGCTGGCCAGCCGCCTGCGCCGCGAGGGGCTGAAGGTGGACTTCGACACGCGCGGCGGCAGCCTCAAGAGCCAGATGAAGCGCGCGGACAAGTCCGGTGCCCGCTTCACCCTGGTGCTGGGCGAGCAGGAGCGCCAGAGCGGCCAGGCAAAGCTCAAGCCCATGGCGGGCGGCGAGCCCATCCCGGTGGCCCTGGACAACGTGGCCGCCACCGTGCGCGCCCAGCAGCAAGCCCCGGCCACCGCTCCCGTTTGCTGATCCAACAGCCCCTCCGGCATGACGCGCCTGGCCGGAGGGGAGGGGGGCGGCCTGTCTTCCCTGAAAACCCGGGAGTAAAGGTGTTAAGCATCGTAAGTCCCGGGAATCGCTGGGGGAATGAAGGCGTGGGGATTCGCGGAGGTTGAGAGGTTGGGGTACATTGCTTCGTCAATGTCGAGCGCTCCCCAGCCCGCCTCCGTGATCGATGGCCCGCGTTGGATCCCCGTGGCCGGGGACAGCATGTGGCCGTCGTTGCGCGCGGGGGACGTGGCGGAGGTGGAGCCGCTGGTGGAGGCGCCGCGCCCCGGTGAGGTGGTGCTGGCGCGCTTCGAGTCCTCGCTGGTGCTGCACCGGGTGCGCTGGTGTGACGGCAGCTTCTGCGCGCTTCGCGGGGACAATGGCGGCGCGGAAGATCCGCCGCTGCCTCTCTTCCGTATCCTCGGGCGGGCCCGGCGTGTGCGCCGGGGCGGCGCGCTGCTGGACGTGGAGCGCTGGGACGTGGGGCCGCGGCTCGTGGGCCGCTGGCGCGCGACGGTGAAGCGCCAGGTGGCCGCGTGGCTGGGAAGGACGGGCCGCGCATGAGCTTCCAGGAGGGCAGCGTTCCCCGGCGGCGTGCGGGGACCTCGGGGGAAGGCTTTGGCGCGGACTTCCTGGTGCTGGACGCGGAGGGGCGCACGCTGCGCGGGCTCAACCCGACGGCGGCGCGCATCTGGGCCCTGTGCGACGGACAGCGCACGGCCCGGGCGGTGGCGGAGCAGGTGGCTGCCGAATTTTCGACCGACGTCGGTCCGGTGCTGACCGACACGCTGCGCTTCCTCGCGGAGCTTCAGCGGCGGGGGCTGTTGGACGAAGTGCGCGCGCCGGCCGGTGCCGCGCCTCTGGAGGACACATGATGCGGGCGCTCGTGGCGGTGCTGGCGGGTGCGGTGGTGCTGTCGGCGTGCTCGGAAGGGGTGTCCCCCCTGCCGCCGCCGGCCGTGAAGCCGGGGCCGGGCAGCGGCTCCGTCACCCCCGTGGATCCGACGGACGTGCTGGCCGGTGGCGGGAGCGTGGCGAGGCCGCCGCCGCAGGCCTCCGGGGACGAGGAGCCGCCTCCGGAGGTCGTGGAGGAGGAGCCGCCTCCGGCGCCGCTGCCGACTCCCTCCGGGAGCGCGGTGGTGGTGGGCGCGGGCTCGGAGCCCACGGCCCTGTCCGAGGTGCAGCAGGTGGACGTGGACTTCGTGGTGAGCGGCGTGCGGACCAAGGGCCAGGTGGACGTGGAGTTCATCGCGCCGGGCGGGCGTCCGTACGAGAAGCGGAGCGCCACGGTGGAGGCTCCGCCGGAGGAGACGCGCACGCTGCGCTATTCGCTGCCGGTGGCGGGCACGCCGGTGTCCATGACGCGCATGACGGGCACCTGGCAGGTGCGCTTCTTCCTGGATGGGGCGCAGCTGGCCGCCGCGTCCTTCACCCTGGAGCCGTGACGTGAGGCACGCCATGAACGTCCGCATCCTCGCGCTCGCCGCCGTGCTGTTGCCCGCGGTGGGCTTCTCCCAGACCTGGACCGCGCGCCCCGTCCCCGCCACCGGAGAGACGGTGGCGCGGGTGGTGATGGGCGACGCGTCCGAGCTCGTCGTGGAGGTCACCAACACGGCGGCGGCCTCGGTCGATGCGCGCCTGTCGGAGGTGTCGTTCGTCCTGCCGGCGGGCTACCAGTTGCTGGGCGGCCTTCCCGCGGAGGAGAACCCGAACTGGAAGGTCGAGTACGTCGACTCCAACGAGCGGCGCATCACGTTCCAGTCCACGCTGGGCTGCGTGGACAACGGGCGCGGCCTGGCGCGCAACGAGGCCGCGCGCTTCGTGCTGAACGTGGTGGCCCCGGCGGACCGCGCCACCGACGGGACCACCGAGCGCCTGGTGGCGGGGACGTACGCCCGCGACCAGTGTGACGGCACGAACTACACGTACAACGTCAACAACATGACCCCGTGGACGCGCGCCATCCTGGCCACGAACGTGACGCTGCTGCCGCGCGTGCTGGCGGTCAACGGCGCCACCGTGGCGCGCGTGGTGGTGGAGAACCGCGGCACCGGCGCGGCGACGAACGTGACCGTGGACAACCCCACCTCCACGACCAGCGTGCCCCTCACGACCGTGAGCAAGGACGGCAGCAAGACCGTGGCCGTGCGGTCCGCGGGCGTCTTCGCTGTCAATCTCAGGCCCACCGCCGCCGGCGCCGTGGCCGCGCGCGTCCGGGCGCGCACGTCCAACAATGCCTCCAACGCTCCGCTCGCGGAATCGCCCATGGCGGACGTTGGCAACCTGGTCGCGACGGCGGACATGGACGTCGTGGACGCTTTCATCGGTGATCAGGTGACGCTGCGCATGACGGTGTTCAACGCGTCCACCACGAGTTCGTACACACAGGTGCGCCCGCGCGCGCCGGTGCGGCTGGGCAGCGCGGCGGCGACGCTCGTGTCCGGCCCGTCGCCGGAGAGCGTGGCGCAGCTGGCGCCCGGGGCCTCCGCGCAGTTCACGTGGCGCTACCAGGTGTCGGGCACGCCCGGCGCCAGCTACCAGTTCCAGGCGCAGGTGGACGGGACGCTCAACGGCTCGGCGGTGGCGGGGGACCTGGTCACCGCGCGCAAGGGCCGCATCGTGGAGCACCGCGTGCGGCTGAGCCAGGAGACGGTGTCCACCGCGGCCACGAGCGTGACGGTGGCGTACACGGTGCAGAACCGGGGCGCGCTGCCCATCTACGAGGTGAAGCTGTTCAAGCCCGCGGTGAACTACTTCGCGGTGGCCGCTTCGGGGCCGCAGGCGTTCGGGGACTGGATCGTCTCCTCGGACGCGGCCGGCTACCTCTGGGAGTCGGAGACCGGCATTCCGGTGGGCGGCGACGCCACCTTCCGCATCACCTATTCGGGCTTCACCGCCGTCCCCGCGGACACGGCGTTCCGCCACCGCCTGGAGCTGAACCAGGGCTGGAACGATCCTCGCATCCGCGTGGAGGCGACGCTGACGCTGCTCGCGGTGACCACGGCCCCGGACGTGGCGCGCCTCACCGGCGTGGCCCGCGACGGCAGCGTGACGCTCACCTGGGACAACCCCTTCAACCACGGCGGCACCCTGGTGCTGCGCGCGCAGGGGGCGACGCCCAACACCGCGCCGACCAGCGGCGTGCGCTACGCGGTGGGGGAAGCACTGGGCAACGCGACGGTGGCGTACTCGGACGAGTTCAGCTCCGCGTCGTCCTTCACGGACACGGCGGTGACGAACGGCACGACGTACGTCTACCGCGTGTTCAACGCGGATGACGAGTTCCGGTACGGCCCGGGCAACCAGCCCACCTCGCAGGGCCTGCTGGTCACGCCCCGGGCGCGCGTGGCGGGCAACCCGCTGTGGTGCTACTCGGTGGGCCTGTCCACGCTGCAGCAGCCCGTCACCGAGCTGGGCGTGGGCATCTTCAGTTCCTTCAACGACTCCGTGGTGGGCTCGCTCACGAACACCGTGAACCCGTCCGAGGACGGCGCGGAGCGCTTCCGGCCGGTGAAGATGACGGGCCTGATTGGCAGCCGCTTCCCGGTGGTGCCGCTGCTGGGCCGGCCCGGGCAGCAGTGGATCGTCGTGGGCGACCAGGCCGGCGTGCCGGCGGTGCTCAACGCGGCCACGGGTGAGTTCCTGTGGAAGAACACGACGCTGGGGCTGGGGAACATCAGCTCGTTCCCGGTGACGCAGCTGCTGGACTACGCGAACCCGGAGTACCGGACGACGTATTCGAACGTGGACCTGGCGATCTTCGCCACGCGCAACACCTCCGCGCAGAACCAGGTGGTCGCGCTGAACGCGGCCACGGGCGCGCTCATCTGGCGCTACCGGCCCGGGGACCTGGGCATGGTGAGCGGCGGAATGCTGGTGGACTACACGACGAACCGGCTCTACGTGGCGACGAAGTCGGGCACGAGCACCGCCACACTGCGCGTGCTCAACAGCCTCACGGGCGCGGAGGTGGCGCGGCTGGCGCTGGGCGACCTGGAGTTCGGCGTGGTCCGCAACGCCACGAGCAACCAGATCCTCGTCACGGCCAACGACGGCCGGGTGTACGGCGTGAATCCGGCCACGTTCACGACGGCCTGGACGGTCACCGTGCGGCCCACCACGGCGCGGGCGTTCACCCACTTCGCGCGGCCCCTGGGCCGGGGCTTCGTGGTGAGCACGGCGGACGGCAGGGTGGAGCGCTATGAGATGGACGCGACCAACGTGCCGGTGCAGGTGTGGTCGACGGCCATCGCGGGCCCGGCCGGATCCTTCACCCTCAACCAGAACGGCGTGGCGCGCATCTACGTGGGCAGCTCGGACGGCAAGGTGCACCAGCTGGAGCTGGACACGGGCCTCGACTCCGGGCAGGTGAC
Organism: Corallococcus caeni; assembly: GCF_036245865.1. Taxonomy (NCBI): domain Bacteria; kingdom Pseudomonadati; phylum Myxococcota; class Myxococcia; order Myxococcales; family Myxococcaceae; genus Corallococcus; species Corallococcus caeni. Next base: position 648,755 of record NZ_BTTW01000003.1, on the reverse strand, counting down.
GGTGGGCCCGGCGCAGGCCATCGGCACGCCGACCATCGACCACACCGTAAGCCGGTTGCATGTGGGGTCCTCGGATGGTCGAATCTGTGCCTTCCCGGTGCCCTTCTAGGTGGGCCATCACGTGAGCCAACGACCTTCACAGCCTCCCGCGGGTCCCTCCGTGCCGAAGCCGCCGGCCGCGCCCGCCGTGTACGTGCCTCCCGCCATCCTGTGGGAGCAGCCCTTCGTCGCGCTGGCGCAGCTGTCCACGTGCAACATCCCGGGCGAATCGGAGTGCGTGCCGTGAACGGCGGGGACCCCCTGGCGGGTCCCCGTGAAGGCGCGCTCCGGATCACCCTGGCCGGGTGGACGGTGGTGCTGGAGGTGGAGGATGCGGCGCTCGCCGGTCCGCTCCGGCGCGTGTTCGGCGCGTTCCTCGCGCCGGAGGCCGTGGCCGCGGAGGCCCGGCTGGTGATGCGGACTCCTTTTAGCCCGAGTGCTCCGCCCACCGTGCAGGAGCTGCCCCGACTGGAGCCTGGTGATTCCGGCACGCTGCGGGTGGAGGGCTCCGGATACTCCGCGGTGCTCTCCGAGGACCGAAGCCACGCGGACGTCATCGGATCCGGCCGGTACCCCGTGGAGAACGTGATCAAGGTGATGCTCGCGTCCGCGCTGGCGAAGCGCGGCGGGCTGTTGATCCACGGCGTGGGCCTGGTGCACGAGGGCCGGGCCGCGCTGTTCGTGGGGCACTCCGGCGCGGGCAAGAGCACCCTGGGCGGGCTGTGGCGCGACGCGGGCGGGACGGTGCTCGCGGACGAGCTGGTGGCGGTGTGGCCCGTGGAGGGTGGAGGCTGGAGGGCCGCGGGGACGCCCTGGAACGTGCCGACCCGGACCGCAGAAGCGACGCTCGTCGCGGTGGGCACGCTGGGCTGGGACGCGGCTTCGCGGTGGGAAGCGCAGGGGGCGGGGGAAGTGGCCCGCGTGCTGCTGCTCAACGCGATGCTGCCCGAGCCCACTGCGGCGGGGCGGGGCGTGCTGGTGGGCGCGGCGGGGCGCGTGCTGTCGTCCGTGGAGACCGCGCGGCTCGTGTTCGCGCGGGATGCCAGCGCGGCCGACGTGGTGCGGGCTCGGCTGACCGCGGCGGGACCGCGATAGCACAGGGCCAGCGCGGTGGACGGGATGCGGACGCGACGGGACCACAGTCTCCGGGACCTGCGAGGGAGTCGCGCTCGGGACCCCGGCGCGCACCGGGCTGGAAGCGGCGGCGATCCTGGCAGGGCTCGCGCTTGCCTCGCGTCTGCGTTACAGCGGGCGTGGGAGGCGGATGACGGTGGCTGAGACGCGGGTGCCTTTGACGGTGATCGCTGGGCCCACGGCGTCGGGGAAGACGGCGCTGGCCATCGAGTGGGCTCGCGCCGCGGGCGGGGAGATCGTCAGCGCGGATTCGCAGCAGGTGTACCGCGCCTTCGACATCGGCACCGCCAAGCCTTCCGCCGAGGAGCTGGCCGCCGTGCCGCACCACCTGGTCTCCTGCGTGGATCCGCTGGAGGCCTTCTCCGCCGCCGAATACCAGCGCCGCGCCGACGCGGCCATCGCGGACATCGCCTCCCGGGGCCGGCCCGTGTTCGTCGTTGGCGGCACCGGCCTGTACCTGCGCGTCCTCCTGCACGGCGTGGTGGACGCACCCGGTGCCCTGCCTTCGCTGCGCGCGGAGCTGGAGGCGCTCGCGGCGGAGCAGGGGAGGGAGGCCGTGCACCGCCGGCTGGCCGAGGTGGATCCGGAGACCGCGGCGAAGCTGCCCACGCAGGACCTGGTGCGCGTCGTCCGCGCGCTGGAGATCCATGCGCAGACGGGCGTCCCCGCTTCGGAGTTCCGCCGCGCGCATGCCTTCGCGCCGGACCGCTATCCCTTCCAGTTGTACGTGCTCGAACCGCCGCGCGAGGCCCTCTACGCGGCCATCAACGCGCGCACGGAGGCGCTGTTCTCACGCGGCCTCGTGGAGGAGACGCGGGCCCTGTTGGACCAGGGCTACGCGGACGCGGCTCCCATGCGCAGCGTCGGCTACGTGCAGGCCCGCGCCGTGGTGGAGGGCCGGATGACGCGCGAAGAGGCCATCGCCGACACCGCGCAGGAAACCCGGCGCTACGCCAAGCGGCAACTCACCTGGTTCCGCAAGGAGCCCGGCGCGGTGTTCCTCCCGCCTCCTTACGCTCGCCCCACCCCTTGAGCGGGGTGGGCCACGCCGGCCCCTGCTCGCTGCTCTGTTTCATTCGGCGGGGGGCGTGGATTGTTCGCAACCGACGCCGCTCCCATCTTCCACGAGGAAACGCTTCCCCCTCGTCCACTCCCGGACCGACAGGCGGCCGAGGGCCCGAGGCGGGCAGCCATCACCGTGGAGATCGCCATGCGAACGAATGTCGAACGCGCGCCGGACACCCGGCCGGACCGTCCTTCCCGGGGGGCCTCGGCGATGTGGGGCGCCCCCTTCCTCCTGGGCCTGCTGACGGCGATCGCGGGGGTCGTGCTGCTGGGCGCCACCTTCTTCACCAGCATGGTCACCGTCTTCTTCGTGGGCATGATGCTGGTGATTGGCGGCGTCCTGGAGATCGCCGCCGCCGTCCGCTCCCGAGGCGAAGGCCGGGGCACCTTCTGGTCCTTCATGCTCGGGGGCGTACTCACCACCGTCGTCGGCATCCTCACGGTCATGTACCCGGCCGCGGGGCTCGCTTCGCTGACGCTGCTGATCGCCGGCTACTTCTTCGCCAGCGGCCTCTTCCACGTCATCACCTCCGTCATGGACCGCTACTTCCAGTGGGGATGGGACCTGGCCTACGGCCTCATCTCCCTGGTCCTGGGCATCAGCGTCATGGCCCGGTGGCCCTCGTCCTCCGTGTGGCTCGTGGGCACCCTCGTCGGGCTCGCCGTCTTCTTCCGGGGCATCTCCATGATGTCCGGCTCGCTCATGCTGCGGCGGGGACTGCACCACGTGGAGGCCTGAGCGCCAGGACGACCCTGTCACCCATTCACTTTGGGTGAACAAGGGATATCAGTGAGTGAAGTCTAGCCCGGGTAGCCGATGCGGCGGCGGACGCCGTTCGCCTCGTCCGTGACGAGCAGCGCCCAGCCGACGGCCACAGCCGTGGCCGCCAGCCGGGCCGTGGTGCCCTGCGCGTCGATGTGCACGTACCTGGTGAGCGGATCGCGGTTCCACGAGCCGCGCATCGCCTCGAAGGCGTCGTCGCGGAACGCCTCCAGGAAGCGGGTGCCCGTGCCGGCCGCGACCGCGAGTCCGACGGCGCCTGCTGCCCAGGCAGCAGGGCCCACCGTGGTCCGGGGCCTGCGGGATGCGGTTGAGCTCCTCCGGCGGGGCGGGTCGTCATCCCCGCGCGAATCCGAGCCCACGTCCCCGCGCCGGGGCCCACGCCCCGGTTCAACCCCGTCGCGTGCGGGACGGTGTCAGGAGGCGAAACGGTCTTCGCCGAAGGACTCCACGACGGCGGGCCGGAGGACTTCACGCGGCGCGGCCAGCGGGTCCGGCACGCGGCCGGTGAGCTGGCAGAGGAGGCGGTCCGGGTTCACCGGCTTGGGCAGGAAGGCCTCCGCGCCCGCGTCGAGCGCGCGCTGCCGCACGTGCGGACGGTTGAGGCCGCTCATCACCAGCACGCGCGTGTCGCGGGTGAGCGGGTGCTGCTTGAGGCCTTCACACAGGCGCAGGCCGTCCACCCAGTGCAGCACCACGTCCAGGAGGATGGCGGTGGGCGGGCGGCGGGCCACGGCGCAGAACAGCGCCAGCTCGTCCGCGAAGGACACCACGCGCGCGCCGGTGCTCTCCAGCAGCAGCGTGAGCGCCTCGCGCGTGTCCGCGTCGTCGTCCACCACGTAGTACAGGTCCGGCTCCACCTCCGGCACGAACGTCGGCACGGGCTCCATCGGCGTGCGCAGCCACGAGCCCACCACCTCCCGCACTCCCGACCAGCGCGCCGCGGACAGCAGCCCCAACGGAGTGGGGGCGCTCAGGCCCAGCACACCGCCGCCATACACGCCGCCCGTCGCATGCTTCGCGCGCGCCGCGACGAACGCGGCCGGGGCCCGCTTGCCCGCGCGGCGCAGCCAGGTGATGGAGCGCGCACCGGCCGCCGCGTCCTCCATCAGCTCGCCCAGCCCGTCGCGCACGTACCTGCGCTCCAGCGACGGCGCGTCAAGCCCGCCATCCAGCAGCGCCACCGCGGCGCGGCTGCACGACGCCAGCGTCTCCGACAGCCCCACCTGCAGCGGGTGGCCGAAGGCCGCGGGGCCCACCGCCAGCTGCCCGGGCGCCACCAGCGTGCGGCCGGGGCCGAAGGGCAGGCGCGTCGTCTCCAGCGCGGCGACCTCGAAGCCCTCCTCCAGCAGGCCGTCGCGCGCGGCCATCATCAGCACCTGGCACAGGTCCGCCGGCGTCACCGCCGCGCCAAAGGCCAGCGCGTACACGGACGACGCGCCCGGGATGAGGAACAGCGCATCCACGGAAGGCAGCGGGGCCACCCACAGGCGCGCCACCGGCGCCAGGTCCCGGCCCGTCATCGCGCCCTGGAGCCGCGCCTGCACCGCCGGCATGGACGGCGCGGGACGGAAGCCCTTGAAGAAGGCGTCACCCAGGAGCGGCCCCGCGCCCGCGGCCAGCGCCACCGCGTGGAAGCGCTCACCGCTGCCCTGCGCTCGGACGACCAGGGGGCCCGCGTTGCGCACCGCCGTGGGAGCATCCGGAGCGGGCGCCTGCCGCTCCACGCGCTCCACGTGGCGGTCCACGAACCGGGCGCCCTGCGCGCTGGCCGCCGTGGACAGCACGTGGCGCACCATGTCCAGGCCGCCTTCACCCCGGGGCCAGCCGTCCACCACCCAGAGGCCGCCGGCGGCGCACGGCAAGAGCTCGCGCTCGCCCTGGGAAATCACTTCCACGCCGCGCAGCTCGTGCGCGCGCCACTCCGGCGGGATGCGGCAGCCCAGCGCGGCCAGGCGCGAGCGGCACTCCGGCGTGAGCAGGGCAGGGGGCGCGGTGCGCTCCTCGGTGCCGCCTGAGTAGACGCGCACGTCCAGGGCCACGCCCCGCGCGCGGCCGTTGAAGAGCAGGGAGGCCGCGAGCCCCGCCCCGGCGATGCCTCCGCCGACGATCGCCACCCTCGAACCACTCGTAAGCTTGCTGGTCCCGCTCATCGCGCGCCCTCGTTCCCTTCCCGCCGTCAGTGCCGCTGCGCCGAGGGGGTGTGGAGCGACTGGCCGTACACCACCACCCGGTCGCGCCCCTCCCGCTTGGCCTCGTAGAGCGCGGCGTCCGCCGCCTTCAGCAAGGCTTCCGTGCTCTCGCGCGGGGAGTCGGCCGTGTGGTCCGCCACGCCCACGCTGATGCTCAACCCGAAGGGCGCCGGGCGCCCGTCACCGCGCTGCACGTTCACGCCGCGCAGCTCCGAGCGCAGCCGCTCCGCGAACACCGCGGCCTCCAGCGACGTCTGGTGCGGCAGGAGCACGACGAACTCGTCGCCGCCGAAGCGCGCCGCGAAGTCGGACTCGCGCAGGTTGCCCTGCATCAGGGTGGCCAGGGCCAGGATGGCGCGGTTGCCCACGTCGTGGCCCATGCCGTCGTTGATGGCCTTCAGGTGGTCCAGGTCGATGACCACCACGCTCAGCGCGTAGCCGTAGCGCAGGGCCCGCTTGAACTCGTCCTCCAGGCGGACCGACAGCGCCCGGAAGTTCGCCAGCCCGGTGAGCGCGTCCGTCTGCGCCAGCACCTGGAGCTTGCGCTGCTGCTCGCTCTGGCGCACCGCGCGGTCAATGCGGGCGAGCAGTTCGCGCGAGCTCGCCGGCTTGTGGATGAAGTCCACGGCGCCCATCTCCAGGCATCGCTCCAGGGTCGCCTCGTCCGCGTCCCCCGTGAGGAAGATGACCGGCACCATCTCCGTGCGCACGTCGCCCTGGAGCGTCTCCAGGACCGCCAGCCCGTCCCCGGAGGGCAGGAAGCGATCCAGCAGCACCAGGTCCGGGCGGTGCTCGCGCGCCAGCTCCACGCCCGCGTCCGCGTCCGGCGCGGCCAGCACGTCGAAGCGCGGGGCGAGCAGGTCCATCAGGCCTTCGCGCACGCCGGTGTCGTCCTCGATGATGAGCAGGAGCGCGCGCTCACTGCTGCGGCCGTGCCGTTCCATGAACTGGTTCGCTCCGCTCGCCTGCCCCGAAATGGCAGGCCGAAAGTCTCGGGCGCCACGCCCATCCAGATGCTCCCCACGCCCCTGCGCCCCACGCGCACCCGCCGCCGCCCCGTCTTGCAAGCACCCACCCACCCATCCAAACTTCACCCGAGACCTCCGGCTGCCAAGCCCGTCCGCCTCCGCGGGGGCTTTGGGAACCATCCGCCCCGGACGCCCGCGTGTCCCTGCCCGAGAGCAAGCCCTGTGCCCCGCGACTCACGCGGTGGCCGGCCTCTTTTCAGGGGGTTGCATGGGGGTCCGCGCGACAGCCAACAAGGCGATCGGAAGACGTTGCAGCGTACGGGCGGCGCGCACGGTAGGAATTGCCGGACGCGGGCCGCTCCGGAAGGGGCTCCCGGAGGTGGGGTGGAGCGGCTGATCCGTTGAGAACTCCCCGGAAGCGCGCGCACGGAAGCGGCGCCATCGACGGGATCGCGGCGGGCCGCGAAAGGGGACCCGGGCGCCATTGCGGTGGCGCCGGGCCGGCACTTCCACCGGGACTTCAGCGCCGGTGGGTGAACTGCACGCGGCGCCCGCCCATGGGGGGCATCACCGGCGGGGCCTCCAGGCCGAACTGCCACCAGAGCGGCTCGTAGGGCTTCATCTTCAGGCGCTTGTCGTTCTGCAGCTGGGCGAGGCTCCCCTTGAGCTTCTCGTCGGAGGGATTCTGCTCCACGCCGCGCGCGAGCACGCGCTGGGCCCCGTCCTTGTCCTTCAGCTGGAGGAGGCACCACGCGTACACGGCCCAGACGATGGATTCCTTCTTGCCGCTCTTCACCGCGGCCTCGAAGGACGCCTTCATGGCGGGCACGTCGTTGCGGCGGAAGTGCAGGGCGCCCTCCATGGCCTTGGCCATGTAGTTGCGGCCGCTGGCCTTCTCCAGGTGGGGCTTCGCGCCGTCCAGGTCCTTCACCATGTACTTCAGCATCCCGATCTGCGCGTGGAGCTCCGGCCCGATGAGGAACTGCCACTTGTCCCAGACCAGGCCCTGCTCCAGCGTCTTCACGGCCCGGTCCACGCGCCCCTGGGCTTCCTTCTGGTTGGCGGGCTGGCCCTGGAGATCATTCTGCACCGTCGTCATCAGCGCCTGGACCCGGGTGGAGACCCGGCGGGCGAGCACGATGTAGGTGGCGAAGAAGACGATGACGCCGGGCACGATGCCGGCCCACCAGGAGAAGCCGCCGGCGAACTTCACCAGCACGCCGACCGCCAGCCCGACGGCCAGGGAGATGAGGAGGTTGTACATGCGCTGCCCCTTTAGCGGTGTGCGTGGACCACCGCAATCTTCGGATGCACACGAACCGAAGGCGCGATATACGTTCGGCCGCCTCGCTCACACCCAAGGGGCCCTCTGTCGAAATTGGTAGACGAGGCGGACTCAAAATCCGCTGCGGCTGACCCCGCGTCCCGGTTCGAGTCCGGGGAGGGCCATCCTCAAACGCAGACCCGGCGCCCGAGATGCCGTCTTCCGGGCCGCCCGAACGTGAAAGCGCTCCCCTGTCCGCCGCGCTGGAAGACGCGATGAAGGTCCTGCTCGTCGAGGATGATCCCAGCCTCCGCGAAGGAATGGGGGAGCTGGTCTCCGAGCTGGCGGACGTGCAGGCGGTGGGCACCCTCGACGAAGCGCTGCGCGCCCTGGCGGCGGACCGCTTCGAGCTGGTGATGACCGACATGCGCATCGCCGGAGGGCACACGGACGGCCGCGGCGTCCTGGAGGCCGCGCGCCGCCAGCGCCACCCGGTGGCCATCGTCAGCGCCGCGGGGCCGGACGAGGTCGCCCAGGTCCTGCACCCCTCGGAGCCGGACGCGCTGCTGATCAAGCCCTTCCAGGTGGACGACATCCTGGGGCTGGTGGAGCGCTTCCTGGAGCTCAAGCGCCAGGTGGTCGCCGCGGCCGGGGAGCCCCTGCCCGCTGACGCGCCCGAATGGACGGAGCCTTCGCCCGGGGTGCGCTGCGCGGGTTTGGCGCCGGACAGCGCCCGGATGTGGCTGCGCCTTTCGCCGGACGCCACCTTCTCCTGGCACCTCCCCCAGCGTGCCCACGGCGTCCTGCTGGTGGAGGGCGACCTGGAGCTGGACGGGGAGCGCTATGCCGCGCCGTGCTACCTCTTCCTGTGCCAGGGCGCGTCGCCCCAGCTGAAGACGCGGGCCGGTGCGCTGGCCGTGTGCGTGCCGCTGCGCGGCTAGGCGACGAGGTCACCCGTGGACATCCCTCTCTGGCCCCTGCCGCATGAGCCGTCACGCCTGGGGCGTCCGTCCCGGCGCGCGGCCACCGCGGCGCTGGAGACGCACATCGCCGTCCTCAAGGGCGAGCCGCTGAAGGCCGCGCTCGCCACGGCGCTCCGGGAGGCGGAGGGGCTGGGCGGACAGGAGCGGCGCTTCGTGGCCATGGCGGCGCGCGAGCTGTCCCGGCACCAGCGCCTGCTGGACCTGGCGGCGCGGCAGCTGGGGCACTCGCCCGGCAAGCACGTGCTCACGGAGGACCAGGCGCTGGTGCGCTACACGCTCTGGCGGCGCCTGTTCTGCGGCGAGGGCTGGGCGCGCATCGGGCCGGAGGTGAAGCTGCCGGGGCCGGTGCGGCCGCGCACGCTGCATGACGCGGTGCTGGAGGGGCTGGTGACGAAGCCCCTCGCGGAGCCTCCCGCGGCGGAGGGCCCGGAGTCCGTCGTCGAGCGGCTGGCCACCCGGTACTCGTTCCCGGGGTGGCTCACGCAGCGGCTGGCGCAGGTGTACCCGGAAGGGACGCTCGCGGGGCTGATGGCGTCGCTGGACGAGGAGCCGTCGCTGCACTTCCGCGCGCGGCCTCCGGGGACGCGCGACGCGGTGCTCGCGGCGCTGGCGCAAGAAGGCGTGGCGGCGGAGGCGGTGCCCTGTGCGCCGGACGCGCTGCGCGTCGCGGACGCCAGCCACCGCATCTTCGAGTCGAGGACGATGAAGGCCCGGCGGCTCCAGGTGCAGGACGTGGGCAGCCAGCTCATCGTCCTGGCGTGCCTGCCTCCCGGGGCGACCCTGGCGGGGCTCGCCGTGGCGGACGTGTGCGCGGGGGCCGGCGGCAAGACGCTGGGGCTCGCGGACCTGGTGGGCGCGAAGGGGAAGGTGCTGGCGGGAGACCGCTCCAAGCGGCGGCTCGCGGACGCGCGCGACCGGGTGCGCGAGTTCGGCCTCAAGCAGGTGACGTTCCCGCACCCGGTGCCGCTGGACGCGGTGGACGTGGTGCTGGTGGACGCGCCGTGCAGCGGCACGGGGTCCCTGGCGCGCGAGCCGGATCAGAAGTGGAAGCTGTCCGCGAAGGCCATCGCGGAGTTCCAGGCCACGCAGTCCACGCTGCTCGCGGATGTGGCCGCCCAGGTGAAGCCCGGGGCGCGCATCGTCTACGCCACGTGCTCCGTGCTCCCGGAGGAGAACGACGCGGTGGTGGAGGCCTTCCTCCAGAAGCACCCGGGCTTCGCCCTGGAGCCGGTGGGGGAGGGGTGGCCCGCGGAGCTCCAGGTGGGGGTGGACGGCCCCTACCTGCGCGCCCTGCCACCCCGGGTCCCCGGCGGGGGCTTCTTCGCCGCCCGGCTGGTCCGCAAGGCGGGTTGACAGTCGCCGAGCCGCCACGCTACGCACGAACGACCTTCTCCTCTCCCGAGGGTGACAGCCGTGGCGGCAGATCCGAAACAGACCGAAGTGATGCGGCAGATCAACGAGGCCTTCCAGGCGGCCGAGGCCAAGCTGGCCAAGCTGCGGGAGGCCGTTGAACGCAACACGGAGCTGGCGCGGGCCAACGGCAAGGCGGCCTTCCTCAAGGACAAGAAGGAGCAGACCCACCGCGAGCTGGGCGAGGCCGTCTGGCAGGCCGTGCAGGCAGGCCGGCTGGAGCTGCCCCCGAACTTCGCCCGGCTGCTCCAGTCCATCGCGGCGGCGGAGAAGGCGGCGGCGGACCACGCGGCGTCCCTCACCGACCTGCTGCGGGAAGGAGAAGAAGTGGCGGACCGTTTGAAGGTAAAAACCGTCGCGAAGCCGCAAAAAGTTGTGGCGTCGGGGACGAAGAAGCCGTAGAAGTCGCGCCGCCTCACGGCACGGACCGCCCCCCACGGCGGACCGGGCAGCACGCAGCAAAGAAGGGGCTATAGCTCAGCTGGGAGAGCGCTTGAATGGCATTCAAGAGGTCACCGGTTCGATCCCGGTTAGCTCCACACTGAAGTGAGAGAGGCCCGCGAGAGAAATCTCGCGGGCCTTTTGCTTTTGGGGCGCTGCCCCGGCGGGCGCTACGGGCCTGCCGGGACCGCGAGCGCCGTCGGGACGTGGCGGGGCAGCCGCACGGTGAACGTGGTGCCCGCTTCGGCGGTGGACGTCACGGTGACGGTGCCGCCGTGGGCCTCCACCAGCTGTTTCACGATGTAGAGCCCCAGCCCGATGCTGCGGCTGCCGTGGTCCACCTCGCCGCTGGCGCGCTGCAGGGGCTGGAAGAGCAGGCCCATCCGCTCCGGGGGGATGGGGGCTCCCGCGTTGTGGATGGTCAGCGTCACGGCGTCGTCCGCGCCGTGGGTCTCCACGAGGACGGCGGTGTCCCGGGGGCTGTACCTCAGCGCGTTGGTCACCAGGTTCTGGGCCATCTGCCCCAGCCGGTCCGGATCCCACTCGCCCAGGCCGCTGCCGCCGCGGCGCCGGCGGATCTCCCGGTCCGGGTGCGTGGCTTCAATCTCCTCCAGCACCCCGTCGATGAGCTCGTGCAGGTCCGACGCGCGGCGCTGGATGCGCAGCCCGCCGCCCAGGCGCGCCTGGGTGAAGTCGAGCAGGTCGCGGATCATCCGGTGGGCCCGCTCCGCGGCGGATTGGATGCGGCTGACGGCCTTGGTGCTGCGCTCGTCCAGCTCCTCGCGGCGCATCAGGCTGGCGGCGCCCAGGAGGATGGCGCTCACGGGGTTGCGCAGGTCGTGGCTCACGATGCCAATGAGCTGCTGTTCGAAGTCCGCGCGCTGCTGCTGCTGGGCCTGGGCCTGACGCAGCTCGTGGACGTCCATGGACGTGCCCACCCACTTCACCACCCGGCCCTCCGCGTCCCGGACGGACAGGGCGCGCACCAGGTGCCAGCGGTACTGGCCGTCCCGGTAGAGCACCCGGTGCTCGGCCTGGAAGCGCTCGCCGCGCTCCAGCGCCTGCATCCAGATCCTGCCGCTCTCGGCCATGTCGTCGGGGTGGATGATGCGCCGGTAGCCCCGGTCCATCAGCTCCTCCGCGCTCAGACCGGTCTGCTCCGACAGCACGTTGTTCACATAGGTGAAGGACCCGTCCGGGGCGGTGACGAAGACGGCCTCGGGCAGCGCCTCCGCGAGCGTGCGGAACTCCTCCTCGCTGCGGCGCAGGGCGTCGTCCGCGGCCTTGCGCAGCGTGACGTCCTGCATGGCGCCCACCATGCGGATGGCCGTGCCCGTGGCGTCGCGCACCACCCAGCCCCGGTCCTCCACCTGGGCATAGGTGCCGTCCTGCCGGCGGAAGCGGTACTCGGCGCGCCAGTCGCTGCCCTCGGGCGCGTCCACGATGGCGTGGAGGCTCTGGACGGCCTGCTCTCGGTCCTCCGGGTGGACGGCCTCCGTCCACCAGTCCAGCCCGGGGCGCACCGCGTCCAGCGCGTAGCCGAAGAGCGTGTGGATGCCCTCGCTCCAGGACAGCTGCTGGGTGCGGATGTCCAGGTCCCAGACGGCGTCCTTCGTGGCCCGGGTGGCCAGCCGGTAGCGCGTCTCCGACAGCTTGAGCGCCTGGACCAGCTCCTCGCGCTGGGCGCGGGCCCGCGCGGCGTTGACCGTCCCCTCCAGGCGGGCCACCAGCTCCCGCACGCCGAAGGGCTTGACCAGGTAGTCGTCCGCGCCGGCGTTGAGGCCCTCCACCTTCGCCTCCTCGCCGGCGCGCGCGGACAGGAGGATGACGGGGACGTGGGCGGTGCGCGGATCCGCCTTCAGCTCCCGCATGAGCGCGAAGCCGTCCAGCTCCGGCATCATCACGTCCGACAGCACCACGTCCGGCGGTTGCCGCCGCGCCACGTCCAGCGCCGTGCGGCCGTCCGCCACCGCCGTCACCGTGAAGCGGCCCTCCAGCGACCGCCGCACGTAGTCGCGCATGTCCGCGTTGTCTTCCGCCAGGAGCACGTGGCCCCGCATGCGCCCCGGGGGCGCCTTCGGCACGGGCGCGGGCAGGTCCTCCGAGGCCCCCGGCAGCCACTGCGCCGCCTCCTGGACGAAGGCCTCCGGCTTCGGGGCGCGGGCGTCGTCCCGCGCGGGCTCCCGCCGCAGCTGCTCGGGCGGCAGGTGCGCCGTGCCCTTGCGCAGCGACACCGTGAAGGTGCTGCCCACCTCCGGGACGCTCTGGGCGGAGATGTGGCCGCCGAGCAGCTCCACCAGCTCGCGCACGAGCGCCAGCCCGATGCCGCTCCCCTCGTAGCTGCGGCCCCGCGCGCCCTCCACCCGGTGGAAGCGCTCGAAGACGCGGGGCAGCTCGTGCGCGGGGATGCCCGTGCCCGTGTCGCTGACGGACAGCTCCACCCGGTCGCCCCGCTCGCGCAGCCGGACGGTGAGCGTGCCCTGGAAGGTGAACTTGAAGGCGTTGGAGAGCAGGTTGAGGACGACCTTCTCCCAGAGATCGCGGTCCACCCAGACGGGGGCGGACAGGGGAGGGCAGTCCACCTGGAGCCGCAGCCCCGCCTTCGTCACCAGCGACTGGAACGCGCTCGCGAGCCCCGCGGTGAAGGGCCCCAGCTCCGTGGGCTCGAAGGTGGCCCGCGGGTGGCCCGCCTCCAGGCGGCTGAAGTCGAGCAGGCTGTTCACCAGCTTGAGCAGCCGCTGGCTGTTGCGCAGGACCCGCTCCAACTGCTCCCGGTGCCGGACGTCCAGGGGGCGCTCCGGATCCGTGAGCACGTCCCCCAGCGGCCCCAGCATCAGCGTCAGCGGCGTGCGGAACTCGTGGCTGACGTTGGAGAAGAACGCCGTCTTCGCCCGGTCCAGCTCCGCCAGGGCCTCCGCCTGCCGCCGCGCGTCCTCGTACGCGCGGGCCCCGGAGAGCGCCGCGCCCAGCCCCCCGGCGACCAGCGCCAGGAACGACAGGTACGAGGCATCCGCCGGCACCCGGGGCGACAGGCCCAGCACGAGCACGCCCGCGGGGCTCGACTCGCCAGGGCGGGCCATGGGCTGCACCAGGGCCGACGTGGGGAGCGGCACGCCGTCCCGCAGGGGCAGCGGACCAAAGCGCGCCTCGAGCCCGTGGACCTGCTCGGCCTGCCCGGAGCGCACCACCCGCGCCAGGGGCCAGGCGGCCGCCGCGTCCGGCTCCAGGCTCACCTGCTCCGGGCAGAAGGGGCCGTCCGCCGTGAGGCCCATGCGCGCCTCCAGCCGGGCCCGGGTGCCATCCGCGTCGACGCGGTAGAGCAGCGCGAAGGGGAGGTCCGCGGGGTTGGTGGCGAGCGCCTCCATGGCCCGGGTGCACGCGTCCTGGACCCGGAGGCTCCCGCCCGCGCGCGAGGCCACCTCCTGCAGCGTGCGGAGGCGGCGGGCGTCCAGCACCTGGCTGGTGGTCTCCACCACCGTGTCCAGCACGCCGTTGACGGCCCCGGACTCGTCGCGGACGGGGCTGTAGGAGAAGGTGAAGTAGGTCTCCTCCAGGAAGCCGTTGCGCTCGACGAAGAGGCGCTGGTTCTCCGTCATGAGGGGGCGGGCCTCGCGGCGGACCTGCTCCACCCACGGGCCAATCTCGTCCCAGACCTCCGCCCAGACCTCGTGGCCCGGCCTCCCCAGGGCGGCGGGGTGCTTGCCGCCCAGGATGCGGCTGTAGGCGTCGTTGTAGAGCTTCACCGACAGCGGTCCCCAGAACACCATCATGGGGAAGCCCGAGGTGAGGCAGGTGCTGGCGATGGTGCGCAGGGACTGCGGCCAGGACGACACCGGACCCAGCGGCGTCTTCGACCAGTCCATGGCCCGCACCAGGGCGCCCATCTCACCGCCGCCGGACAGGAAGTCCTGGGTCGCGGGAGGCGCGCCGCCGGCATCAGGCGTACTGGAACCCTGAATCATCCCTGTTGCGTAATCCAGGCCCGGGATGGAGGCCAGGGTGGGACCGCGGGGGAGGGGCCGTTCCTGGGCCCGGTCGTCCGCCAGCGTTCACGGTGGAACGCTCCCGCGCGGCGTGGCGCCCGTCCGGCGCGGAGCCGGGCCGGGAAGGGCGCCACGTCACGGATGACGTCGCGGGGACTACTTGCCCGCGAAGACGTTCATCACGTCCTTGAGCAGCTTGATGGACTCGGCGTGCGGACGCTGGAAGGCGTTGCGGCCCATGATGGAGCCGAAGCCGCCGCCCTGGTGGATCTGCCGGATGTCCTCCATGAGGGCGCCCGTCTCCTTCGCCTCGCCGCCGGAGAAGATGACGATGCGCTTGCCGTTGAACGCGGAGCGCACCACCTCGCGCACGCGGTCCGCGAGCGTCTTGGTGGGGATGTTCGCCTTCTCGAAGGCCTTCTTCGCCTCCGCCTGCTCCAGGAAGTCCGTGGGCGGCTTCACCTTGATGATGTGCGCGCCCATCTGCGCGCTGATCTGCGCCGCGTACGCCACCACGTCGATGGCCGTCTCACCCTCCTTGGACAGGGCGCCGCGCGGGTAGGCCCACAGCACCGTGGGCAGGCCGTAGGACTTGGCCTCCGCGATGATGTCGCGCAGGTCCTCGTACTGCTCGTTGCGGGCCGCGGAGCCCGGGTAGATGGTGTAGCCCACCGCCGCGCAGCCCAGGCGCACCGCGTCCTTCACGGACGACGTCACCGCGGACATGGGCGCGGCCGTCTTGGCCAGCGAGTCGGAGTTGTTCACCTTCAGGATGAGGGGAATCTCACCGGCCAGCTTGCCCGCGATGGCCTCCAGGAAGCCCAGCGGCGCCGCGTACGCGTTGCAGCCGGACTCGATGGCCAGCTGCGCGTGGTAGTCCGGATCATACCCGGCGGGGTTCGGACCGAAGGAGCGCGCGGGGCCGTGCTCGAAGCCCTGATCCACCGGGAGGATGACCAGCTTGCCCGTGCCGGCGAGCGTGCCGTGGTTGAGCAGGCGCGCCAGGTTCGTCAGCGTGCCGGGGTTGTCGGAGGGGTACCAGGAGAGGATCTGCTTGACGCGGTCGGTGTAGGCCATGGGTTTTCCTTGATGGAAGGCGTCGAAACCGGCGCGGGATTCTGCGGTCCTTGCGCGCGCCGACCAAGCTTTGTCTGTACCGAATGTCCGCGACTGTCACGCCCTCTACGCGCGAGCCGACTGGATGGAAGCCGACATCCGGCCGGCCCCAAGGGTGCACAGAAATGCTGCACCGTCGCGGGCTTCCGGATATGCCCGGCCGCACACGAGGCGGACCACAGCATGGGCAGAGAAGTCAGCAGGGTCTTCGCAGTGGCAATGATGCTCACCAGTGGCGTGTCGGGCGCGCAGATCTCGCCCACGACGGCCCCCTCGAACGCTCCGGGAACAGGCGCGCCGGGGACCGCGTCTCCCTCGCCCGGCAGCCTGTCTCCGGCCACCGTGCCCACGCCCCAGCCCGGCACCACGCCGGCCCCCAGCCCCAGCGGCAGCGGCTCGTCCGCCGCCAACCCCACGCCGGGCACGCGTGCGCCCCTGCCGTCGGTCCCCACCACCGTGAACCCCGCCGCGGCCGCCGAGCCGGGCAACGCCGCCCAGAGCGCCACCACCGGCACGCCCAAGCCGGCCTCGGCCACTCCGGAAGCCCAGGACATGGGGACGTCGCCCATCGCCCCCAAATCAGGCGACGGCGCGCAGGTGGCCCCCGGCTCGGGCGACGGCGCGCGGGGCGACCTCACCCCCGGTGCCCCCAGGGGCGCACCGGAGGAGGCCCGGACCCCCGGCCCCACCGAAGGCGCGAAGCCTCTGCGCGGGCCCATCACCCTGGCCCAGCTGGTGGCGCGGGCGCGCACGCAGGACGCGCGCGTGGCGGAGGCCACCGCGGAGCTGCGCAAGTTCCAGGCGCTCCATGATCAGGCCCGCTGGGCCTGGTTCCCCCGGTTCGAGATCACCCTGGGCGCGGGCGGCCCCGTCCCCGAGGCGCGCAACAACGGCCTGGGCGGACCGCCCACCACGGAGGCGTCGCTGGAGGGCGACTGGAACTTCGGCAAGGTGGGCGTGACGGTGTTCTCCACCGGCAACGCGGTGCTGCCGCTGTACACCTTCGGCAAGCTCTCCGCGCTGGAGCGGGCGGGCGAGCAGGGGCCCAAGGTGGGCGAGGCGCTGCGCGAGCGCGTGCGCGCGGAAGCGGGCTTCCAGGCCGCCCAGGCGTACTACGGCTACCAGCTGGCCCGGGCGGGCCTGAAGCAGCTGGAGGAAGTGTCCAAGCGCCTCAAGGACGCTGGCGACAAGATCGACGCGCTCCTCAAGGAGGACTCGGATCAGGTGTCCAAGCTGGACACGTACAAGCTGGGGTACTTCCGCCAGCTGGTGGAGTCGCAGCGCGCCACCGCCATCCAGGGCGAGCAGTTCGCGCTCACCGCCATCCGGCTCCTCGCCAGCGCGGGCCCGGACGAGCAGGTGGAGGTGGTGGAGGAGGACCTGCCGCTCCAGGGCGACGTGAAGGTGCCCGACCTGGAGACCTCGCTGAAGCAGGCCAACGCGCGCCGCCCGGAGCTCAAGGCCATCGCCGCGGGCATCATCGCGCGCGAGCAGGAGGTCCTCATCCGCGAGCGCAGCTACTATCCGGACCTGGGGCTCGCGGGGTACTACGACGTGCGCTGGACGAGCAGCGCCACGCGCCAGCGCAGCCCCTTCGCCTACGACCCCTTCAACGACCGCACCGCGGGCCTGGGCCTGGTCATCCGAGGCACCTTCGACATCCCCATCAAGGACGCGCAGCTGGAGCAGGCCCGCGCGGAGCTGGACAAGATGCACGCGCAGGAACAGACGCTCAAGGCCGGCATCCAGTTGGAGGTGACGCAGGTGCAGAGCCAGCTCGCCGCGGCCTACGCGCGCGCGAAGTCCTTCACGGAGGCGGAGAAGAACGCGAAGCGCTGGGCCACCGCCGCCTACGCCGCCTTCGACCTGGGCACCGGCGACACCCGTGAGCTGGTGGACGCCTTCACCGCGCTGGCCCAGGCCTCCGCCGAACGGGGCAAGAGCTGGCACGACGTGCGTGTGGGGCTGGCGTCACTGGCCCGCGTCACGGGTGCCGTCCCGGCGGCGGATGAATAACCCTTCCAGGCTGCCAGTCCTCACAGGTGTCGTCACACCTGACCTTCAACCCGGAGCTTCATCAAAATGATTGCTTCCCTGCTTGCCGCCACGCTGCTCGCCGCCGCTCCCGTGAGCCCGCTCAACGTGGTGAAGAACGGCAACGCCGCCGTGCAGAAGGCGGCCAACGCCCCTGGCGCCACCGTGCAGTCCCTGGCCAACGTCGTGGAGTCCTTCGTGGACTTCGAGGAGCTCGCCAAGCGCGCCCTGGGTGAGAAGGCCTGGGCGGGCCTCAGCGCCGCCCAGCGCAAGGAGTTCACCGACACCATGACGGGCCTGCTGCGCGCCTCGTACGCCCAGAAGGCCATCGGCCAGGCGAAGGCGGACGTGAAGTACGGCAAGGAGAGCGTGCAGGGGAACGAGGCCACGGTCGACACGCAGCTCACCGTGAAGACGGACCAGGTGCCCGTGAACTACAAGCTCTACAAGGCGTCGGCCAAGGCCGACTGGCGCATCTACGACGTCGTCACCGACGAGGTCTCCCTCGTGGACACGTACAGCGGCCAGTTCAAGAAGATCCTCTCCACCAAGGGCTTCGACGGCCTGCTGACGACGCTCAAGGCCAAGCGCGCCCAGCTGGAGAAGGAGAACGCCAACACCAGCGCCGCCTCCGTGAAGGAGTCCGCCGCCGGTGCCACGGGCGCCGCGCCGCAGGCGAAGTAACGAAGCCGGGCAGGGCGCCTGACAGCTTCGCGCTTCACCTTCCGCCCGGGTGCCACCAGCGCCCGGGCGGAGGTGTTTCAGGACGTCAGGCGGGCCGCTGGAACACGCGGTACGTCTTGGAGCGCTGGCCGCCCATGGACTCGATGGCGCGGTTGACCAGGTGGTTGTCCTCCAGCGTCCAGGAGATCTCCCCGCCCGTGTACCCCAGCTCCTTCGCGGTGCGCAGGGTGTCCAGGTAGAGGATGGCGTCCAGGCCGCGGCGCCGGTAGCCCTCCTTGATGCCCAGCGTGAGCAGGCGCAGCCGCTTGAGCTTGCGCGACGCCAGCACCAGCTTCACCAGGCCAATGGGCAGGCCGAACGTCGTGAGCCGCCCGTTGGCCGCCTGGAACGCCGGGTTGGCGTCCGGCAGCGTCATGGAGAAGGCGACGGGCTCACCCTTCACCTCCGCGATGAGCAGCAGCTCCGGGCGCACGATGGCCTTCATCTCCTTGGCCATGTGGTCGAACTCGCGGTCCGTGAAGGGGATGAAGCCCCAGTTCTTCTCCCAGGCCGCGTTGTAGATCTCCTTGATGCGGGCGACCTCGGCGGGGAAGTCCTTCAGGTTCACCGCGCGCACGGTGATGCCCTCGCGCTGGCGGATCTTCTCCGCGATGCGCGCCACCTTCTCCGGCGGCGGCGTGGACGACGACAGCTCCCACGCCCACAGGTCCTTCGCCTTGGTGAAGCCGCACGTCTCCAGCAGGCCCGCGTAGTACGCCGGGTTGTAGGGCATCATCAGCGCGGGAGGGCTGTCGTAGCCCTCCACGAGCAGGCCCCAGTCCTGGTTGGAGGAGAAGTTGGCCGGCCCCAGCACGGTGTCGATGCCGCGCGCCTTGAGCCACGCGCCGGCCGCGTCCAGCAGGCCCCGGGCCACGCCCGCGTCGTTCACGCACTCGAAGAGGCCGAAGAAGCCCTCCTTCGTGCCGTGGAACTCCATGTGGCGCGGGTTCTTGATGGCCGCCACCCGGCCCACCACGTCCTGCCCGCGGCGGGCGAGGAACAGCTCCACCTCCGCGTAGTCGAAGAAGGGGTTCTTCTTCGGGTCCAGGAAGTCGCGGCGCTCCATCTCCAGCGGCGGGACCCAGTTCGGGTCGTCACGGTAGAGCGAGTACGGCAGCCGGATGAACGCCGTCCGGTCCGCCGCGCCGCGCACGGGAGTCACCTGCACGTCGGAGGGCATGGTGGGAATGGAGGAAGAGGAAGCGTCGGAGTGCTTGGCGGGGTGGGCCATGAGGGAGGCTCAGTTCCTTTCGGCCGGGTTGCCGCCGTCGGAACCCTCGCTGCCGTTGCGCATGAAGAGCTGGGCGCCCTTCTCCAGGAGCACGCCGCCCAGTTCGCTGCGCTTCTCCCACAGCTTCTTGGGCGCGCCGCCCAGCCGCCGCAGGTCCTCCGGCTGGAGGTTCGCCGCGCGCCAGGTGAGCTGCTCCACCGCGTCGAAGAACTTCCCGGCCATCTCCCGCGACGACATCCGCGACAGCTGATCCAGGGAGAAGCCCTTGTCCGCGAGCAGGCCCGCGCTGCCCGCCGCCCACGTCTCGCTCGCCTTGTTGCTGCGCACCGCGCTGCCCGGCCGGGCGATCTTCACCGGCTCGTACACCGTGGGGCGCGTCTCCGGGATGACGTTGAGCTTGCGGCCGATCTTCTCGAAGGTGTCCAGCACCTGGTCCAGCTGCGCGTCCGTGTGCGTGGCCATGTAGCTGGTGCGGATGAGCGCGTGGCCCGCCTCCACCGCCGGGGGAATCACGGGGTTGGCGAACACGCCCGCCTCGTGCAGCGCGCGCCAGAAGCGGAAGCACTTCACCTGGTCGCCGATGTGCACCGGCACCACCGGCGTCACCGACACGCCCGTGTCGAAGCCCATGGCGCGGAAGCCGTTGTGCATCTTCTCCGCGATGTCCAGGAGGCGCGCGCGGCGCTGCGGCTCCGCCTCGATGATCTCCGTCGCCTTGAGCGCCGCCGCGATGGACGCGGGCGTCATGGACGCGGAGAAGATGACCGAGCGGGCCTTGTGGCGGATGTAGTTGATGACGTCGAACGGACCCGCGAGCACGCCGCCCAGCGACGCGAAGCTCTTGGAGAACGTGCCCATCACCAGGTCCACGTCCTTCTCCAGGCCGAAGTACTCGGAGGTGCCCCGGCCCATCTCGCCCAGCACGCCCATGGCGTGGGCGTCATCCGTCATCACGCGGGCGTTGTACTGCTTGGACAGCTCCACGATGCGGGGCAGGTTGCAGACGTCGCCCTCCATGGAGAACACGCCGTCCGTGACGATGATCTTCCCGGCGCCCGGCTCCGCCGCGGCCAAGAGCTGCTCCAGGTGGTCCATGTCGTTGTGGCGGAACTTGCGCTCCGTCGCGAACGACAGGCGCACGCCGTCCACCAGCGACGCGTGGTTCGCGCGGTCGCTGAAGACGATGTCGTGACGGCCCAGGATGGAGGCAAGCGCCAGGTTCGTCTGGAAGCCGGTGGAGATGACGATGGCCGACTCGCGGTTGAGGAACTTCGCCAGCCGCGCCTCCAGCTCCTCGTGCAGCGCCAGCGTGCCGTTGAGCAGGCGCGAACCGGAGCAGGTGGTGCCGAACTTCTCCGTGGCCTTGATGGCCGCTTCCTTCACGCGCGGATCCGCGGACAGGCCCAGGTAGTTGTTCGAGCCCACCATGATGACCCGCCGCCCCTCGATCTCCACCTCCGTGGCGCCGTGCGACGCCTCGATGGCCCGGAAGTACGGGTACAACCCCGTGGCCTTGGCGATGCGGTAGTCCTTCCAGGTACGGCACTTGTCGAACACGTCGCTCATGGTGGTCTTTCTTACGCGTCGGGGGGTGTGATCCGAGCCGCTTTCCATGTGCAGGGCGCGTTCCAGGATCGGATTGCCCGGCCGCGTGAACACCCAGGGGGGACGACGCGAGGGGGTCAATAAAGAGGGAAATCCACACTGTCAAGGCGGGGACGGTTCCATCACTCGCCATGTGGGGCATCCGTGTCAGGGCGCGCCTTGACAGCGATGCCGCATTGGTGGCACGCCGCGCCCCCGGACCTCTGTTCGCGACTGGATGCTCCAGCACCCAGGGCACACACAGGTTCACATGGGGAATGGGTGCGGAGGGGCCGTCTGTTCCGGGGGCCTGGATCATGGCCGGCTTATTGCTTTGACGGCCAGCATCAGAGGAGCAGACGGTGTCCCAAGCGCGACGGCAGCGGTGGTTCGAGGGCTTCATCCAGGCAGCGATGTCGCGCCCCTGGCAGGTGCTGCTCGTTGTCGCCCTGGTGACGGCCGCCGCGGGGCTCTTCGCCTCGCGCCTGGAGTTCCGCGGCTCCTTCGTGGAGCTCCTCCCGGAGGGTGCCCCCGAGGTTCGCGATCTGACACGCGTGTCAGAGAAGGCGGGCGGTGACGGATACCTCGTCATCATGGCCAAGGGAGGAACGCCGGAGGCCCTCAAGGCCTACGCCACGGAGTTCCAGCAGCGCCTGGAGGCCCTGCCGACGGTCCGCTACGTCGAGCACCACTATGACGTGGCCTTCTTCCGCCGCCACGGGCTGCTTCTCCTGCCCACGGCGGAGGTCGCTTCCCTGAGGGAGGACCTGGAGGCCCGCGTCCGCTACGAGAAGGAGCGCGCCAGCCCCCTCTTCGTGGACCTGGGCGCGGACACGGTGCCGCCCACCTTCGAGGAGATCGCGAAGAAGCACACCCCGGACACGGCGCTGCCGGAGACGCTGGCGAACAAGGAGGGCACCGAGGTCTACCTGATGATCAAGCCGTCGGGGACGGCGGGGGACCTGGACTTCGCGCGCAACTTCGTGGCCACGGTGTTCGACACCGGCCGCGAGCTCGCGGCCCAGAAGTACCCGGGCGTGACGCTGGAGGCGACGGGCAACTTCCAGAACCGCATCGAAGAGGACGCGGTGATGCGCCGCGACCTGTCCAACGCGGGCCTCTTGTCCGCGCTCATCGCCGTGGGGCTCATCCTGCTGGCCACCCGGCGCATCTCCGCGCTGGCGGTGGTGGGCGTGCCGGTGGTGGTGGGGCTGGTGCTGACGTTCGCGTTCGCGCAGGGCGCCATCGGCCACCTCAACATCGTGACGGGCTTCCTCGTCGCCATCCTCATCGGCCTGGGCATCGAGTACGGCGTCCACCTGGCGATGCGCTACTGGGAGGAGCGCGAGCAGCACGGCGTGAAGGAGGCGCTGACGGCGGCGGTGCGCGGCACCTTCAGCGGGGCGCTCACGTCCGCCTTCACCAACGCGGCGGCGTTCTTCGTGCTGGTGCTGGCGCAGTTCCACGCCTTCCAGCAGTTCGGCCTGCTCGCGGGCATCGGCGTGCTGATGGCGGTGCTGTCCGCGTATGCGCTGGGCCCGTCGCTGCTCGCCATCGCGGAGCGCATCCGCCCGTACCGCCGTGACGCCGCCCCCGGCGCCGCCGTCCAGGCCTCCGCGCCCGCCGTGGAGCAGGCCCCGGCTCCGGCGAAGGAGTGGCGGCGCTGGCCCACGGGCGTCATCGTCGCGGTGGCGCTGTCGGTGGTGGGCTTCGCGGCGTACTCGGTGGGCATCGCGCCCCGGCTGGGCTTCGAGACCAACCTGCGCAACCTGAAGGGGGACTCGCCGGCGTCGCGGCTGGACGACCACATCACGGCGCAGATCGGCGCGCCGCTCAACCCCGCCATCCTCTCCGTGGACACGCTGGAGCAGGTCCGCGAGGTGGAGGCCGTCATCGCCCAGGTGAAGGCGAACAACGGCGCCAACTCCGTGTTCCTGCGCACCGCGTCGCTGAGCGACCTGGTGCCGTCCGACGTGGCGGGGCACGCGGCGGAGATGGGCCGCATCCGGACGCTGCTGGACGGGCTGCCGAAGTCCGCCCAGGAGGACCCGCGCGTGAAGGACCTGCGGCAGATGGTGGACGCGAAGCCCTACGGGCTGGAGGAGCTGCCGGTGGAGGCGCGCCGCCGCTTCGAGGCGCTGGACGGCAAGGGGATGTTCCTCCTGCTGTTCCCGTCGGTGTCCAACTACGACACGCAGGACCTGAACCGCTGGGCGACGCAGCTGGATGAGGTGGTGGTCGGGGCGAGGGCGAAGGGCGTCGACCTGGCGGTGCTGGACAGCAACCGCATCGCGGCGCGCATCTTCGCGCTGGTGCGTGGGGACGGGCCGTTCATCCTCTGGTCCGCTGCGGCGGTGGTGTTCCTGGTCATCCTGGCCAGCCTGCGCAGCTTCAAGCGCGCGCTCTTGGTGGCGGGCCCGCTGTTCCTGGGCATGACCTGCCTGGCGGGCGGCATGTACCTCTTCGACGTCCAGCTCAACTTCATCAACGCGGTGGTGCTGCCCAACCTGTTGGCCATCGCGGTGGACAACTCGGTGCACCTGTTCCACCGGTACGAGGAAGAGGGCCCCGGGTCGCTGGGCCGGGTCGTGCGCAACACCGGCTTCGCGGCGGTGGTGGCCACCCTGTCCAACGCGGCGGGCTACGGAGCGCTCCTCGTGGCGAATCACCAGGGCTTGCGCAGCATCGGGCAGATTGCCCTACTTGGGGTGGTGAGCACCTTCCTGGGGACGACGGTGTTCTTTCCGGCCATGCTGGCGTTGCTGGAGCGGTGGAAGGGGCGGCGGTCCGCGGAGGCACCAGGGTCGGGCGCGGTGGTGCGGAGCCTCAATCTCGGGGGGGCCGGCGAGCTGCCGGCCGAGTCGCCGGGGGAGCGCAAATCGGCGTGAGCATCTGGTCATTCAGCCAGGGCCGTGTGCGGCCCGTCCTGGCGTCGTCGGGTGAAGCGCTCGTGCGCTTCCGGCAGGTGGACCTCGTCCTGATGGCGGCCTGCTCGGTGGCGGCCCTGGTGTGCGTGGGCCCGGCCCGCTGGGCGCCGCACTCCGGCCGCAACGCGCTCCTCTTCCTCTTCTTCGCGCTGGGCCTGCCGGCCGTGCGCATGCTGGAGGCCCGCTTCCCCCGCCAGCCGCTGCTCGCCATCGTGGCGGACTTCTGGCTCCTGCCCGTGTCGGCGCTGGCCCACGGGTGGCTGGGCCCCATCGTGGACTGGGTGAACCCACTGGTGAAGGACGCCCAGCTGGTCGCGGTGGATCAGAAGCTGTTCGGCTTCCAGGCCGCGGTGGCGCTGTCGCACGTGGTGCCGCCCTGGGCCAACGACGTCCTGATGCTCTGCTACTACGGGCACTTCATGTGGCCGCTGCTCTTGGGCATCTACCTGTACGCCCGGGGTAGGGGGCCCACGCCCGGCTTCGACGAGTACCTGCTGGGGCTGGGGCTGCTGCTGGGCTTCAACTACGCGGCGTACTCGCTGGTGCCCGCGGTGGGGCCCCGGTACTTCCTCATCGGCGCGTTCGACGGGCCGGCCACCCAGGGGTGGATCCTCACGCCGCTGTTGGAGTCCATGATGCGCACGCCGGTGTACACCCGGGACTGCTTCCCGTCGGGGCACACCGGGGTGATGCTGGTGGTGCTCTTCTACGCGTTCCGGTTCGCCCGGCGGTTCTTCTGGGTGATGCTCTTCCCCGGCATGGGGCTCATCTTCGCGACGCTGGCGGGGCGGTTCCACTACGTCATCGACCTGGTGTGCGCGGTGCCGCTGGTGCTGGTGGTGACGGGGCTGGCGCTGGCCCTGTCCCGGGCCGCCCGGCAGCGCGCGGTGGAACAGGGCGCGCGTTCCGTGCCCGTGGACGCTATCGTCCGGCCCTGAACCGCCAGCCGGTCACCCCGGGGTCCGGGGAGGACGTGCGCTGGCCTTTTTTTGAGGCCTGACCCATGTCCCCCCGGCCCGTGCTCGCGCAACGCGTCTCCCGCTTCGGCACCACCGTCTTCTCCGAGTTCAGCGCGCTGGCGCTGAAGCACCAGGCCGTGAACCTGGGGCAGGGCTTCCCGGACTTCGACGGGCCGGACGCCATCAAGGAGGCCGCGTGGAAGGCCATCCAGGGCGGCGTCAACCAGTACGCCCCCGGCGTGGGCGCGAAGGACCTGCGCAACGCCATCGCGGAGCACGCGCAGCGCTTCTACGGCCACGCCGTGGACCCGGACACCATGGTCACCGTCACGAGCGGCGCGACGGAGGCCATCCTCGACGTCATCCTGGGCCTGGTGGACCCCGGCGACGAGGTGGTGGCCTTCGAGCCGTTCTACGACTCCTACGACGCCAACATCGCCTTCGTGGGCGCCACGCCGCGCTACGTGCCCCTGCGCCCGCCGGACGCGGAGCACACCACGTGGTGGTTCGACCGCGACGAGGTCCGCGCCGCCTTCGGTCCGAAGACGCGGCTGCTCATCCTCAACTCGCCGCACAACCCCACGGGCAAGGTCTTCACGCGCGAGGAGCTGGAGTTCCTGGGCCACCTCTGCGCCGAGCACGACGTGAAGGTGCTGGCGGATGAAGTCTATGAGCACATCGTCTTCGCCCCCTCGCGCCACATCCGCGCCGCCACGGTGCCGGTGCTCGCGGACCGCACGGTGACGGTGAGCAGCGCGGGCAAGTCCTTCAGCCTGACGGGGTGGAAGATCGGCTGGATCATCGCGCCGCCGCCGCTGCGGGATGCCGTACAGCGCGCGCACCAGTTCGTCACCTTCGCCACCGCGTCGCCGTTCCAGGCCGCCATGGCCGTGGCGCTGCGGCTGCCGGACAGCTACTTCCAGGAGCTGACGGCGCTCTACACCGCCCGGCGGGAGCGGCTGCTCACGGGCCTGCGCGCGGCGGGGCTCCAGGCGTTCTCCCCGGAGGGCAGCTACTTCATCCTCGCGGACATCACCGGCTACGGCTTCGCGGACGACGTGGCCTTCTGCCGGCACCTGGTGACGGAGGTGGGCGTGGCGGGCATCCCGCCCAGCGTCTTCTACGGCCCGGAGCACCGGCACCTGGGACAGCGCTTCGCGCGCTTCGCCTTCTGCAAGTCGGAAGCGGTGCTGGACGAGGCCGTGCGCCGCCTGCGCGAGAAGCTGCCCGCCCTCAAGCGCTGACGCGTCCCATAAAGGCGCGCGATGGCCGTGAGCGACTTCTTCGGGGAGCTGTACCTGCGCAGCACGCTGCCGTACCTCTCCGAGGCGGTGACGGCCCGGGAAGGGGAGTACCTGTCCCGGGCGTTCGCGGACGTGGAGGGGCCGGTGGTGGACCTGGGCTGCGGCCACGGCCGGCACGCGGCTCGGCTCAACGCGGAGGGCGCGCTCGCCGGGCGGGTGGTGGGGCTGGAGCTGGATCCGCTGTCCCTGCGCCTGCGCCGCCCCGGCTTTCCCGCGGTGCGGGGCGACCTGCGGGCGCTGCCCTTCCAGGACGCGTCCCTGGGGGGCGCGTACGCCTGGTATTCGACACTCTTCGCCTTCAGTGACGCGGAGCACGTCCAGGTGCTGCGCGAGGTGGCGCGGGTGCTGCGGCCCGGCGGACGGTTGGTGTTCCAGACGGTTCCCTACGAGCGGCTGGCCGGAAGTCCGGGCGCGTCGTTCCGCGAGCGGTTACCGGATGGGAGTCTCCTGGAGGAGGAGAGCCGCTTCGACGCGACGCGTGGCCGCGATGTCGGCCAGCGTCAGCTCACCTTGCCGGACGGTCGCGTCCTGCGAGCGGCGTACGCGCTTCGTTACTATCCTCTTGCGGAACTGGAACGGCTGTTGGAAAGCACGGGCTTTTCGGTGGAGTGGGTGCACGGCGGCCTGGATTCCGGGCCGATGACACCCGAGTCGACCGACCTCATCGTGGGAGCCGGGCGCGGTTGACCGGCCCGGGACACGTCCAAAGTGGATCCGAAAGAGACATCGCGAACGCGGGTCGGCCTGCTGGGGCAACTGCCCCGCCGGGTCGACGTGTACGAGGTCGGCCCCCGCGACGGCCTGCAGAACGAGCTCCGCACGCTGCCCACCCGCGACAAGGCGCGCCTCATCAACGCCCTGGTCGCCGCGGGGGAGAAGCGCATCGAGGTGACGTCGTTCGTGTCACCCAAGTGGATCCCCCAGTTGGCGGACGCGGAGGAGCTGCTCAAGCTGGTGGGCCGCCGCCCGGGGGTCGTCTTCTCCGCGCTGGTGCCCAACCTCAAGGGCCTGGAGCGCGCGCAGGCGGCGGGCCTGGAGGAGGCCGCGGTGTTCATCTCCGCGTCGGAGGCCCACTCCAAGAAGAACATCAACAAGACCATCGCGGAGGCCCTGGCCGGCGCGAAGGAAGTGACGGCCGCCGCCCGCAAGGCCGGCATGCGCGTGCGCGGCTACCTGTCCACCGTGTGGGGCTGCCCCTACGAGGGCCACGTCCCGGTGGAGCGCGTGGTGGACATCTGCCGTCAGCTGGTGGACGCGGGCATCTACCAGCTCAGCCTGGGCGACACGATTGGCGTGGGCACGCCCCGCCAGACGGAGGAAATCCTGGCCGCGCTGCTCCAGCACATGCCGGTGGACACGCTGGCGCTGCACCTGCACGACACGCGCGGCACCGCGCTGGCCAACGCGCTGGTGGGCCTGTCCGCGGGCGTCACCACGTTCGACGCGAGCATCGGCGGGCTGGGCGGCTGTCCCTACGCGCCGGGCGCCGCGGGCAACCTGGCCTCCGAGGACGCGGTGTTCATGCTGCACGGCATGGGCGTGGACACCGGCATCGACCTGGACAAGCTGGTGGAGGCCGGGGAGATCGCCCAGGAGCTCATCGGCCGGAAGCTCGCGGGCAAGTACCTCCAGGCCGCGCTGGGTGAACGGGACAAGAAGGCCTCCCGCCGCGCGCAGACCTGAAGGCCCCTACCAGGGACCGCGTGACTAGCGGTCCCCGAGCATCGCCGTCAGCTGCTCCTCCAGGCCCAGGTGCTGGGCGGCGATCTGCAGCATGCGCCGCTCCTTGCGGTCGATGCGGCCGTCCACCAGCGCCATGTCCACGATGTGGCGCAGGAACACCTCCGCCTCCGGGCTGCCGCGCGGGACGAGGCGCTCGAAGAGCTGGGGCCCGGCGTTGAGCGCCATCTCCACGTTGGGCCACGACACGCTCCAGCGCTCCGCGCACAGCTTGAGCAGGCGGCGCTCGGCGGCGGTGACTTCACCGTCCGCGGCGGCGATGGACGCCATCATGTAGAGCAGCCGCTCGCGCTCCTTCACGTCCGTCACCACCCGGTCGCCGTCGCCGTCGCCCTGGGCGTGTCCGCCGACGTCCATGGGCGGGGGCGCGACGGTGCCGCGCTCGGCCTGGCGCCGCTGCTGGTAGCGGGCTGCGTTCGCGCTCGTCTGCCGCGCGTGGTGCACGTTCCAGGACTCGAAGGGGAGGGCGGACGCGAGCACCCAGTCGCGCTCGCCGTTGCCCAGCACCGTGCCGCAGAACTCGCAGGTGTTGGCCGCGCTGTTGGTGGTGGGCGCGTTGCACTGCGGGCAGCGGTCCGTGGACATACCGGTGTCCGTGTTCGTCTTCGCGCCGTGGCGGCGCAGCAGCGTGAAGACCCAGCGCTGCGGCACCGTGGGCAGGCTGGGGGGCTTCTCGTTCACGGGGCCCACGCCCATGCGGGCGCTCCAGCGGATCTCGACCTGCGCCTCGTCGAAGGACTCCGGGTGCACCTCCAGCGCGCGCACGTCCACCGCGCCCACCGCGCACTCCAGGAAGACGCGCCGCCGGCCCTGCTTCGCCAGCTGGCCCAGCTCCGCGTCCAGCTTCGTGAGGGCGTCCGCGTTGGCGACCTTGGACAGGCGCTGCGTCTCGTTGCGGCTCTGCGCGTCGATCCACTTCCAGAACAGCAGCGACGCGCGGTCCTCCAGCATCTCCAGGTTGAGCGCGGGGTCGGCCTCGCGCGCCTGCATCAGGCCGTCCACCTGCTTGTGGTGGCGCACGTGCTCCACGCCCTGCGTGATTTCAGAGAGCGTCCAGTCGTAGTTGCCGGAGTTCACCACCGCGTTGCAGAACTCGCAGGTGTTGGACGCGCCGCCCTTGTAGGGCGCGCCGCAGTTGGGGCACTTGCCCTGGAACAGGTCCTCGCCGATGCGCGTCTGCGCGCCCGGCTTGCGCACGAAGGTCCACACCTCCGTGAAGACCTCCGGGGCCACGCGGCTGGCGGCGGCCATGGCCTGCGCGTCCGTCTGGTTCGCGGGCACGTCCGTGTCGCGGATGCTGGCGCGCACGCGCACGTGGATGCTGTCGTACCAGTTCGTCTGGTGCAGGCCGATGAGCTGCACGTCCAGCACCTTCATGTCCGCGAGCGCGTCCCGCACGCCCTGCGCCTGCATCAGCGCCAGCTGCACGTTGAAGCGCTGCCACGTCGCGTCCGACAGGAAGGGGCGCACCGGCGTCATGTCCCGCCGGAACCAGGACTTCTGCAGCTCGAGGAAGAGCCAGCGCACCTTCTCCAGCGTGGGCTCCAGTTCGAAGGACGGGTCCTTGAGCTTCAGCGCGTTCACCCAGCCCTGCACGTCGCGGCCGGACACCTCCGTGCGCGCCTCCGCCTCGCGCTGATCCAACGCGCGCCGGGTGGTGGCGTCCGGGTGCAGGTTGCGCTTGTAGAGCCAGTAGAGCCCGCCGCCGATGACGAGCAGCGGAATGGTCACCTTCGGATACAGGAAGAGGATCCGGATGAGGTCGAAGATCAGCCAGAGGGGCAGGCCGTCACCCCCACCGCCGCCGCCGCCCCGGTCGCGTCCGGAGGTGTAGTGCTCGCCGCCACCGCCGCGCGCCAGGGCCACGAGCGGCAGGGCGAGCACGAGCAGGGTGGAGACGGTGAGCAGTCCGGGCAGCCACCGCCACGGGCGGTTCGTCGTTGGGCACGAAGGCATGGGCGAAATCCTATCCGTTTACGGCTTGCCAGACTGGGGAACAGGTTTCAGGCTGCGCGCCATTCACGCGGGCCGCCCACCGCGGTCCGTCACGGGGAGCGAAGATGCCGGAGTTCAAGGTCGACGCGCGCGGCGCCATCGAGATCTGGACCATCGACGGGGAGAGCCGCCGCAACGCCATCAGCCGCGCGATGCACCAGGAGCTGGACGCGCTTGTGGCCCGCGTGTCCTCCGGCCGCGCGGTGCGCGCCGTCATCCTCACCGGCGCGGGCGACAAGGCCTTCTGCGCGGGCGCGGACCTGAAGGAGCGCACCACCATGTCGGAGGACGAGGTGCGCGCCTTCCTCAACGGCCTGCGCGTCACCCTGCGCTCCATTGAAAAGAGCGACTGCGTCTTCATCGCCGCCATCAACGGCGCGGCCTTCGGCGGCGGCACGGAGCTGGCCCTGGCGTGCGACCTGCGCGTCGCCTCGCCCGCCACGGAGATGGGCCTCACGGAGGTGAAGCTGGGCATCATCCCCGGCGGCGGCGGCACGCAGCGGCTCTCGCGGCTCATCGGCCCCGGGCGCGCGAAGGACCTCATCCTCACCGCCCGGCGCGTGAACGCGGCGGAGGCCTTCAGCATCGGTCTGGTGAACCGGCTGGCCCCGGAAGGGCACCTGCTGGAGGTCGCCTTCCAGCTCGCGGAGGCCGTCGTGGAGAACGCCCCCGTCGCCGTCGCCACCGCGAAGCACGCCATCGACGAGGGCACCGGCCTGGAGCTGGACGACGCGCTGGCGCTGGAGCTCAAGAAGTACGAGGAGGTGCTCAAGACGGAGGACCGGCTGGAAGGGCTCCGCGCCTTCGCGGAGAAGCGTCCCCCTGTCTATAAAGGCCGCTAGGCCCCACGAAAGCGACAGGGGCAACAGGCCCGCGGTTGCTCGCGGACCGTGCTGCCCCTGCCTGCTTCATTCAGACTGGCTTCAGGCGCTCGCGGTCTTCTCGCCGCCGATGTTCACGCCCTGCTTGTTGATGTAGCCCATCGCCTTGTCCTTGACGGTGGTGCGCAGCTCCGTGCCGCGGCTGGGGGCCATCAGCAGGGCCACGATGCTGCCCGCGGCGGCGCCCAGCAGGAACGCCCCCAGGCCGCCCAGGCCCGCGCGCGCCGGCTTGTACGTCGTCAATCCCACATATCGCAGCGCGTCGTCCGGGTCGAAGTTGTCCCAGGACTTCCGGGCCACCTTGCCCGCCTTGTCGGCGTACTCGGGGAGCTGGTCGAGCAGCTGGTGCGCCAGGAACTGGCGGTACAGCTTGCTCTTGGCCAGGGCCTTCGTCTGCCACTTCGCCTTCTTCGCTCTGAACATGGGTCCCTCCAGGGCCGGATGCGGTTCACGGGGCGGTTCGTGGCCCGCCTGGGTGCACACCCCCCGTGCGACATCAAGGTAGGCAGGGAGGCCCCCCGCGACATCCCCCGAAGCGCTCTGTCGTAGCCCCTTGCGTCGTCCTCTGGACGGCACGGCTGGTGCTTCGGCTGGCAAGAAGGCAGCCAGGCCTGGGGTTTCTTGGTATGGGACGGCGGCCATGTCCTCAGACCAGACACTGCTTGAGAAGATCGCCCAGGTGGAGAAGGGCGGCGCGTCCAAGTACCACGCGAAGAACGCGGAGACCGGCAAGCTCTTCGCGCGCGAGCGCATCCGGCTGCTCGTGGACGCGGACTCCTTCGTGGAGGATGGAAAGCTCGCCAACAACCTGGACCCGGAGCTGCCCTCCGACGGCGTCATCACCGGCATGGCCCGCATCGACGGGCGCGCGGTGGCCATCATGGCCAACGACTCCACGGTGAAGGCGGGCAGCTGGGGCGCGCGCACGGTGGAGAAGATCCTCCGCATCCAGGAGACCGCGCGGGCGCAGCGCTGCCCCCTCCTGTACCTGGTGGACAGCGCGGGCGCGCGCATCACGGACCAGGTGGAGATGTTCCCCGGCCGCCGGGGCGCGGGCCGCATCTTCTACAACGAGGTCCACCTGTCGGGCTTCGTCCCGCAGATCTGCCTGCTCTTCGGCCCGTCCGCCGCGGGCGGCGCGTACATCCCCGCGTTCTGCGACCTGGTCATCATGGTGGAGGGCAACGCCTCCATGTACCTGGGCAGCCCGCGCATGGCGGAGATGGTCATCGGTGAGAAGGTCACGCTGGAGGAGATGGGCGGCGCGAAGATGCACTGCTCCGTGTCCGGCGTGGGCGACGTGCTGGTGAAGACGGAGCAGGACGCCATCGCCGCGGCGAAGCAGTACCTGGCCTTCTTCCCGGAGAACTTCTCCAAGGCCCCGCCCACGGTCGAGCTGAAGGCGCCCAAGCACAGCGGCAAGCGCGTGGATGAGATCGTCCCGCCGGATCAGAACAAGCCGTTCGACATGCACGCCCTCATCACGGAGCTCATCGACGAGGGCAGCTGGTTCGAGGTGAAGAAGCTCTTCGCGCAGGAGCTGATCACCGGCCTCGCGCGCATCGGCGGCCGTCCGGTGGGCATCGTCGCGAACCAGCCCAAGTACAAGGGCGGCGTGCTGTTCGTGGACAGCGCGGACAAGGCGGCCCGGTTCATCTGGCTGTGTGACGCGTTCAACATTCCGCTGCTGTACCTGTCGGACGTGCCGGGCTTCATGATCGGCACCAAGGTGGAGCGCGCGGGCATCATCCGCGCGGGCGCGAAGATGATCTCCGCGGTGTCGGAGGCCAGCGTGCCGCGCATCTGCGTGGTGGTGCGCAAGGCCTATGGCGCGGGCCTCTACGCCATGAGCGGGCCGGGCTTCGCCCCGGAGGCCACGCTGGCGCTGCCCCAGGCGATGATCGCCGTGATGGGCCCGGAGGCGGCGGTGAACGCCGTCTACTTCAACAAGATTCAAGAGCTGCCGGAGGCCGAGCGGCCGGCCTACGTCCAGAAGCTGCGCGACGAGTACAAGCAGGACGTGGACATCTACAAGCTGGCCAGCGAGCTCATCATCGACGCCGTGATTCCTGGCGACTCCCTGCGCGGGGAATTGCTGCAGCGTTATTCGCTTTATGCGGACCGGTTCCAGCCCCGTGCGGAGAAGAAGCACGGCGTCCACCCGGTCTGAAGTTCCCCACCCGTCATTCACGCTCTAGATTCCGCACCCGACCATGGACTTCGAACTTCCTGAAAGCCACCGCGCCCTCCAGGCCTCCCTCCGTGAATTCTGCGAACGCCGCGTGAAGCCGTACGCGCGGGAATGGGACAAGGACGAGAAGTTCCCCATGGAGGTGGTGAAGGAGCTGGGCCAGCTGGGCGTGCTCGGCATGCTCGTCTCCGAGGAGTACGGCGGAGCGGCCATGGACTCGCTCGCCGTGGCGGTGGCCGTGGAGGAGATCGCCCGCTACGACGGCTCGCTCGCCCTCACGGTGGCCAGCCACAACGGCCTGGGGACCAGCCACGTGCGCGTCTTCGGCAACAAGGCGCAGCACCAGCGCTACCTGCCCAAGCTCGCCACCGGCGAGTGGCTGGGCGCGTGGGGCCTCACCGAGCCGGGATCCGGTTCGGACGCGTCCGGCATGCGCACCACCGCCGTGAAGAAGGGCAACAAGTGGGTGCTCAACGGCGCGAAGATGTTCATCACCCAGGGCACGGTGGGTGACGTGTTCGTGGTGCTGGCGCTCACCTCGCCGGAGAAGCGCCAGAAGGGCATCACCGCCTTCGTGCTGGAGAAGGGCATCCCCGGCTTCAGCCAGCGCTCCATCCACGGGAAGCTGGGCATGCGCTCGTCGGACACGGCCGAGCTCATCCTGGAGAACGTGGAGGTCGGTGACGACGCCATCGTGGGCGAGGTCGACCGCGGCTTCATCGACACGCTCAAGATCCTCGACAAGGGCCGCATCACCATCGGCGCGCTGTCGGTGGGCCTGCTGCGCGGGGCGCTGGAGGAGTCGGTGGCGTACTCCAAGGACCGCACCGCGTTCGGTCAGCCCATCGGTGAGTTCCAGGGCCTGCGCTGGATGATGGCGGACATGAAGACGGAGCTGGAGGCGGCGCGCCTGCTGGTGC
This sequence comes from Corallococcus caeni, assembly GCF_036245865.1. Taxonomy (NCBI): domain Bacteria; kingdom Pseudomonadati; phylum Myxococcota; class Myxococcia; order Myxococcales; family Myxococcaceae; genus Corallococcus; species Corallococcus caeni. The sequence continues at coordinate 614,890 of NZ_BTTW01000003.1, read as the reverse complement.
ACCGCGCGGCGCGGCTCGCGGACGCGGGGCAGCCGTACTCGGAGGAGGCCTCCATGGCGAAGCTCTTCGCTTCCGAGGCGGCCATGCGCGGCTGCAACAAGGCGGTGCAGATCCACGGCGGCTACGGCTACACGCGCGAGTTCCCGGTGGAGCGCTACCTGCGCGACGCCAAGCTCTGTGAGATTGGCGAGGGCACGAGCGAGATCCAGCGCACCATCATCGCCCGCGAGACCTTCAAAGGGGCCTGATGGATACCGCTCGGCTGCGTGAGCTGGGGCTCCAGGTCCGTGAGGAGCCGTCCGGCGTCGAAGTGGTGCTGGACCTGGAGGCCGCGTCCCTGGTGAACCCCATCACCCGGGACTTCATCACCGACATCACCTTCCAGGTGATGGGTGACCGGCTCATCCCCATCGCGCCGCCGGCGGTGGTGGGCATGACGCCCATCCTGCTGTCCGCCATCGACGCGGCGGAGGAGATGCAGGCGCTGTTGCTGGACACCTTCAGCGACCACGTCTTCCACCTGCAGCGACGCTCGGAGGAGCTGCAGCTCTTGGGCCTGCCCGCGGACGTGGATCCGCAGTCGCTGGAGCTGTCCACGTCGGTGCACGAGGGACAGCTCGCGGTGAAGCTGGTGGCGGACCGGCAGGGCAACTTCCGCATCGCGCAGGCCATCCGGGGCGGGGAGGAGCTGGCCACCGCCGCGGGGCACGTCATCGAGCTGTCGGAGTTTCGCGAGCGGGCCGCGCTGACGGGCTACCTGTCCGCGCTGCTCGGCGAGCCGATGGCGCGGGCCCCCCAGGCGGCGTCTGGCCCGGAGCCGGTGCGCTTCGTGGAGGTGGTGGAGAAGTTCGGTCCGCAGGCGCTGGTGCCGCCGCGCAGCAGCCTGGAGTTGCTGGCGCAGCTGCAGGTGGAGGGCAGGGCCTACCGCTTCGCCGCCGCGCGCATCGCCGGGCGCACCTTCCGGGGCCTGCTGGCGGGCACCCAGGGCAAGGTGTGGGCGGGCCGCTTCGAACTGGATGAGTTCCCTGGCGTGGTGCGGATGGTGGCGGACCTGTTGAAGGTCGCTCCCGAGGCCGTGCGCCTCGTGGGCCCGGACGCCCCCCAGGAGTGAGCCGCGTGGAGAAGATGACCCTGGCCGAGCGGGTGCAGGCCCTGGAGGCGCGCCTGGGCGTGCAGTTCTCCAAGCGGGACCTGGCCCTGGAAGCGCTCACGCACAAGACGTACGTCAACGAGAACCGCGACCAGAACCTCAAGGACAACCAGCGCCTGGAGTTCCTGGGCGACGCCGTCGTGGACCTGGCCGTGAGCCACCGGCTGATGGACCGCTGCCCCGGCGTCCCGGAAGGGGAGCTCACCAAGATGCGCGCCCGCATCGTTCACGAGGAGGGCCTGGCCCGCGTGGCCCGGAGCCTGCGCCTGGGCGAGCTGCTGCTGCTGGGCCGGGGCGAGTCCCAGTCCGGCGGCCGCGACAAGAACTCGCTGCTGGCGGACGCGCTGGAGGCGGTGCTGGGCGCCGTCTACCTGAGCGGCGGCCTGGAGCCGGCGCTGGCGCTGGTGGACCGCTGCTTCGGGGAGCTGGTGGAGGAGGTGGCCTCCGGCGCCGGCCGCCTGGACTACAAGACGCTCCTCCAGGAGATTTCCCACGAGCGGCTCAAGCTGTCGCCGCGCTACCGGGTGGTGTCGGAGACGGGCCCGGAGCACGCCAAGGTGTTCGAGGTGGAGGTGGTCATCGGGGAGGCCGTGTACGCCCGGGCCACCGGCCGGAACAAGAAGGAGGCCGAGCAGGCGGCCGCTCGCACCACCCTGGAGCGCCTCAAGGCGGAGGCCGCTGTCGTGGCGGTCCCGGCCGTGGTGGCGCCCGTCCCGGGAGGTCCTTCACCGGACGACCCTCCGGCGTGAAAGCCCTTGGAGGGGGAGGGGGGTGGGGGGTAGGGTCCGCGCCTTCCTGCCCTGGAGGCCGTCCCGTATGCACCGTCTTCTCGGTATCACCGTGGCGCTTGCCGCCTTCGCGGCCCTGGCCGCCGAGCCCGCCGCGGGCCCCTGGACCAAGAAGGTCCAGGCCGGCAAGGACGTCTACGCGACCCTGAAGACGAGCCAGGGCGTCATCACCGTGAAGCTCTTCTCCAAGGACGCGCCCAGGACGGTGGAGAACTTCGTGGGCCTGGCCACCGGTGAGAAGGCCTGGACGGATCCGAAGACGGGCGAGCAGGTGAAGGGCAAGCCGCTCTACGCCGGCACCGTGTTCCACCGCGTCATCCCGGGCTTCATGATCCAGGGCGGCGACCCCACCGGCACCGGCAATGGCGACCCGGGCTACCGCTTCGCGGACGAGTTCCAGAGCGGCCGGAGCTTCGACAAGCCGGGCATCCTGGCCATGGCCAACGCGGGGCCCAACACCAACGGGAGCCAGTTCTTCATCACCACCTCCACGCCCGCGCACCTCACCGGCCGCCACACCATCTTCGGCGAGGTCGTCACGGGCTACGACGTGGTGGAGAAGATCGGCAACGTGCCGCGCAGCGCGCAGGACCGCCCGCAGACGCCCGTGGTCCTGGAGACGATTACCCTGAGTGAGAAGGCGCCCAAGGGTGCCCCCGCCGCGGCGGCCAAGAAGGCCCCGGCCTCCAAGCCTGCTCCCGCCACCAAGAGCGCGCCGCAATGAGCTTCATGGAGCAGGCCCGCGCGGGCACGGAGCTGTTCGGCACCTTCGCGACGACGGAGGGGCGCATCGTTGTGCGCCTGTTCTCCAAGGACTCGCCGCGGACGGTGGAGAACTTCGTGGGCCTGGCCACCGGGGAGAAGCCCTGGACGGACCCGGTGACGTTCCAGGTGCAGCACGGCCGCCCGCTCTACGACGGGACGCTCTTCTTCCGCTGCATCAAGGACTTCATGATCCAGGGCGGGGACCCGACCAGCCGGGGAAACGGTGGGCCGGGCTTCCGTTTCGAGGATGAGTTCCAGGGTGGCCGGCGTTTCGACAGGAAGGGCCTGCTGGCCATGGGCAACACCGGCCCCAACACCAACGGCAGTCAGTTCTTCATCACCGCCGCGCCACAGCCCCACCTGGACAACCGGTACACCATCTTTGGCGAGGTGGTGGAAGGGCAGGACGTGGTGGACCGCATCGCCAACGAGCTTCCCAAGGATTCAAACGACCGTCCCCGCCGGGACGTGCGCATCCAGCAGTTGACCATCTCCACGGCGCGGCCGTCGTAAAGCCGTCCGCCGTTCATAGCCGTTCCCCCGGGGCCTTCCCGTGCAGTCGTCGGAAGGCCCACTGATCATCTCCGGAAGTATGGCCTCTCAGTCCCAGAAGAAGACCCCTCGCGCTGGCTTCGCCGCGCTCATCGGCCGGCCCAATGTGGGCAAGAGCACGCTGCTCAACGCGCTCACCGGCGAGAAGATCGCCATCGTCTCGCCCAAGCCGCAGACCACCCGCAACCGCATCCTGGGCGTGGTGACGCGTCCGGAAGGGCAGGTGGCGTTCCTCGACACGCCCGGCATCCACCAGGCCAAGGGAGAGCTCAACCGCTACATGGTGGAGGCCGCCCTCTCCGCGGCCGAGGAGGTGGACCTGGTCCTCTTCCTCATCGAGCCGCCCCAGGGCGAGACGCTGGACGTGACGCCGGGCAACCGCTCCATCCTCGAGCGGCTGGAGAAGGTGGGCAAGCCCACCTTCCTGGTCATCAACAAGATCGACTCCATCCCCAAGTCGAAGCTGCTGCCGCTCATCGCCCTCTACGGCCAGGAGTTCCCCTTCGCGGAGGTGGTGCCCATCTCCGCACGGGAGAAGGACGGCGTGGAGCACCTGTTCCAGGTCGTGCTGGGCCACCTGCCGGAGGGCGAGCCCCTCTTCGCGGAGGACATGCTCACGGACCAGCAGGAGCGCGTGCTGGTGGCGGAGTACATCCGCGAGCAGGTGCTTCGGCACTGCCGCCAGGAGATCCCGTACTCCACCGCGGTGCTGGTGGACGTGTTTGACGAATCCGAGCGCGAGCCGCGCCCGGGCACGCCCCCCGGCCAGCTGGGCGGCCTCATCCGCATCGCGGCGTCCATCTACGTGGAGCGCGACAGCCAGAAGGCCATCCTGATTGGCAAGCAGGGGCAGATGCTGAAGCTCATTGGCACGGACGCGCGCAAGTCGGTGCAGCGCCTGCTGGGCGCGCACGTGTACCTGGACCTGCGCGTGCGAGTGGAGGCCCGCTGGAGCGAACGCGCCGCGGGCCTGAGGAAGCTGGGTTACGAGTGATGTCGCCGCAGAAGCCGTTGCCGCTGACGTCGTTGCCGCTGAAGTCGTCGTCGCTGTCGAAAGAGACTCCATGAAGCCGCTGGTCGCCATTGTCGGTCGCCCCAACGTGGGCAAGAGCACGCTGTTCAACCGCCTGGTGGGCCGGCGTATCGCGCTCGTGGAGGACGAGCCGGGCGTCACCCGCGACCGGCACTACGCCGACGCGGAGTGGGAGGGCCGCGCCTTCACCCTCATCGACACGGGCGGCTTCGTCCCCGGTGAGAAGGACACGCTGCTCAAGCAGGTGCGCGAGCAGGCGCAGTTCGCGGTGGAGGAGTGCGACGTCATCATCTTCGTGGTGGATGCCCGCGCGGGGATGACGACCGCGGACGAGGCCGTCGCCAACTACCTGCGCAAGTCGGGCAAGCCCGTCGTCGTGGCGGCCAACAAGCTGGACAACGAGACCGGGCAGATGCAGTCGCTGGCCGGCGAGTTCTTCCGCCTGGGCCTGGGCGACGTGAACGCCATGTCCGCCGAGCACAACCTGGGCATGGGCAGCCTGATGGACTCCGTGGTGTCCAAGCTCCCGGAGAAGGTGGAGGGCGAGGACGCCGAGGCGCCGCCGGACGACGGGAAGATCCGCGTGGCCATCATCGGCCGGCCCAACGTGGGCAAGAGCACCCTGGTCAACGCCATCCTCAAGGAGAAGCGCGTCGTCACCAGCGAGGTCGCCGGCACCACGCGCGACCCCATCGACTCGGAAGTCACGTACAAGGGCAACCAGCTCATCCTCACGGACACCGCGGGCATCCGGCGCAAGAAGACCATCGCGCACCAGGTGGAGCAGTACTCCGTCATCGCGGCGCTGAAGGTCCTGGAGCGCAGCGACGTGGCGGTGCTGCTGATGGACGCCACGGAGCCGGCGGTGGATCAGGACGCGAAGCTCGCGGGCCTGTCCATGGACCGGGGCCGCGCGCTGGTCATCGTGGTGAACAAGTGGGACCTCATCGCGGAGGACAAGCGCCGCCAGGAGGCCTTCCGCGAGGACCTCAAGATCGCCCTGAAGTTCGTGGGCTACGCGCCGGTCATCTTCACGTCCGCCCTGCACGGCTCCAAGGTGGAGAAGGTGGTGGACGTGGCGGTGGAGCTGGCCAAGCAGTTCCGCTTCCGGGCGCCCACCCCGCAGCTCAACAAGCTGCTGGACTACATGGTGGACAACAACCCGGCGCCCATCGTGAAGAGCAAGCCGCTGCGCCTGTACTACATCGCCCAGGTGGCGGCGGCCCCGCCGACGTTCGCCCTCACGTGCAACGAGCCGCAGGGCGTGCCGGACATGTACAAGCGGTACATCACCAACCAGATCCGCAAGACGTTCGACTTGCGGGTCCCCATCCGCCTGCTCTTCCGCGAGCGGCCAGGCAAGGCCAAGCGCGAGGCGCGCAAGAAGCCGCACCTGGCGGGCAAGGGTGGCAAGGGCGGGAAGCGCGCGGGGCGCGACTGACCGCGCTCACGCGTTGACACTCCCAGCGGGCGCTCTTTACAGTGCGCCGCTTTCCCAGCAGAGCGAAGAGCACCGTCGAGCCGGAGAGAGGTCCCTTCATCGTGGCCCAGCAGAAGACCGAGAAGATTCGCCAGCAGGAGCTTCGCCAGCCGGACGCCTTCCAGAAGGTGGGGGCGGACGCGCGCGACTGGTTGATGCAGCGCCAGAAGTTCCTCGCCATCGGCGCGGGCGTGCTGGTGCTGGGCGCGGTGGGTTTCGCCATCGTCAGCGAAGTGTCCAAGCGCGGCGAGGAGACGGCCGCCATGGCCCTGGGCCAGGCCCTCACCGTCCTGGACCGCCCCGTGACGGGCGTGGACCCGGCGGACCCCACGGCCACGGAGCCCCCGTTCGCGACGGTGCAGGCCCGTGACGAGGAGGTCGTGAAGCAGCTGTCGGCCTTCCGCAAGGAGCACGAGGGCACGCGCTCGGCGACGACGGCCGCCCTGGCACAGGGGAAGGCCGAGTTCCGGCTGGGCAAGAACGACGACGCCCTGGCGTCCCTGGACGCCTTCCTCAAGGGCGCCCCGGAGAACGACGCCCTGCGCGCGAGCGCCCTGGAAGGCCAGGGCTACGCCTACGAGGCCAAGGGCGACTACGCCAAGGCCATCACCGCCTTCGAGGAGATGGAGAAGGCGGACACCGGCGAGTACCTCGTCGGCATGGGCGCGTACCACAAGGCGCGCATGCTGATCCTCCAGGGCAAGAAGGACGAAGCCGCGCAGGTGCTGTCGAAGATCCCGACGGACCACCCGAACAGCGCCGCGGCCCGTCAGGCCACCGAGCGCATGGCGGTGCTGGCCGCGGAGGGCGTGAAGGTGCCCACGCCGGCGCCGCCGGCCGCCACGGCCACGGACGCGGGGCAGCCGTAGCGCGCTCATGACCATGCGGCTCGCTCGGTGGAAGCGGTGGGTGGGAATGGTGGCCGGGGTGGGGCTCCTGGCCGGGTGTGCCCGGGCGCCGCTGTATGGCAACCCGGAGCTGCCCGCGGCGCCCCGCCAGCCGCCGGTGGATTACTTCCAGGTGGACTGGTGGAAGGGCCTGGTCGACAAGGTCCCGCTGCTGGAATACTCGCCGCGCGAGCCCGCCTCCCCGGTGTACGACCCGGAGAGCCGGAACGTCGTCGTCCAGACGCGTGACGGCTACATCCGCGCGGTGGGGCCGGACGGGCAGGTGGCCTGGTCCTTGCGCACGGGGGCCCGGGCGCTCGCGGGCGGCATCGCCAGCGAGGGCGTCCTCTACATGCCGGGTGGCGACGGCGTGCTGTACGCGCTCGACGGCCGCACCGGCGCGGTGAAGTGGAAGTACGCCACCAACGAGTCGCTGGCCACGGTGCCGGTGCTCGCGGACGGCCTGGTGCTGGTGGCCACGGACACCGACACGGTGTTCGCGGTGAAGGCGACGGACGGCACGTGGGTGTGGCAGTACCGCCGCGACCCGCCGTCCGGCTTCACCATCCGCGGCGCCTCCGCGCCGAGGGTGGACCAGGGCACCGCGTACGTCGGCTTCTCCGACGGCTTCCTCGTCGCCCTCAAGCTGGAGGACGGCGGCGTCGTCTGGGAAAAGTCCCTGTCGGGCGCGGGGACGGAGTTCCTGGACGTGGACACCACGCCGGCCATCGACTCGGCGGGGCGGCTCTACGTCGCGTCTTACAAGAACGGCCTGTACGCCCTGGAGGCGGACACCGGCGCCGTCATCTGGAACACCAGCGTGGGCGGCCTGACGTCGCTCCTGTCCCGGGGCGAGGTCGTGTTCGCCACGGGCGACGGCCGCGTGGACGCCTACCTGGGGGAGACGGGGAAGCTCATCTGGTCGCTCCCCCTCAAGGATAGGACGGCGCTGGCTCCGGTGTTGGCCCGGGGAATGCTCCTGGTGCCCAACGAGCGTGCGCTGCTGTTCGTGGACCCGACGACGGGCAAGACGCGCCTGTCGTGGAACCCGGGCACGGGCATCTCCGCGCCGCCGTTCGTCGTGGGCTCGCGGGTGTACGTGCTGTCCAACAACGCGTACCTGTACTCGCTGGACATGAACGACGTGAAGAAGGGGCCGCGCGGGTGACGCGCGCCGTGCCCCGGACGGTGCGGGTCGTGGCCGCGCTGATTCCCCGGCCCGGCCCGGAAGACGGCGGGCCGCGGTACCTGGTCCAGCAGCGCCTCCCCGGCGGCAGCCGCGCGCTCCTCTGGGAGTTCCCCGGCGGCAAGGTGGAGGCGGGCGAGACGGACGAAGCCGCCCTCGCGCGCGAGTGCCGCGAGGAGCTGGACGTGGAGCTGTCCGTGGGCCGCCGCCTGTGGGAGGGCCGGCACACGTACCCGGACCTCACGGTGGAGCTGGTGCTGTACGGGGCCACGCTGGTGTCCGGCGAGCCGAAGCCCCTGGGCGCGCACCAGCTGGCGTTCCACACGCCCTCGGAGATGCAGGCGCTGCCGTTCTGCGAGGCGGACGTGCCGCTCCTGGACGACCTCTTGGCGGGAAGGCTGGGTGCGCTCGATTGATGCTGCTGCACACGTTCCAGCACATCCCCGGCGTGGGGCCGTGGCGCGAGAAGGACCTGTGGTCCAAGGGCATCCGGACCTGGGATGACTTCCCGGACGGCGGCATCGTCATCAGCCGCAAGGCGGACACGGTGGCCCGCCAGCGCATCGCGGAGGCGCGCGAGGCCCTGGCCCGCAAGGACCTGAAGGAGCTGGCCCGCCTGGTGCCGCCGCGCGAGCACTGGCGCCTGTTCCCGGAGTTCCAGGACGACGCCGTCTACTTCGACATCGAGACGGACGGCAGCCAGACGCAGGTGCCCACCGTGGTGAGCCTGTTCGACGCCGCGGGGCTGCACGTCTTCATCCAGGGCCGGAACATGGACGCGCTGCCGGAGGCGATGGCGACGCGGCGGCTGTGGGTGACGTTCAACGGCTCGTGCTTCGACGTGCCGGTGCTGAAGGAGTACTTCGGCGCGAAGAACTTCCCGGTGCCGGAGGCGCACATCGACCTGCGCTTCGTCACGCGGCGGCTGGGGATGGGCGGCGGGCTGAAGGAGATTGAAGACAAGCTGGGCGTGGGCCGGCCGCCGCACCTGAAGGGCGTCAACGGCTACGACGCGGTGCTGCTGTGGCGCGCGTACCTGCGGCGCGGCGACGTGGAGGCCCTGCGCTACCTGGTGGAGTACAACCTCTACGACTCGTTCCAGCTCCGGTCGCTGATGGACCTCGCGTACAACAAGGGCGCGGACGACCTGAACCTGGACGTCCCCCGGCTGAAGGTCTTCGAGCGCGGGGACCTGCTCTACGACGTGAGCCGGCTGCTCTTGGAGCTGGGCCCCACCGAACGCGACCTGGACACGCTCGCGCGCGTGCGGGCCATGGAGCAGGATTCCTGAGCGGCCAGGTCGTGCCCTGGGTCGGCCGGCCGCGGCCCGGCACCCTCTGGGGCATTCCCAGCCGCCGCGTGGCGCTCACCCGGCTCACGGCCCTGCCGCTGACGGACGCGGAGTGGGCGGGCGACGGCTTCGTGCTGACGCCCACGGCCGAAGCGGTGGGCCTGGCCGTGGGCACGCGGCGCCTGGCCGTGCTCGGGGCGACGGAGGCCTGGCCGCCCGGGCATGCGCTGGAACTGCCCCGGACGGCGCAGTTGGTGGCGCTGCATCCATCGCTGCGGGGCGCGGCGGTGCTGGGACCGGGCCGGATTGAAATGGTGGGCCAGTCTCCGGACGGCGGTCCGGTGGAGACGCCCGCGCGGGCCTGGACGCGGCCCACGCAGGCGCTGGGGTTCGACGTCACCGGCCAGGGCCTGTGGACGAGCGGCGCGCGGGACGGGCGGGCGTCCGTGCACGTCCTGGATGCCCAAACGTTATCAGACGTCGCGGGGACGGAGGCCGGGCTCGAGCTCGCCATGCCGCCCGTGGGCGAGGACGACCTGGACGGGCTGTACGAATGGATGCCGCACCCGAGCCTGCCGGTGATGGGCGTGGCGGTGAGCCAGGGCCAGGAGGGCACGTGGCTCACGTTCGTGGAGCGTGGCGCGGCGGGGCTCGAGCGCGGCGCGGCGGTCGCGTCGGTGGATGCGCCGTTCTATCCGGCGGGCTTCCTGCCGGACGGCTCGGGCTTCATCGGCGTGGGCGGCACCTGGGTGCGGCGCTGGACGTATCCGGAGGCCCGGATGGCTGCGGAGTTCCTGCTGCCGGAACAGGGCACGCTGGCCACGGGGTACACAGGCCTGGTGACGGCGGGGGCGGTGCTGGTGGCGGTGGAGGACCTGTTGGAGGCGGGGGAGTGGTACCTGCTTCAACTGGACCCCGACTCGCTGCGGCCCGTGTGCGCGTGGGAGTTGCCGCTGCCCACGGAGACCGTCACGTCCGTGCACCTGCTGCCCGGCGGCTTCATCCTGTCGTCCGAGGACGGCCAGCTCTGGCGCCTGCCGGACGAGGTCCTCTCCGCGCGGTGAACACCGGCGGCGCGGTTTGTTCACGCCCGCGTGGAATGGCTCGGAGGCCTGTCTGTAAGGTCCGGCACCATGAGTGATCCGAACTTCGTGAACCCAGGCCCTGGAGGAGTCCCACCGCCGCCGGAGGCCGAGCCGCCCAAGGCGCCGTCGCGGGGCAAGGTGCTGGGCATCCTGATCGCGCTGATGGTCGTGGGCGTGGCGGCCTCGTACTTCGGCCTGAGGCGCCAGAGCGAGCAGCCGCCCGTGGTGACGGCGCCCCCGGTGGTGGACGCGGGCATGGCGGAGGCACCCCCGGAGGTGTCGTTGCCGGAGAGCGACGGGCGGATCCGCGACCTGGTGGGCAAGCTGTCGGTGGATCCGGAGCTGGCGCGGTGGCTCCAGGAGCGCGACCTGGCGCGCCGGTTCACCGCGTCCGTGAGCAACATCGCCGACGGCGAGAGCCCCCGGGCCTCGCTGTTGTTCATGGCGCCCGTGGGGGCGTTCCAGGTGGGCGCGGCCGGGGCGGACGGGCGCTCGGAGATCGCGCCGCTGAGCTACGCGCGCTACGACCTGGTGGCCCGGGTGCTGGGCTCGCTGGACGCGTCCGGCGCGGCGATGGTGTACCGGGAGCTGAAGCCGCTCATCGACCAGGCGTACCGGGAGATCGCGCCGCCGGATCAGGGCTTCGAGACGGCCTTCGGCCGGGCCATCCAGCATCTGCTGGCGGTGCCGGTGCCGAAGGGGCCGGTGGAGGTGATGCCCAAGGGCGCGCTGTATGTCTACGCGTCGCCGGAGCTGGAGGGGCTGAGCAAGGCCCAGAAGCACCTGCTGCGGATGGGCCCGGGGAACATGCGGCTCATCCAGGCGAAGCTGCGGGAGCTCCGCACGGCGCTGAACCTGCCGACCCCGGCGCCGGCCACGCCCGAACCGCTGCCGGATCAGGCGCCGGGGCAGTCCGAAGCCCAGGAATGACGGCTACTTGTGCTTCTTCTTGCCGCCCTTGGCGGGGGGCGGCGGAGGCGGCTTGGCCTTTTCCTTGTCGCCGATGATCTGGAACGAGGCCCGGAGGTCGTCCACGTCGCGGCCGCGCGAGTCCTGGAACGCCGAGCCCGTCTGGGCGTCCACGACCAGGGTGTACGAGTAGCCGGTCTTGAGCGGCTGCGGCAGGTGGATGCGGTACACGAGGCCGTCGTCGGCCTCGGACACGGAGTCGTCGGAGACCATGGCCCGGTCGGCTTCGTCCATCAGCCGGACCCGGTAGTTCTTGAGGCCCAGGGTGCTGCGCAGCTCCAGGTCGGAGGTGGGCTCCACGAGGGGCTTTTCTTCCAGGGCCAGGGGGATGAGCGCCATGCCGGCGTCGGGCGACTGGTACTGGAGCGTGAAGACGACGGCCTCGGGAGCCGCATCCGGGGTCGTCGCGGCGCTGGTGGCGCCGCCGTCCACGGGGCCCTGGGGCGTCTTGTCGGGACAGCCCGTCAGCAGGGCCGCGGTGAGGCCGCACAGCGCGGCGAGTCCGGTTCGTCGGAAGAGGCGCATGGGCCGGCAAGGTACGTTCCGGAACCGGGCTCGGGAAGCACCCAATTCCAGCGGCCGTGGGCCGGAGGTGGCTGGTCGACGGTATCGGTCGACGCTGGGGGCCAGCGCGGAGTCGGTGCTCGGGAGGTCCGCCGGGCGGGTTGCGGGGACGTCCATGGAGGCCTGGGGTGGTCCGGGGAAGCGCCTGGAATCCTTGGGGAACCCCCAGTCGAAACGTCTGATAAGAAGCGTTATGTAAACTAAGTCTCTGGGGTCCTGGGTGGGGTTCATTGGGGCTCATCCCCTCCCTTGCGCCGTGGCACCATCCGCCGCGATTCCGTTGGTTCCGGTTCATCACGAGGCTCCCGCGGCGCATGGACTCAACGCATTCCCACGACGTCGCCCGGGGCTCGCTTGGCGAAGTCGCATGGGTCTTCCTCCGGCTGGGGCTGACCGCCTTCGGGGGCCCTGCCGCGCACATCGCGATGATGGAAGACGAGCTCGTGCGGCGGCGCCGGTGGCTGCCCCGTGAGGACTTCCTTGACCTGCTGGGCGCCACCAACCTCATCCCGGGCCCGAACTCCACCGAGCTGGCCATCCACCTCGGCCATCGGCGTGCTGGCTGGCCCGGGCTGCTGGTGGCCGGCGTGTGCTTCATCGTCCCGGCGATGCTCCTCACGCTGGCGGCTGCCTGGGCCTACGTGCGCTTTGGCACCCTGCCGCAAGCCGGCGCCCTCCTGTATGGCGTCAAACCCGTCATCCTGGCCGTGGTGCTCCAGGCCCTGTGGAGCCTTGGCAAGACGGCCCTGACGACGCGTCCCCGGGTCGCCGTGGCCATCGGCGCGGCCGTCGCAAGCGCCCTTGGCGCCAACGAACTGCTCATCCTGGCCCTGGCCGGTGGTTGCCTGGCGGCCTGGAGCCATCTCCGGGCGTCCCCTGCGTCCAGATCGGCGCTCACCCTGACGCCGTTCGCCCTCAACGGCGTCACCGCCATGGCGGCCACGGCCGCCACGCCGTTCAGCCTGGGCGGCCTCTTCCTGTTCTTCCTCAAGGTCGGCAGCGTCCTGTTCGGCAGTGGCTACGTCCTGCTGGCCTTCCTGCGGGCGGACCTCGTCGAACGCTGGGGCTGGCTCACCGAGGCCCAGCTCCTGGACGCGGTGGCCGTGGGCCAGTTCACGCCGGGCCCTGTCTTCACCACCGCGACGTTCATTGGCTACCTGGTGGGCGGTACGCCCGGCGCGGGGCTCGCCACGCTGGGCATCTTCCTGCCCGCGTTTGTCTTCGTGGCGCTCAGCGGCCCTCTGATTCCCAGGCTTCGCCGGTCCCGGACCGCGGGCGCGGTGCTCGACGGCGTCAACGCGGCCTCGCTGGCCCTCATGGCCGTGGTGACGTGGCAACTGGGACGCGCGGCCCTGGTGGATGGATGGACGGTGGCCCTCGCCGGACTTGGAGCGCTGTTGCTCCTGCGCTGGCGGGTCAACTCGGCCTGGCTGGTACTGGGCGGTGCCGCCGTCGGGCTGCTGCTGGCCCTGTGACAGGCCTGTCTCACGGTGTGTCACTGGGTCATGTAAAATCCTGAAAACGGCCCAAATCCGCTAAACGCTTGATTTTGTTCGGACGGGTGCCGGTTGGAGGATTCTTGCTGCCCCCCGTCCACCAGCTCGTCGAGCGACGAGCGAACGAACTTTCCTCCCAGCTCGCCGTCGCTTCCCGGGCCCGCTCCCTCACCCATGCCGCGCTGAACACACACGCGAACCGGCTGGCCCATGCGCTGATGGCTCGGGGCGCTGGACCGGACGTCCTCGTCGGCGTGTGCCTTCCTCGCAGCGTGGAGCTGGTGGCGTCCGTCCTCGGGGTCCTCAAGGCCGGAGCCACCTGGCTTCCGCTGGACCCGGCCGCCCCTCCGGAACGCCTGCGCTCCATGTCCGTCTCGGCGGGGGCCCGGTTCGTCATCGGCGCGGGACCGGCCGTGGAGCGGCTCGCGGCGGACGGCATCCAGGTCCTGACTCCGGCGGCCCTTGCGCTGGAGTCGTTCCCGGACGTGAACCCGGGCGTCCCCGTCCATCCGGATCATCTCGCGTACGTGATCCACACCTCGGGCTCCACCGGGTTGCCCAAGGGCGTGATGATCAGCCACCGGGCCCTGTCCGCCTTCACCGAGTACCACTGCGACACGTTCGGTCTCTCGCCAGCGGATCGCATCGGCGTGGTTGCCTCGCCGGGCTTCGACGCGTTGGTCATGGCCCTCCTGCCGTCGCTGGCCTCGGGCGCCCGCCTGGAGCTGCCTCCCGACGAGGAGACCCGCCTGTCGCCCCAGAAGCTTCAGGACTGGCTGCTGGCCCGGGACATCACCTGCGTCTTCCTGCCCACGCCCCTTGCCGAGCGCGTCCTCCCCCTGCCCTGGCCCGAGTCCTGCCCCCTGCGCTGGGTGCTCACCGGCGGTGACCGGCTGCACCTGCGCCCCAGGCCTGGACTGCCGTTCCAGCTCGTGAACGGCTACGGCCCCGCCGAGTGCACCATCTACAGCACGTCCGGCGTCGTCCCTCCCAGCGACGAGGCGCCCGACGAACGGCTGCCTTCCATCGGGCGGCCCATCGATGGCGTGGAGGTCCACGTCCTGGGTCCAGAGCTGCGGCCCGTGGCGGAGGGCGAGACGGGAGAGCTGTTCATCGGCGGACCGGGGTTGGCTCGCGGCTACGTGGGCACTCCGGACCTGACCGCCGACCGCTTCATTCCGGATCCGTTCTCCCGCTTCGGCGGTGAGCGGCTGTATCGCACGGGGGACCTGGGCCGCCGGTTGCCGGATGGCTCGCTGGAGTTCCACGGCCGTTCCGACCGTCAGGTGAAGGTCCGCGGCATCCGCATCGAGCCCGCGGAGATCACCGCCGCACTGCTGACCCATCCGCACGTCGGGGCCGCGCACGTCATGGCGCGGAGCACCACTGATGCCGAGGGCCAGGACGTCTCCTTCGTGGCCTGGTTCGCGCCGAAGGACGCGCGGGCCGTTCCCGGGACGGAGCAGCTCCGCGAGCACCTCCGGGCATGGCTCCCCGAAGCCATGCTGCCCCGGACCTTCATCGTCGTGGACGCCCTTCCCCTGGGCCCCACCGGCAAGGTCGACGTGCGGGCGCTCCCCACGCCTGAAGCCCACGCGACCCGAAGCAGCGCCTACGTCGCGCCCCGCACGGAGCTGGAGCACG